>JBPCTY010000124.1:0-2818 GCA_051011415.1 Acidimicrobiia bacterium
GTGGCACACTTTGCAATGGAGACGTTCGTTCCAAACTTTGTCGCAATGCTGAACGGCCAGCCGATGACGCATGAGTTCGACGGGCATGCGAACTGCTACGTCGAGACTGGCCACGGCAAGGCCATGCTCATCGACTTCAACTACGAGACACAACCTCTCCCAGGCCACTACCCGGTTCCTGGTGTTGGACCGTTCTCACTTCTCAAGGAGTCGCGAGCAAACCATTGGGGAAAGCTCGCCTTCCGTTGGATGTACTGGAACCTTCTTCTCCGGGGCCGCCAAATGCCAGTGCCCGCAGAGATGTCCATGACCGGAAAACGGGTAGTCGACGCTTGACCACTCACGAAACCAATCAGCACACCCAAGGAGGTGTTCGATGCCAGTAACAACGATCGCATCACGAGAAATCAACGTGGACAACGACGGGTTCCTCACCGAGTACGACGAATGGGACGACGAACTCGCGGTCACCCTCGCCCAGAACATCGGGATCGAGCTCACTGACGACCACTGGACCGTCATCAGGTTCCTCAGGTCCGACTACATGGACCGAGGCGAGACGGCAACGCTTCGCCGAGTTTCGACGGTTGGCGAGATACCGACCAAGACCCTGTTCCAGCTCTTCCCAAAGAAGCCTGCACGCAAGATGTCGTATGTCGCAGGCCTCCCGAAGCCAGCCGGCTGCATCTAAGGAGCAACCATGACCGCACTAGATACTCAGCCAACAATCGTCCCCGATTTCGGGGATGACGAGGAAGCCCGAAAGATCGCATTCGTATGCTCGAAGGGCACGCTCGACATGGCGTACCCAGCCCTCATCATGGCATCGGGTGCCCTCGAGCAGGGAGTGGAGACACACATCTTCTTCACCTTCTGGGGCATGGACATGATCAACAAGAAGACGATGGGTGACCTCAAATTTACCCCCGTCGGCAACACCGCAACACACATGCCGATGGCGCTGACACCGTTGCCAGGAATGACAACGATGGCGACCAGCCGGATGCGAAAACAGATGGAGGAGCTCGACATCCCAGATGTCCCCAGCTTCCTGGGCCACCTCGCCGACATGGGATGCCACCTGTGGGCCTGCAAGATGTCCGTCGACATGTTTGACCTCGAAGAGGACGACATGAGGGATGATCTTGAAGGCGTGCTCAACGTCAGCGACTTCATCGAGATCATCGACGGTGCACAAACCATGTTCATCTAGACCTCTGGTCATCCGCTCCGTCGCTACCGGCATGCATGTACATCGGGGTCGCGACGGAGCACAATGACAGTGGAGGTTCCGATGTCCCTCGATGACCGCATGGATCAATGGGTCGACGCTGGGATCCTCACGTCGGACCAGGCAGAGGCCATCCGCACGTTCGAGGCAGCACAATCGACAAGAGGCAACGGTCGGGATGTACTTGCGTACTTGGGTGCCGTCCTGGTGCTTGCTTCTGCACTTGTCGTCACCGCTGAGATATGGCCAGAACTCGATCACGGGGGTCAGGCGATTGTTGCTGGCGTTGCCGCCCTGCTGCTGACCGTCGTCGGCGAGGCTCTCTCCAGATCCACGCAAGCTTCGACCGAACGTGTAGGCAACGCATCGCTCCTGCTGGGAACGGTCGCTGTGGGTATGACAGTCACTTCGCTCGCTCAGATGATGGGGCTCGGAGCCGAAGCCTCAGTGCTCACAGGACTCGTGGCAGCAGTCATCTACGCCGTGATGTTCTATGTGCGCAGACCATCCACGGCACAACACGTGGCACTGTTTGGTGCAGGATTCGGAACCGTCATGTACTTCTTTGCGGAGGTGCTCTCGGTCGATGCAGGGGTAGCTCCCGGAGCACTGTCCGCACTGTTCGGGCTCAGCTGGCTGTGGCTTTCCACGACTCGCCGGCTGGCCCCTCAGGTGACAGGGGAGATACTTGGCATCCTTGCCATCGGGTTCGGTTCGTTCCTGACGGTGATGGAGCTGAATCCGACCGATGCCGCGGGAAGGTTCGCAATGGTTATCAGCATCCTGGCGGCAACCGGACTCGTCACCGCAGGCGTACTCATCGATCGAACCACCTACATCGTTGGTGGTGTTCTCATGCTCGTTGTGTACATCCCATGGCTGATCATCGAAGTTCTCGGCGGCGGGCTCGGCGCGCCGTTTGCGTTGCTCGCAGGAGGCGCGCTGCTGCTCGCGGCAGCGATGTATCTGAACCGAAGGGCTCGTTCTCGATAGACCGGTCGTCAGACAACGGTGAATGCGACCGGGTGAACCACGTTGTTCGCATAGCCGTTGCCATTCCACCGAGGCTCGATTGGTTGAGACCTGCCGAGCGAGTCCGTAGCTCTTGCAATCAGAGTCACCCGGCCTCTCTCGACTTCGATCGTTGCCTCCCAGCGCACCGGTGCAAATCGACTCGCCGCACTTTGCACACTGGCAGACGTCCAAGACTTGCCCCCGTCGATCGACACCTCAACTCGGTCGATTGATGCGCCATCCGACCACGCAGCTCCACCAACAGAAACCGGACCAGCAGAAACGGATGTACCAGCCAAGGGCTCGGCGACGAGCGACCGCACTTGGATAGCTCCGACCGGTGCGGCCTCCGATTCTGTCGCATCAGCGAAATACCGATACTTTCGAACGAAGTGACCGAGGAACGGCTCGTCGGCGGCTTGGATCGACGTGAGCCACTTCACGGACTTCATCGCATATTGGCCGGGAACGACGAGCCTGATGGGAGAACCGTGTTCAGCGGTGAGCGGCTCTCCATTCATCTCCCAGACCAAGAGTGGGTCCGGGCTCTGCGCCTCTTCGGTGGTGAGGGAG
>JBPCTY010000125.1:0-2790 GCA_051011415.1 Acidimicrobiia bacterium
GCCGTGAGCCGTGAGCGTGAGTCTTGAGTCCTCGTTTCGGGAGCGTGTACCTACTGCTTGCAATTGCAAGCAGAACGCTGTATACTGCAACCAATGAAGGCACCCCAGTTCGACGTCGGATCGTTTATCAAGGAACAGCGCGAAAAGAGCGCCCTTTCGATTCGGAAGCTTGCGGACATGACCGGTGTCTCCAATCCATATCTCTCGCAGATCGAACGGGGTGTCCGGACACCGTCTGCCGAGATACTCAGATCGATCGCAGGAGCCCTGTCGATCCGCACCGAGACGCTGTACGAACGAGCCGGACTGCTCGACAGCGACGAACCACCAGGCGTTCGCGATGCGATTGACGGCGATACCAGGCTCACAGGAACACAGAAACAGGCGCTGATGGAGATCTACACCAGCTTCATCGCACACGACCAGGAGGAAGAATGAACCTCGAAGACACGATGGCATCAGCCACCAAGACAGTGACAGACACCGCAACGACGGCAACGGACATGGCCAAGGAGTACGGCACCACCGCCGTCACGACGGTCGCGGACACCGCATCGACGGTCACCACCAAGGCCAAGGACCGCAGCAATGCTGCTGTCACCTCGGTCACGGAGTCGACCACGGTCGCCACCGACAAGGCAACCGAGTACGGCACCGCCGCAGCAACCGCCCTCGGAGAAGCCGTGCAGACGTTCGTCGAGTCCGGCAAGGAGCTCGCTTCCCAGCTCGTCGTGAGCATCAAGGAGTTCCAGTTCGGTGAGACGAAGGTCGCCGAGCGAGCTGAGGCAACCGTCGAGACGGTCAAGGATTTCCAGCTCGGAGACAAGAAGGTCGGCGAGCGCGCATCGAAGACGGTCCACACCGTTTCTGACCGCGTCGAGAACGTATCCGAAAGGATCGATGTCGAGCAGATCCAGGACCAGGTCGCAAAGCTTCGCCACCAGATGGAAGGTGTGGTCGGAACCTGGAAGGACTCCTTCCGTCCAAGCGATGCACCAGAAGCGCCCAAGACCAAGAAGGCAGCTGCGCAGAAGAGCGATCTGACCAAGGTCACCGGGATCGGTCCCGTGACGGCCAAGAAGCTCAACGCCGCAGGCATCACCACCTTCGGAGCCCTCGCTACCGCTGAGGTCGACACGGTCAGTGAAGTCGCTGGCACGTCATCCGCCGCGGCAGCCAAGTGGATCAAGGCTGCAAGGACGATGGGCTGAGCGGAGCGAGACGAAACTCTCGACACCACGCTCAAAACCAATCAGAAGGGCCCGCACTCAGGTGCGGGCCCTTCTGCAATTCTTGGATTCGACCGATCGACTCAGGAGGTGACCAGCGGCTCGATGGCATTTGCCTCGTCAATCCATCCCCGCACCATTTCGACCGTGGGGAGTCGCTGCACGAGGCGACGCTTCGCATTCACCTGACCCAGCGCAACCATGATGTTTGCGGCGTTGCGCCGACGCAGCGTCTTGATGGTGTCCACCCCGGCGCCACCGAGTAGGTCCGCATACTCCGACCCCACACCGTTGATCCTCATCAGATCAGCTTGCTGTGCCCACTTCAGGAGATCCGCGGTCGGGATACCCGTCCGTCTCGAAACCTCTGCGCGTCCCTTTCGGGTGCTTGCCTGTTGGAGCAGCGAGTCGGTTGTCCGGACCCGGGACTTGCGAAGCTTTGTCGCTTCCCGGTGACCGATGCTGCGAATGGCTGCTATCGATGCCATGCCTTGTCCTTCCCTGCCTCGACGCGGCAATCGTCGAGAATACTCATATCGCTCTTCCTGATGCGAGGCGACTCCACTACGGGGTAGCGGGTAGCTGTTCGGCCGACTCGAAGGCCGTCGGTGCAAGCTGATCGACCCAGACCTCCGACGTCGTGACGGAGTGGGAGACGAGCACATCATGGATGCTGACGTCCCCTTCGAGTCCGAGGAACACATCCCACACACCGCGTCCGACAACCACGGGCCAGCCGACTGCATATCGATACTTCGGCACCGCGGCCAGGGATTGGGTTTCCACCGCAGTGTCAACCAACGAGGCGACGACATCGGCAGTCACGCCTGGTTGGTCGCCTCTGGCGATGACCGCCCTTCGTATCGATCGATCGCGCGACAGCAGGTCGAGCACCACTCGCAGCGGAGCGGCCTTGCCTTCGTTCCACTCCGGGTCCATGAGGATGGTGACACCCTCGAGGTCACAGGCTTCGGAGACTTGCTCCGCATCAGCGCCAAGGACGACATAGATGGCATCGACCGGCCATGTTCTGGCGTCGGCGACAACCCTGTCGAGAAGCGCGACGCCACGAATCGGGGCGAGGTACTTCGGCGTGGCGAACCCGGAACCGGGATCCGCAGCGAGAATCACTGCAACAGTGGACATAGGTGGCGAGCGTACCGGGTGGCCGGCGCCAGTGCCTTGCCGCAGACGGGCGAGCAACCCGTCGGACGCCGATCTACCGCGAGTGACTCCGTGCGTCGGTGTCTTCCTCGCTGCGCACGGTGGTTCGTTGGGAGTTGATCCAGGCTTCGAAGTCCTCTTTCGAGACTCTCCACTCCCTACCGAACTTGACGGCAGGCAACTCCCCGCTCCGGAGCACGGACGTCACAACGAACGTGGAGACATCCATGTATTCGCAGATGTCAGCGACTGACAGCCACGGTTTGTCGAGTTCCACGTGATACTCGTTCATGAGGTCAGCGTAGGGCACCACGAGCACCGAATCCAGAGTCCCCACAAACCTCTTGCGGAGCGTTGCCCACCGCCGTATCGTCCTAAGGCTTGGACAACGACCCCC
>JBPCTY010000126.1:0-4177 GCA_051011415.1 Acidimicrobiia bacterium
GCCTCGTTGTTTCGCCGCTCGCTGACGGCGCTGTGCTAGGCGGTGCAGCGGGAGCCTCAGCGACGGGTGCTGGTGCCTCGGTGACGGCTACTTCGACAACCGCTGGAGCCTCAGCCTGTGGCTCTGGCTCTGTTTCGGCTGGCGCTGCATCGCTCTCGTCACCACCGCTCAGAATCGCAAGTGGGGTGCCGACCTCAACGGTTTCGCCTGCGGCAACAAGAATCTCTTCGATGGTTCCGGACGCGGGTGACGGGACCTCGGTGTCCACCTTATCTGTTGAGATCTCGACAATGATCTCGTCCTCGGCAACAGTCTCCCCGACCTGCTTGACCCACTCCAGGATCGTGCCTTCGGTGACTGTTTCCCCAAGTTGAGGCATCGTGATCGTGACCGACATCGTTCAATCAGCTCCTAGTCCGGGCGACGCCGCCCGTCTCAGTCTTGTCTCTTCAAATCTTCAGTGCAGAGGTCGCCCGGCAGACGCCATCAGGGTCTCGCCGACAACCTCAGAAATCGTTGGGTGTGCGTGGATGAACGCCGCGGCTTCAGACGGGAGGGCCTCCCAGCCCACAGCAAACATCATTTCATGAATCATCTCACCGGCTCCGTGGCCGGCAATCGTGGCTCCAAGGATCGGTCCGTCCACCTCAGCGACAATCTTCACCGTGCCATCGACGGTGCCCTGGATCACCGGTCGACCCATTCCTCGCATGCCATGATCCGTCGTCTCGATGGCGAACCCAGCGGATGTTGCAGCAGCCTCGGTCTTCCCGACCCATGCGATCTCTGGATGTGTGTACACGACGCTGGGAATGGCGTTGTAATCAACCCGACCAGTCGTGCCCTCACCGATGTGCGACACAGCAGCGATCGCCTCGGCGAACGCAACGTGGGCCAACTGCGGTGTTCCCGAAACAATGTCCCCAACTGCGTACACCCCGGGCACCGAGGTCTGCATCGTGTCGAGATCGACATCAATGAACCCGCGGTCGGATGCGATACCGACCGAGTCGAGCCCGACGTCGTCGGTGATCGGGCGACGACCAACAGCCATCAGCACCACATCAACCTCTACGGACTCGTCGCCGTATGGCACGGTGACACCCGAGTCCCCTACCTGAGCCGGACCGACACCGACGCCAAGATGCATTTCGATCTTGCGCTTGCGGAATGCTCTCGACAGAATCTTCGCCGCCTCTGGCTCCATCCCGGGAACCAGCTGATCCTCCATCTCGAACAGGTGCACCTTTGTGCCGACCTCGCCGAGGAACGAAGCGAACTCACAACCGATCACGCCGCCACCCACGATCGCAACCGTTGCAGGCTGCTCATCCCAATCAAGAGCGTGGTCTGAGGAGACGATGCGTTCCCCGTCGATGTCGTATCCGGGAATCGACGACGGTGCGGAACCCGTTGCAAGGATGACAGCACGGCCCTCGAGAACCTGCCTCGACCCGTCGTGCCCTTCGACCTCGACCTTGCCGGGCCCTGTCAATCGGCCGTGACCTTCGATCGTCTCGACGCCTTTCGCCTTCAGCGAACCCTCGAGACCCTTGACGATGCCTTCAACCACCTTCTGTTTGCGCTCAAGCGCCTTTGGCCAAACGAATTTCGGCTCCGACGTCTCGACACCGAATTCTCCAGCGCCCTCAACGGTCGAGAACACACCGCCAGACTCGATCCATGCCTTGGCCGGGATACACCCGCGAAGAAGGCAGGTTCCACCGACCCTGGACTTCTCGACGATGGCGACCTTCAGGCCGAAGTTGTTGGCGTACAGGGCAGATGCGTACCCGCCGGGGCCGCCGCCGATGATGACGATGTCGTACATGGACCTATGTTCTCCAAGGAGGCTTCGGAGACCGCAGGATAGTGCCCGTAGACCGCCCAAGCAGCGTGAGTTCGCTTCCGAAGGGAGTTACCTGACGAGCGATAGCCTGCCGTCCATGCAGACCAGATACCTCATACTTGCGTCGCTCGCAACGGGCCTCCTGATCCTCGGAGCCGTCGCAGTGTGGTTCACAACCCTGTGAGGTCGAAGGAGTGACCCGCCACAACGTCGAAGTATCGCCTGGTGTCACGCTTGAGATCATCGCCGATGCCCCCCAAGGTTCGACGGGCGCCTTCCTGGTGTGCCACCCCCACCCGGAACACGGCGGCACGATGACCCATCCCCTGATTGCCGCCGTTGCCGACATCTTGGTCGATCATGGGCACACCGCAGTCCGCTTCAACTTTCGCGGCGTCGGAGCCTCAACGGGCAGCCACGGGCATGGACCCGCAGAGATCGACGACATCACCGCCGTAGTTGGGTGGATGCAAGACAACGTTGCTCCCCTCGCCGGCATCACGGGATGGTCCTTTGGTGCAGCAACAGCCCTCGCATGGCAAGCACGCGAACGCTCGACGATTCCATATGTCGGAATTGCGCCCCCTGTCGACAGTGCCCTGACCCCTCCGCTGCCTGATCCCGCAGCTCTCATGCCCGCCCGCCGCACATTCATCGTGGGCGATCGTGACCAATTCGTCGATGCGACCGAGTTGGAGCAGTACGCCGACAGCATCGGCGCAACAACGGTGCGGTATGAGACGGCGGACCACTTCTTCATCTTCCGCCATGACCGGCTTGCAACTGACGTACTCGACGCCCTCCTGCAAGCGGACAGCTAGGTTCGAAGACCAGTGCCGGTGGAGACACAGCCTCATCTACTCCTGATATTGTCGGCGCCATGCACGGGCACATGGTCATCGCTGACATCTCTGGATATACCCAGTTCCTCACCACTAGCGAGCTTGACCACGCAAACGGGATCATTGGTGAACTCCTCAACGCGGTGATCGGATCGATCCAAGCCCCACTCGAAGTCTCCGGGATCGAGGGTGATGCGGTGTTCATGTACGGCGTCAAACCAGAAGACATGCAGGGACAGACCGTCTTGGAGTCGGTAGAGCTTCTCTATTGCTCCTTTGCTTCCACGCTCGAAACGATGGTCCTGAATACGACGTGCCAGTGCAACGCTTGCGTCAACATCAAAGCGCTCGGTCTCAAGATCGTGATGCACTGCGGCGAATTCGCGGTGACCGAGATCGGCGGAAGAGAAACCGTCAGCGGGCCAGACGTAATCCTTGCGCATCGTCTTTTGAAGAACACGATCAAGGAATCCACGGGTATCGCTGACTACCTCCTTGTGACCCAACAGTGCGTCGACGATCTCGGCGTGGAGGCTGCGGTCGCCGGTTGGGTTCCTCACACCGAGGAGTACGAGCATGTCGGCGAGGTGGCGGGTTACGTGTCCTCGCTTCCCGACGTGTGGGCTTTCATTCGGCAGCAGAACGAGGACAAGGTGATCCAACGAGACGCGTGGCTGGATCTCACTGCCTACAGCAAGGCCCCGCCATCGTTCGTCTGGGACATGTTGACAGACCCTCTGAAGCGCAGAGCCTGGATGGATGTCAACGGTGTCACGACGGACGGGCTGGTTGATGGCCGCCTGACACCGGGAAGCGAGCTGCATTGCGCCCACGGCGACGAGAACGAGGTCGCTGTGTTCTCGGTCCTCGATATCCGCCCTCTCGAATACATCACACTGTTGTCAGTGGTGCAGCCAAACGTCGCCTTGCGATGGACCGACTACGTCATTCCGAGCGGGGCTGGCACGAAGATTGTCAGCTATTCCGCACCGCTGTTCAGCGTCGACACCGGAGAAACCGTTGCGCAGGACGTCCTCGACGGAGCGGAGAGCTTTCTCGGAGACGGATATCGGGAACGCATTGAACGTATGGCGGCAATGGCGGATGCAGCGCACGACGGTGCCGCTGCCAGCTGAAACCCGACTCCTTGGGAGCCGCTCAGAGATCAGCCTTCGTCTGGAGAGATGTGACGGAGGGTGCCCTGGGTGAGGCCAGATCCACCGGTCTGGAGAATGACTTCGCCGGTGCCAAGTTCACCGCTGTATTCCATCAGCCAATTGGCATCGGTACCGGATGAAGATTCAACGGTCCATCCGAGCGCCTCAAGATTCGCTCCGAAGAACGCGGCCACTTCCTCGACATTCGCAGGGAAGGTGAGCACCACTTCGGTGAGATTGCGGGTGCGGTCGATCATTGTCGCGCCGACAACCGCTGATTCCGGAATCGGCAAGGTCTGCGGAATGGTGGCGGGCATTTCGCCCTTGCC
>JBPCTY010000127.1:0-9846 GCA_051011415.1 Acidimicrobiia bacterium
CCGTGTGTCTCGATGCGGGCACGTTCGTTCGCCCACTCCGGCTCGGGGAGTCCGAGAGTGTCCCGCTGCGCCTGCCACCGGATGGAAGGGTCGCTGTCAAGAAGCCATGTCTCAACGGTCATTGTGAGCCGCTCACGGTCTGGACGGGCGGGCACGATCATGCTCAATCGCTGCCGTCACGGCTGTCCAGCACCGTCGCGAAGGTTCGATTCGACTTTGGGTTGTCGGTGGGGTCCGGGTCATTCCGCTCGTCCGTGTGCTGGCGGTGACTCTACTCTGGGGCACTGAGCGTCAGGCTGTCGGCAGCGCGTTCGCGCGACAAGATTCCGAAGTGTCGCAACGTCCATCCGCGAGTTTGCACCCGATAGGATTTGTTGGTCTTGTTGCGACTTCCCTTCACCGTTCTGCTCTCGCTGCTCCTTGTTGTGGCTGCTTCCTGCACGAGTCAAACCAGCGTTCAGGAGCAAGAGGAGGCCACGGAACCATTGACGCAGGAGTCCGCTCCACCACCTCGGCTACTAGTCAGCGGAGCGAGTGGCGACATCCGGGTTCTGGACTCCAACGGAGACGCGGTTGCGGAACGGCGACCAGACTCTTCAGCGTTTCGCCAGCCAACCTTCACGTCGGACGGCGCCGTCCTTGCGGTTGAGACCCAACGGAGTGGTGGGAGTGCGCTGGTGCTGCTCTCACAAGACGATCTGTCCGTTCTTTCACGGGTAGAGGTTGCTTCGCCGCCGTTCTACTACCACCCGCGACAAGACGGTCCCTTCGCCTCGACCTCGCTGCGCAACAACCCTTCAGGCGGCCTCGTTGTGGAGGAGCTCGATTCGGCGGGCGTGCTGTCGCCAATCTCAACCGCATCGCCGTATTACACCTCTTGGGAGCCGGGGGGCGATCGCATCGCGACACACGTCGCTACCCAGCGCCTCGAGATCCGGTCTGCGGACGGAACGGTGGAGATCGCAATCGAAGACACAGGGGTCTACCAGGCACCATCCTGGACCGAGGAAGGCGTCATCACACTCCGAACGGTCGACAGCCAACAGCGACTGAGTCTTTGGACAGACGCCGGAGTGGTCGACATCGCATCAGTGGACGGGCCGGTGCAGTTTGTCGCGCGAAACAGTCGGGTGGCCATCCAATCGCTGGCTCAGCCTGCTCCCGGTGTCCAGACTTCCGTCCTTTTGATGGACACTCCCGAGATTCCGGTCGGGCGACTGACACTGCTCGACCTCTCGAGTGGAGCCATCGAGACCATCAGCACCGGCGTTGCCGTGTACTTCGAGTGGGACCCAGCAGGTGACCGCCTCCTGTACGCAGTGATCGACGATGCGAGTACGGCGATGCTGCGCTGGGCGGTTTGGCAGGATGGTTCGTCCACCGATTTCGGCAGCTTTGAGGCGAGTCCCACATGGATCAGAGAAGTCGCGCCGTTCTTCGACCAGTACGTCCAGTCTGCACCGCTTTGGAGTCCTGACGGGTTGACGTTTGCGTATCCCACGATGGTGGATGAGGTACCGACTGTGATCCTGCAGTCACTCGATGGTTCGGCCGTCTCGGTGGACGACGCTGTGTGGGTGACCTGGTCACGCTGACCAGCGGTAGCGTCGCCCTTCGGGCGACGGCGTTGGTCCGCGACTGTCGCCGTGTCATCCGTACTCCGCACCGGCAACGTATATGGTTTGTCGAGCGGCGCTTCGTCGTGTGCTGCCCGATAGGCGAAACACACACTAGGCCCGGTCGCTTCTTCCCGTCGACCGGGCTATTCGCCGGCCACGGCAATACCGGCTCGAGGCTCTCGACGACAAGGCAGACGGAGTGACGAGTACCAAATGCACGTTCAGACACGATTCGGAGGCACATGTGAGTGACTCGACACGGTTGGCGGAGCAACAGCTGGCTCGCATGCGCGGAATGACGGGGCTGTATCACAAGCAGTTCTTTCGTGACATCACCGCTACGACCTTGCTCACTCTCGCTCTGTTCGTCGTGGCGTGGTGGCAAGTGCCACAAGCGTTCCTGCTGATCCCGGTCGTTGCCCTTATTGGGGCCGTGCAGACGGCGTTCGATAGCTCGTATCTCATCTTTGCGAGGTGGTATGCCGCATATCTCGAGGGCTACTTGAACGACCGAGCGGGGGAACGGATCCTCGTGGCGGCATCGCTCGAATCGACCTACCTGTTCCCATTGGGTAGCCGCAAAGTAGTGACGATTCCGTTGGGTGGGGGATTCAGCTGGTTCTCACTGGTGACAGTCTTGTACACGGTGATAGGCGCCACCGCCTACTTGTTCGGCCTGGTGCTTGGCTGGGATGTCCTATCGGCCGCGTCCGCAACGATCCAGATTCTCTATCTCGTTCCCCTCATCGGCCTCACCGTTGCAGTGCTGGGTTTCGGGATGTGGTGGTTTGTAGGTGGTGAAGGAGAACGTCGGCTCGAAGTCGTTCTCGACACAGAGTTTGGACGCAAGCAATGACAGGCATCAGGATCTTCACGGTCGCACTAACTGTCCTCATGTTCGCTGCAATCGGCGTGTCCATTGCGAGCGGCAGCATCGCCGAAGAAGGCAGCCTTCTTCTCGACACTGCGTGGGGCCGCATGTCGCTGATCGATATATATGTCGGTGCAGCGCTCATCGCCGGGTGGGTATACCTCAGGGAAGCTAATCCGTGGGTCTTGGTCATCTGGATCCCCGTGTTCATCGTCCTTGGGCACGGAGGCACTGCCCTGTACGCAGCCATCGCAGCGTTCCGGAGTGAGGACGTGAACTCATTCTTGCTCGGCGCCCGAGCCGACGTCCCCTAGCTCTAGAGGGCGAGAAAGGCAATCTGTGATGGGCGCGAATCCAGCGTTTCGGCAGTCCTTCGATCGCGAAACCCACACTGGATCGGGCAATGCCTCTGCTCCAAGCGTGCGGTCTAACCTCTCCGTCGTCGAGGAGGTTCGATGACGAGCAAGCAAGCACCCGGTGGTACAGCGCGATCACTCATTCCCAAGGGAAAGATCGGGTTCCGTGGCGCGGGCATGTCGCTGTCGGAGCGGAGCCGAATTCTCGACGAGTTGTTCTACGAGGGCAGCCGACTTGTTCCGTACCTGTGGCGGTTCTACACCCTGATCATCATGTCGTCTGCGATCGCGGCGTTCGGGTTGATCAACAACAGCACTGCGGTGGTGATCGGTGCCATGCTCATGGCGCCACTCATGACACCCATCATGGCCTTTGCTGCAGCGCTGGTGCAGGCTTGGGGGCGACGCCAACTAGCGTCGTTGGGAATCGTTGCCTCCGGATCCGCGTTGGCCATCGGAGTCGCTTGGCTAATCACAGCGCTTCTGCCCCGAATCGACCAAGACGCAGTCATCCCGAGCGAGATTCTCGCCCGCACCAGCCCAAATCTTGTCGATCTGGGCATTGCGGTCGTTGCCGGTGCCGCAGGCGCATATGTGACAGTGCGAAGCGAAGCCGGGTCAGCACTTCCAGGTGTGGGAATTGCGGTAGCTCTCGTACCGCCGCTTGCGACCGTCGGCATTCTGCTTGGCGCCAATGGCACCGAGCTGGCCATGGGTGCGCTTCTACTGTTTCTCACGAACTTCGCTGCGATCTCTCTCGCCGCTGGGCTGACGTTCGCATTCGCAGGATTCCTGCCGCCCCCCGAGAGAATTCGTCGCAGCCGATGGGGTGTTGCTGCAGCAGTCCTGGTCGTGCTCATGCTCACGGTGCCGCTCCTCGCGAACACAGTTTCGCGGATCGACCAATCAAGCTATAGCGCAGACGCTGTTCGCGTGGTCGCTTCATGGAATCCGGACCTCGAGGTCGAGTCGGTGCAAGTGGATGCAACGCGATCACCAGCAGAGTTCGAAATCACCGTCGCTGGCCAGAGCGCTCCGGGTCCCGCAGACGAACTGGCCACACTTCTTGCGGAAGAGATCAACGCGTCTGTCGATCTCGAACTGCTCTTCTTGCCAAAGGACAGCGCTCAGGCAAGCCCGTAGCTCTGACACCGGCGTCATGCTGCGGCCCGCGTGAGGGATCACGAATGGTCTGGTCTCGGGGCTCCAAGACGCCGCAGAACTCGGCGGTGGCTTTCAGTCGCGTCCTTTGCGTCGAGTGCCCACGACGGTTCTTCCTTGCGGGTTACCCAGACTCACTGGATGCATTGCGATCACTGTCTCGGCGTGCCACGCGGAATCCACACGCCGAAGGCTGGCATCGTCTCGTGGCTGTGGGTGCGTGGTTCAGAGGCTTGGTGTTGCTATGACGTATTGGAAGACGTTGTCGAGCTGTATGCCGCCAGCGGCCGTCATGTATGGTTCGGCGGCCCTGAGAACGGCTTCTTTGAGAATGTCGTCGCTGACGACGTCTCTTGCAGCTTGGGTGGGTCCGCCGGCCACGGCTCCTCTCCAGAACACTTCGGTGTCTGGATAGACGAAGGAGTGTTCGACCTCACCCTTGTCCAGGACGTTCAAGCCCGCTTGCTCAATGAGATCCTCCAGAGCACCGTGCGCCGATAGTCCGAACGGTCCGTCCCCAGGCGGCGGCTCCGGAAGCGAATCTCGGAATGCAGCGAAGACGACTCTGAAGTCGACACGATCCGGGTCGCCGAACAAGCTCACAACAATGCGCGCGTCTGGAGTTGACACGCGACCCAGTTCGCGAAGCGCGGCTACTCGATCCTCCGCGTATTGGATGGAGTTGGCAGCGATCACCGCATCGAAGGAACCGTCCGCAAACGGGAGTGACTCAAGATCACCTACGCGGAAATCGCCACTGGGAACACGGCGACGAGCCAGATCGATCAATGCCGGGGACGCATCCAGACCGCTAACAACCGCCCCTCGGCCAGCCGCGAGCTCACATGCGACGCCGCCGCCGCAGCCAACATCTAGGACTCTGGTGCTGGAACCGACGTCTGCAGCATCCAACATCGTCTCGAACAGAGGCGCATGTTGTGCTTCTTGCAGGGCTGCCCAGTCCTCGGCGGCTCGACTCCAGAGCTCACCCTGAACCTCAGACGATCCCATGATTATCCACCTCCATTTCGTGTCTTGTCCCTGAGCCACCGTGCCCATCAAGGTTCCCCGGAACCTACTGGACGAGACCGGGCCTGTCTCGACAGCACGGCACACAAGCGAAACTACGCACCTTCTCCCGATCCACGCATCAGGGTCGGCATGGGTGTTTCGGCGTCAATCGAAGAAGACCACCACCTTCGCCAGCAACCCGTTCGGACCGGTGACACAGAAGTCAGTTCCTGTCGTTGTCGCGCCAGTCGCCTTGTCAACGAATCGCCATTGGAAGGTGGCGTACTCGTGATGGACCGAGATTTTGCCGACAATTTCCATGTGCGCCCCGCCGTGGAAGTCCCACGCCATTTCGAGGGCATCGTCGAATCCAATGACTTGATTTTGCGAGGAGTACACGCCGTCGCGGTCGAAGCTTTGGGACAGCAGCGCTCGCTTACTGGCGGTAGCTAGTTTGTGGGCCATCGAACTGCGGAGGGTGTTAGGTGGCTGACGTGAAGCCGAACGTTGTGGTGATGCTCGCGGACAATGTCGGTGTCGGAGGGTTGTCTTGCTATGGGGGGATGATCCCGACTCCTCGTCTGGATCAGTTGGCTTCTGAAGGGATCAGGTTCACGAACCACAACACTGAGGCACAGTGCACCCCGACTCGAAGTGCTCTCATGACAGGACGCTTGCCGTTGCGGAGCGGAACGTTCCGCGTTCCGCTGCCGGGTGAGCCAGGCGAGTACGGGTTGGCGCCGTGGGAGTACACGGCGGCAGACTTGTTCTCTGATGCGGGGTATGCGACTGCTTGTTTCGGGAAGTGGCATCTTGGAAGTGCGGTGGGCCGGATTCCAACGGACCAGGGATTTGATGAATGGTGGGGGATTACCGAGTCGAGCGACGAGGCGTCGTACTCGGCGCATCCGCTCTATCCCGACGACTGGGATGTCCCGAAGATCCATCAGGGCCGCAAGGGTGAACCGCAACTGGCGGTGGCCGACTTCGATCTTGAAACCCGCCCGTTGATGGACGAGGGCGTAGCTAACCGTTCGGCGGATTTCATCAGGCGCGTCGCAGCGGAAGGGCGACCGTTCTTCCTCTACGCATCCTTCACCAATGTGCACCCGCCGATGATCCCTCACCCCGACTTCGCTGACGTGTCGCCGTCGGCGTATGCAGCAAACATTGCGGAGCTCGACTACCGAACAGGACAGATCCTTGACGCACTCGACGAGGCTGGAGTTGCTGCGGACACGATCGTGGTGTGGGTGAGCGACAACGCTGCAGGGCAGCTGGAAGGGCAAGTCTTCGGCTCGAATGGACCGTGGCGGGGCATGTTCGGCGGTAGCTGGGAAGGATCGATGCGATCCCCGGCGATTATCCGATGGCCACAGCACATCCCGAGCTCCGTAGTGACGGACGAGATTGTCGCCACTTACGACTGGCTCCCCACTCTGGCTTCTCTCGCTGACGAGTCCGATCGGATCCCGACCGATCGACCCATCGACGGTCTCGACATGTCAGAGTTCATGCTCGGCGAGTCAGACTCTGCGCCACGTGACTCGTTCGTGTTCATCGGAACCGACGGTGAACCGTGGTCAGTCAAGTGGAAGACACTCAAGGTCCACTTCCGACAGGCAGAAACCGACTCATGGACATCACCCATTGTGAAGCCACAGATCCCGGCTATCTACGACCTCGAAGCCGACCCCACCGAATCGGTGAACCTCATGGAATCCGAACTCACTCTTGCGTGGGTAATCAAAGCGGCAATGGAACCCCTCGTCGAGCTAGCGAACAGCGCAGCCGAGTTCCCAAACATCCCAACTGGAGCAGACTTCCAAGGATACGAATAGCGGAGACGGCGGTTCCATCTGGGTTGGGTGGACGGACCCTCGCGTGACGGTGTACGACGCCGTGCGGTCCGTAGTCGAGGTAGTCAGAGACTCGATGCGCTGCTGGTCGATCGAGGTCGGCGAGTACCGCAACACATAACGGCACTCATGCGTGGGTGGGTAATCAGCGCGGGGATCTAGAACCCGCCGCAGCCTTGGCAGATGTCGAGACCGGTCTTCAGCCGACAAGCCTTCATTGCTGTGCCTGTTGCAGTCCTGCTTGTACTCACGTGGAGCGAGCGCCAACGTGGACCATTGGATCCGCTAATCAGTCCGCCGCTCACCTCGCCAGTAGCAACCCTCCCCAACAAGGCACATCGCTACTAGCCGTGCCAGCGATTCACGAGTGTCAGACGTCTCAGTTCGCACCACGGGGCTCGGGCGTACACGGAGAGGAGCCACCTCTCTTACTGTGACGGGTCTATCGAGCCGAACGGTGAAAACATGCAAGACCATGTCAAATTCAAGCTTCTGGCCGGGGGTGCTGTTTCTCTGATCGCGATCGCCACGATCGTGTATCGCCTACTGGAGGAATGGTCGTGGGTCGACTCGTTGTACTTCAGCGTCGTGGCCGTCACGACAGTCGGATTTGGTGACTTCACACCGACATCGGACGCGGCGAAGCTATTCACGGTTCTCTACGTGTTGTGTGGTGTCACGATCATCGGTTCGTGGCTGCACGCACGAGCGAGCCGAACTGAACGACTAGTGCGGCGACACCGAGAACAACAGAGCTAACGCATCACGACCCATATGCAGCAGATTGACGGGGAGCAACTGCGATCTGGGTCGTGACGAACGATGGCGCCGCACCTCCTATGCCGAGCTTGGCTGCCGTGCTCGCTCAGCTCTCGAGCGGTTAGCGCACACGCTCTCCCTGATGAGACCACGCGTAACGGCACCAATGCGTTTGTGTTGGGATGTGTGGCTACTCGTGGATGTATTGCACCCGGAGTGCTCCATCCTTGCGCACCAGAACCTCAGTGATGACCCGATTCGTGGATCTCCCGGATGATGCGTCATAGTGCTGTCGATACGTCACCACATACACGTCTGGAGCCAGCTTCCCTGCGAACAGGAGGTCGATACGTGCGCTGACGGGATCATCCGCGAAACGTCCATGCATCGAGAGGAACTCGGTGGCGAAGCCATCCTTCGTTTCGATAGCTCCTGGTATCTGGTCGTTGACGAGCAGCCGATCATCGACTTCACGCCCGTGCAGCCATTCGATTCGATCGGTTGGGATCTGTCCGCTGTCCCAACGAGCGAAGAAGTCCCAGTTCTCGGCGACGAATTGTTGGATCTCGTCTTCGATCCCCGCCTCAAGCTCGATCAAGGTTGCTTCTCCCACGTTGAGCTGGAAACGACCCTACCTCCCCGAACGATCGTTGTTCCGTTCCGCCGTCGGCTCGACGTTCGTCAACAGTCCCTTTGCACGCATAACGACACATCCGGGCAGCACGACCCCAACGGATTGCCTTGACCTCCCGGGCTCCCTACACGTTCTGTGCTACGACGATGAGGATCGCGACCACAACAAAGGCTGCGAAGGTGTAGGCAATCGTCTTGATCATCTTGCGACCGGCGTCCGGCGCATCGTCGGTATCGATACCCCACATGTCCATGCGACCATCGTCGCGCTCAACGATTCGGAGAGCAAGCACAATCGTGCACGTCCCGTAGCCGTCCATTTCGCAAGAATGGGCGCCCGAGAAACCGTGCATAGTGCCGGATATGCGCAACGCCCGCATCGAGGATCGACGCATGCCAACCGAGAGGCGTGCCGGGGGAGGCTCGTGGCATCGGGGTACCCTCGCGGCTCCGGAGCGGTTCTCAGGAGGTTGCATGAATGACGAGAGTCTGAAACAAGCATCGATACACGGATCGCTCAAGGTTGCGTTACAACGCGGGCACTACGACCGGGTGATCGCCGAAGCGTCGGCCCGTTCGCTCGTGTACGAACGAACACTCGAACCTGAGACTGGCGATGCCTTCTTCGTTGGAGCGGGTCAGGTGATCCGTCTCGAGCAACGCCACGAGCGCACGCAGATTGTCGACTGGTGGTGGTTCAGCGAGGACATGAGCACATGGCAAGAAGCCATGAACACGAACTACTTCGAGATCGGCATGTTCCTAGAGCCCTACAGCAGGGTGTGGTCCAACATCAGAGGTATGCGTCCATTGGCGACCATGGTCGCTGACGAGACTCCTGCAGACTTCGTCCCCGAGGGATGGGTGTCGAACTTCTGGGGCTACCACTGCTCACCGACCTGGCACCAGGCGGGGTGGCCCGAGCTCCCCGCAGGCCAGAATGCCTGCCACCTAAATGCCATGCAGGGTTTGCTGCGCATCCCAGCAATCGCCGGGATCGAGGCCGAGGCCCTTCGGAAGGAGACCGTCCAGCGCCTCGCGAGCCTCGCGAACTACCAAACATTCCAGCCCCTCAAGTGGGAGATCAACGGAGCGGAGTTCTCCTTCGACAGTGGGGCCGCGCCATCGGTGCCCAGCGGCACTGGTATCGAGTTCTATGCCGAGGGCGACTCATGGGTCGTCCTGTCCTCATGCCCGTGGGTTGACCAGTCAGGTGCTGTTGGGACCGTCGATCCCGTGCCGGTGTACGTGAGCGTATGGGATACCGGAATCGATCCCCTTCCAGCGCCCGAGTGGCTCGACTGGGAGTCGGCGTTCTATGACGCGGTTGCCGACGGGACCAAGGACACCACGCCACGCAGCAGGTAGGCGGGTTCACCGCGCCGCGGCGCGCCCATCAACCTGATCTTGCTTCCTTGCGCATAGCGGCACTTATGCGTGCCTCAGGCAGACGAGCTTGCGCGGCTAGTCAATCCTCTTCTCGATATTCGGTCACTGTTTGCCAGGCGATCCGGTCCAAGAATGACACGTCGTCCTCGCTCATTTCTGCGTCTTCAGCCATTTCGGGCGATATCGAG
>JBPCTY010000128.1:0-9357 GCA_051011415.1 Acidimicrobiia bacterium
GAGTGAGGCTCGGTGGCACGGGCGACGTTCACGGCGCCATGGTCAAGGCTGTGCTTGGTCAGGTCGTCACGACGAAAGAGGCCAAACGAAGCCTCGCAAGCCTGAGGCGCACCCACGGACATGTCGCACCGGGTCCCAGAAGCGAGCTGCGGACCGTTCCATCGCCTGCACGCCTGGCATCGATGTCGTACGAAGAGTTCCACTCGCATGGCGTCGAACGTTCGCGAGCGTCAATCCTGATTGAGGTGTCCCGTCGCGCACATCGCCTTGCCGAGGCATTGGAGATGGGACGTGCCGAAGCATATTCGCGGCTGCAGGCCATACGAGGGGTTGGGGTGTGGACCGCGTCTCTCGTAATGGGTGCTGCGTGGGGTGACAAGGATGCGGTCCCCATCGGTGACTACCACATGCCGAACTCCGTCGCATGGACGCTCGCCGGAGAAGATCGGGGGACGGATGAGCGGATGATCGAACTGCTTGAGCCGTTCAGACCAGAGCGCCGCCGGATCGTGTTAGCGATTAAGCAGTCAGGTCTCCACGCACCGCGATACGGGCCACGGACTGCGACCCGCACACATCTCTAGGTGACGCCTCCGTCGGGAGCTGGCCTTGCCAGGTAAGACCGGTCCTTGATGATGTCCCCGAGTATCGAGACGGCTTTCACGACCTGGCGGTGGGTGTTGTAGAGCGGTGCGAACCCAAACCGGATGAGATCTGGAGCGCGGAAATCCGATACGACACCCCTTGCCCTGAGTTCGGATGAGATCTGGAACCCTGCATCATGTCCCAAGGTCACATGCGAGCCCCGCCGTTGGGGATCTCGCGGCGACGCCACCTTGAGTTCCGCTGTGTCCAGCGCGTCGACGGCCTCGACGAACAGTTCGGACAACGAAATGCTCTTCTCGCGTAGCGCATCGATGCCAGCCTCCCGTGACAACTCGATGCCGGCGCGCATGGCTGCCATCGACACGACCGAAGGGGTGCCGATGAGGAACCGCCGGATGGAGGGAGCCGGCACAAATGTGCGGTCGAATGAGAACTGGTTCGCATGGGCGAACCAACCCGGAATCGGTTGCTCGAGCGTGTCGTGGAGGTCGGACCGTACATAGACAAACGCTGGACTACCGGGTCCTCCGTTGAGGTACTTATAGGTGCATCCAACAGCCACATCTGCATCCCACTCGTTCAACGCAACTGGGACAGCCCCGGCTGAATGTGCCAGGTCCCACATCATTCTCGCTCCATGTCGGTGGGCCATTGCGGTCACCGCGGCACCGTCGTACATCGCCCCGGACCGGTACGAGACATGGGTGATGGCTACCAGGCCTACATCGTCCATGAGGGTCTCAAGCTCGTCAAGCGTTGGGTCCTCTGGAGCAACGATGACTCGTCCACCCTGTGCTTTGGCAACGGCCTCAAGAACATAGAGATCCGATGGGAAGTTTCCGCCATCGGTCAGGACATTCTTGGCCCTTGCGTCAGCGAGCGCAGCAGAGGCCAGTTTGTATACGTTGATGGAGGTCTGATCGCAGACCGCAACCTCACCTGGGGACGCTCCGAGCAGGGGTGCGAGGTCATCGCCGATCTGTTGACCGAGATCGAGCCAGTGGTCCCATCCCATCACGAGTTCGGTGGTCCACTCCTGCACGACAACTCGCTGCGTGTCCTCGGCAGCCTGCTTGGGCGGTCGGCCGAGTGAGTTTCCATCGAGATAGATGAGATCGTCGCGAATGTCGAACGCATCCCGAAATCGGGCCAGTCCATCGTTCGAGTCCTGGATCGTCGCCCGATCCTCAAGGCTGTTCATGCAGCCGCAGCCTAGAACAGCTCGTATTCACCTGCGATGAGACGGTCCGTGACGCCTGCCCAGTCTCCGAAGCAATCTGCAGCGACCTCAGCGACCTCATCCTGCGTCACATCACCAGCGACCTCGACATGAACCTCCTGGGGTTCTGTCACGGGGTGCCCGATCGAGGACAACAGTCGGATCGTGACCTCATCCACGCCGGTGTCTGCGATCAGCTGTTGTGACATGTCGAATCCGATGGCGTGATAGGTCTTTCCAACGTGGGCAGCGGGATTCTTGCCAGCCGCAGCTTCGAGGCTCATGGGTCGATACGGCGTGATCAGGCCACCGAACCGGTTCCCTCGCCCGACCTGGCCATCATCCCCAGCTTCGGCCGAGGTTCCCGTGAGGGTCAGGTAGACCGAGTCCTCCTGATCCGCTTGGTTCACCTGGACCGCTACCTCACGACCGGCAATTGCCGACGTGATGCCGACTGAATCCTCTCTTACTGCTGCGAGAACTTCCTCGTACTCCGCACGGCTCTGAACCTTCTGCGCAAGCACCGGGCAGGCGATGGTGATCGTCATGGCCTCTCCGTTGCGTGCCCCCATGACCTTGATGTCGCGACCGATAGGTAGACGATCGCGATACTCATCTGCGTTCAGGAATATCTCAATGCCGTGCACGGTCTGCTCCAAAATGGAGCGAGGCATCGACACAGCGGCGAAGGATGTGTCATTTGCAAGTGGCGCAACGGACTCCGCATGGACCACCGCAGCAAGATCGGCCGAAGACCGATTCAGCCACACCTCAACCTCGAAGGCGTCTGGCTCGGCATCCGGCAGGAGCTCCAGCATCCGTCTGTGGTATCGCTCCGCCAACGCATCCGTGTCGGGTTGCCACGCAAAGCCGTAGGCAGCCTTTCCAACAAGCACGAGCTTCGAAGGCTTTGTGTGCACACCACCGCCGAAACCTATGTCGACGGAACCGGCTGCGAGAACGGCCTTGTCGACATTGAAGTGACGTACCGCACCGGTATGCGCTTCGTAGTCCTTGGCGAGCTGACACGCAAGTTCTTCAGCGAGCCGATCACACAAGGTGTCCGGATGGCCAAGACCCTTGCGTTCGACAAACTCGATGGACGGGTTGTAGTGATCACGACGTGTGAGAGCGATGTTCATAGATCCAAGGTGGTAGCGGGTTCGGCGATGGTACCCGAACGGCTGCACGTTCGATTCCGCGATAGGGGTTGCCGTACGAGCGAATCACTCAACGAACACGTGATCTATCGTGTCCGAATGGCAGGCGAAGCGACACGAGCGGTGCACGGTGACCGATCACTCGATGATCTCTCCGACGTAGCACCGCCAATCAGGCCATCAACCACCTTTCGTGACGGTGAGGGCAGACGCTATCGCCGGACAAGCCACGCCACCACGGAGCGGCTCGAGGCTGTGCTCGGATCGTTGGAAGGCGGCCATGCGGCCGTGTACGCGTCCGGGATGGCAGCAGTGGCAGCGGCCCTTGACCATGTTCACCCCCGTCAGATTGCTCTCCCGGCCGACTGCTATCACGGTGTCCGAGAACTGGCCAATCGAAAGGTCGAGCAGGGAGATCTCGCGCTCGTGGAGCCTTCCGAGCTCGGCGAGGGCGACCTGTTGTGGGTTGAAACGCCATCCAACCCGATGTGCCTGATCACCGACCTCGAACAGGTGACCACTGAGGCGCATGGACGGGGGGCACTCGTTGTCTGTGATTCAACGTTTGCAACACCGATTCTCCAGAAGCCCCTCGAGTTTGGCGTCGATCTGGTGATGCACTCTGCAACGAAGGGAATCTCTGGCCATTCGGATGCGGTCGTCGGCGTGCTCGTGTCGGGGTCCGAAGCTGTTGGGTCAGACCTGAGAAGCGCACGACAGCTCACCGGTGCGGTCCCCGGCAGTCTCGACAGCTGGCTATCGCTTCGTGGCGTGCGCACCTTGCCGTTGCGCATCAATCAGGCAACGCGGACGGCTGGCTCCATTGCGGGTCTCACCCACAGCAGTGGGGTGCAGACCTATTACCCGGGCATTCCGAATCATCCGGGCCACGACATCGCACGGCGCCAGATGTCCGGCTTCGGAGCGATGATGTCAGTGGACGTCGAGAGCCAGGTAGCGGCAGAGCGTTTCATCGAGGGTCTGAGCCTGTTCGTGTCTGCAACCTCTCTGGGTGGTGTCGAATCTCTCGCAGAGCACAGAATGCGGAGCGACAGCACGGTCGCCCCCGGTCTCGTACGCCTCTCGATCGGCATTGAGGACGAAGACGACCTCGTTGCCGACGTCGGTCGGGCGCTGGATGCGATCAGCTAGTCGGAGGGATCCTTCGAACACCCTTGCTGAGGGGCATCCGTCCTCGCATTGCGCTTGAACCCTGTGCGACCGTCGCCTCGTGGCCGACCGTGACGATCCCGACGAACGCGACGTCTGGCTCGAAGTCGACAATGTGGGCAACCTCCGGACATGCGTGACCGCCCAGGAAACCAGCGGCGAGTCCTTCGTTCTGCGCCGCAAGCAGGATGGCCATGAGCGCTGCTCCCGCATCGATCCACCACCATGGGATCGGCCACTCGCCGTCGTCCTCTACCGCCGCTGACTCTTCCTTGTCCAGCTCTGCGTATCGCTGCTCGTATGCAGACACGTCGACGCCAACCACGATGTGGACCGGAGCAATAGACAGCCAGGGTTCGAACCCCCTTGAAACGAAGGAGGCCTCGTCCGCGGCCGCAGCAATCTTGGCTCTCGTCGTCCCATCCTCAACGACAGCCAAACGAACGCCTTGTGCGTTTCCCGCCGACGGGCCGGAGATTCCTGCCGAGAGAACTCTCTCGAGCGCTGCGGCATCGACTGGATCGGACTTGTACGACCTCACCATCCGACGAGCGGCGAGTACATCGGTGAAGTCCACGGCTACAGCCTTTCGACCGCCGACAAGGTCTCTTCCAATGCTGCCTTTGCGTCAGCGAAGTACATCATCGTCCCGTCCTCGTAGAAGAGCGGATTGTCGATGCCGGCAAACCCGGGTGAGAGGCTTCTCTTCACAACAATGGTTGTTGCGGCCTCGTCAACATTGAGAACCGGCATCCCCCATATCGGGCTGTCCGGGTCGGTCTTTGCAGACGGGTTTATGACGTCGTTTGCACCTACGACGAGCACCACATCGGTCTGTGGAAATTTGGGGTTGGACTGATCGAGGTCCATGAGCAGGTCGTACGAAACGTCTGCCTCCGCAAGAAGCACATTCATATGGCCAGGCATACGACCGGCTACGGGATGGATCGCATAGAACACCTCGACATCCCGTTCCTCGAGGGCCGCAGCAAGGTCTCGCACCGCGTGTTGTGCCTGTGCCACGGCAAGGCCGTAGCCGGGGACGATCGCGACTCTGGTGGCGTAGGCAAGTGCGATGGCGGCATCGTCCGCCGTGGCGCGTTTCACTGGTTTCGTGCCGATGTCTTGATCCGCGACGCCCCCGCCGAATCCAGAAAAGAGGATGTTTGCGAGTGAGCGGTTCATTGCCACGCTCATCTCGATCGTAAGGATCATTCCTGCGGCGCCCACCAGCGCACCACCCACGATGAGCGCTTGGTTCCCGATGACGAACCCCGCCATTGCTGCAGCGAGCCCCGACAGGGAGTTCAAGAGGGAGATAACTACAGGCATGTCTGCGCCGCCGATGGGAAGGACGGCGCTGACTCCGAGTACCAATGCGATTGCGGTGGCCAACCAATACAGCGACTCATTCCCCGTGGCAACCGCAGCAACGGATGCAGCGATCAGTGCCGCTGCAATCACACCGTTTGTTGCTGTCCCACCCGGCATCGACACGGGGCGTCCGGTGATAAGGCCCTGGAGTTTCCCGAAGGCCACGAACGAACCGGTCAAGGTGACGGCGCCGATCCCAAGCGACAAGATGGTGGTCACGGCGGTCTCGGTCGCGAACGTCGATCCAGCGGCAACCACAGCTGCTGCAGCGACGAGGGCCGACGACCCGCCGCCGAACCCGTTGAATGCGGCAACCAGCTGGGGCATGTCCGTCATCTGCACTCGAAGTGCAAGGAGAGCCCCGATGCCGCCACCAACAATCATTCCAGCGATAACGATGCCCCAAGCCATGGCGGCGTCTTCGACGAGCAGGTCGATGACAACGACGATGACTGCCACCAGCATGCCGAGTGCGGCAAGCCTGTTTCCACGCCGAGCTGTCTTTGGGGAGGTGAGTCCCTTCAACCCAACAATGAACAGGACTCCCGCAGCGAGATAGGCGAGTTCGGTCACTTCGACCGTCCAGGGATCTTCTTGAACATCTCGAGCATGCGGTCCGTGACGAGGAAGCCGCCGACCACGTTGATCATCGCAAACACCACTGCGAGGAAGCCGAGAATTCCGGCTGCCCATCCTGTTCCCGTCGCTGCGGCGATGATGGCGCCAACGATCGTGATTCCCGAGATCGCGTTCGCCCCGGACATCAGCGGTGTGTGAAGCGTTGGCGGAACGCGTCGGATTACTTCAAAGCCAACAAACGAGGCCAGCACGAACACAACGATGCCGGCAATGAAGGCATCACTCATGACGCACCTCCCATTCCCTCAAATGAGACAAGCGCTGGACCGACAACGTCGTCGTCAGCGTCGATGACGAGTTCGCCCTCCTCAGTGATCATTCGTTTGACAAGCTCGAGGAGGTTCCGCGCATACATGCGGCTTGCGTCGGCAGCCACACGCGATGCGAGATCAGTTGGGCCAAACACTCTGACACCGTTGATGTCGACTACTTCGTCCGGGGCGCTGCCTTCGACGTTGCCGCCGGATCCAGCTGCCATGTCAACGACGACTGAGCCGGGGCTCATGCGTTCCACCACAGTTCGCTCGACGAGTCGTGGGGCTTGACGACCCGGAACCTGTGCCGTGGTTATTACGAGGTCGGAATCCGCAACCACGCCCGCGAGGATCTCCCGCTGCTGCTGAGCCGTCGCATCATCCACAGCTCTCGCATATCCGCCTTCGTCCATCTCCTGGGTTGGAGCATCGACGAACCGGCCGCCCAAGCTCTCCACCTGCTCTCGAGTTTCAGGTCTGATGTCATAGGCGTACACCACGGCCCCTAACCGTTTTGCGGTGGCGATCGCTTGGAGACCGGCGACGCCGACCCCCAGGACGAGAACCTGTGCCGGAGGGACCGTGCCTGCAGCCGTGACAAGCATCGGCATGAACTTCGGAAGCTCGGTTGCACCAAGCAGGACCGCGGCATACCCGGCAGCCGTGGCTTGTGAGGACAAGACGTCCATTGCCTGGGCAAGGGTCGACCGGGGAACCCGATCGACGGTCACAGCCTGAACCCCGTTGGTGTTGAGGGTGCGAAGCAGTTCCAGGTTGTCGTTGGGCTCGAGGAGTCCGACGACAACACCGCCGTTCGCGACAACATTTGTAACCGACGCTGGCGGAGATGTGACGGTCACAAGGATGTTGACTTGGTCGTCACCTGTCAGGGCGTCGACTATGTCAGCACCGGCTTCCGCATACTGCTCGTCAGTGAATCCCGAACCTGCGCCTGCGTTCGTTTCCAGCGAAACACGCACGCCGAGCTCGATAAATGCCTTGGCGGATGCAGGAGAAACTGCGACGCGGTGTTCAGAGTCATTTGCTTCGTTTCGGATACCCAGGTGCATTGAACGAACGGTACCGGTCTCGGTGTTACTGATTCGTCCGCAGCCCAGCGGCTTCAAGCGCGGCATCGATCTCGTCGATTGCTTGCTGTTCGAGGTCCATGATCGGGTGACGGGAGTGTGCTGGCTCAATGCCAATTGCACGGGCGGCGTGTTTCGTACCTGCGATGCCATGGGGTTCGATGATTGCGGTCAATTGTGTGAGTCGCTGTTGGGCTTGAGGGTCACCCTGAGCGGCGAGGGACACGTCGGTGAGCGCATAGTTGGCGCTCGCCGTGATCGCACCCCATGCGCCGGCGCGCGCACTCGCTTCGAGCGCTCGGCTTGCACCGGCGTACACAATGAAGTCGCCATCGTTGGCGCTGCTGAGGGATGGCATCCGGTCTGGATCTCCGCCGGAGTCCTTCATTCCCACAATGTTTGGGTGCCGGGCCGTGCCCTCCACGACCCCCACGGGGAGTTCCCACGCCGTCACGCTCGGCACTGAGTAGAGCAGCACCGGGATCGTCGCTGCATCGGCGACTGCGGTGTAGTGGGCAGTGACAGACGACAGTCGGCCGCGAACCACCGAGGTGGGTGTGACGACCAGCGCTGCGTCTGCTCCTGCTTCTGCTGCCTCGCTGACGCCGTCGATGGCCTGTCTGGTGGACTCTGCATGGACGCCACACACGATCGTGAGATCGGGGGCCGTCTGGCGTGCTATCGATGTGAGTGTCTGCCTCTCGCCAGGCTCGAGAAGCGGTCCCTCCCCGGTTGAACCTGCAAGCACAAGACCATTGGCGCCTCTTTCCACCATCGTCGCAACGTTGCTGAAATGGGCTGACCCGTCGAGATCTCCGGCCGCAGTGAACGGTGTGACCAGAGCGGGCATGGTCTTTGGCCAAACCGTCATGCGTCGTAGGTCCCTGAAGTCACACCGCCGCCTTCACCAGTCCAGTCGGTGTGGAACCATTCCCCACGAGGGCGGTCCACCCGCTCGTACGTGTGGGCACCGAAGTAGTCGCGCTGTGCCTGGATGAGGTTCGCCGGCAGATTCGTAGAGCGATAGCTGTCATAGAACGCAAGCGCCGATGAGTATGCAGGAACCGGTATTCCAGCGCTCGTCGCGCGCGCAATAGTTCTCCGCCACCCGGGTAGTGCCATGGCGATCTCCTGTGCAAAGTAGTTGTCTAGGAGCAGGTTGCGAAGGGCTGGGTTCTGGCGATATGCCCGCGTGATCTCGGTGAGGAATCGTGATCTGATGATGCAGCCTGCACGCCACAACCCGGCGATCGTTCCAAGATCCAGGCGCCAGTCGCGGTCTCGACTGGTCGAACTGATCAACATGAAACCCTGGGCGTACGAAACGATCTTTGATGCGTACAGGGCGTCGTGAAGATCCTTGATCACGTCTTCGGCGTCGTCCGTGATCCTTGTTGTCCCGGCTGACAGCTCTGTTGCGGCGAAGACCCGCTCATCCTTGAGAGAGGAGACGATCCGCGCATACACGGACTCGGCCACGAGCGTCACGGGAACAGCCTCTTCCATCGAGGAGATCACAGTCCACTTGCCTGTGCCCTTTTGCCCTGCAGCGTCGAGCACCATGTCGACGGTTGCCGTTTCGTCGTCGGTGTGGCCGAGGATGTCTGCAGTGATCTCGACGAGATAGGAGTCGAGTTTCCCTCGGTTCCACGCCTCGAACCGAGGCTGTTGCTCGCTGGCTGACATGCCGAGGCCTCGGCGCATGATGTCGTAGGCCTCTGCAATCACCTGCATATCGCCGTATTCGATTCCGTTGTGCACCATCTTGACGAAGTGGCCGGCGCCGTCGGGACCGACGTGCGTCACGCACGCGCCGGAGTCCGTCTTGGCCGCGATGGCCTCGAAGG
>JBPCTY010000129.1:0-13560 GCA_051011415.1 Acidimicrobiia bacterium
TCAAGAACAGCCTGAGCGGTGGATCGGCCGACTACTCAATGTCTGTCGGCAAGTACCGAAAGGCAGTCGCAGCGAGCGGCGTCGACTACGTACCCGGCAGCGCGGTCAACGTGCCAGGGTTCACAGCCCCACCCCCGCGAGCTGCATCGGGCCAGGTCCGCGTATCCGGCGACAACAACGTCGTAATCGAGAACCTGCACATCACGAACCCACACGGTGACTGTGTCGTCGTGTCCGGAAGCGCCAATGTAACGATCCGGAACTCAACGATCGGACCATGTGGCGGTGACGGCGTGTACATCACGGATTCGGACAACGTCTCGATCAATGGCAACTACATCACCGAATCCTCGCGAGGGGTGCTCGCCCATCGCTCGGATTCGATCCGCGTCGACGAGAACGCTTTCGCATACACCGGAAGGAACTTCGTTCAGTTCGACAAGGTGAACGGGGCAGGTTCGTCCATCAGCGGCAACCGGGGAGCGAACCACCTTGGAGGCTCCAATGCAGAGGACCTCATCTCCTTGTACCAGTCAAACGGAACCGCGAGCTCGCCCATCAGAGTTGCTGGGAACCACCTCAAGGATGGTGGGCCGTCCGGCTCCGGATCCGGCATCCTTCTTGGGGATGGTGGCGGCTCCTATCAAACTGCTGAAGCCAACAAGCTTGTCAATCCAGGTCAGGTTGGTATCGGTGTTGCCGGTGGCTCGAACATGCGAGTGATCAACAATCAGATCTACTCGTCCTCACAACCGTGGTCCAACGTGGGCATCTACGCATGGGCGTTCGGCACTGGATGTGGATACGTCGAGATCACTGGCAACCAAGTGGACTTCGCTGCTGCAGGCGGCTACTCGAACGGCTTCTGGAACGGTGGAGGCTGCAACCTCGACCGTTATGCCAACAACTGGGATGCGAACCTCGGCACTTGGATCTGGTAACTCGGCCCCCGAGACGGAGCCGAACGGTCGGTAGCATGACGTCGAAGCTCGAGTAGGGGATTGGTGATGCCGACGGTGGGGACAGCGCGCCTGAACGCCGTCGTCATGATTGTGCTGTGTCTTGTAGCCGCGGCATGCAGCGATGCCCCCGCAGAGGTGTCGGCGTCGCTTCCATCGCCAACCACGCCAGACACGACACAACCATCCGCTCCCCCGGTGGCGGTTCCAGGGGACACTGAGTTGCCCATCGAGGTGCCCGCTGGAGCAGACCTTGGTGCGCTCGTCGAAGACGCTGAAGCCGGTGCCACCTTTCTGCTTGGCGCTGGTGTCCATAGAGGCCATTCGATCGAGCCGAAAGATGGAATGACCTTCGAAGGTGTTCCGGGCACGACTCTGAACGGTGCACGCGTGCTCGAAGGATTCCAACCGGACGAAGCCCTGTTCCGGCTTGACGGAGTTGAGTGGGTGGCGCGAAACCACGGACAGTGCGTTGACGACTACGAGGCTTGTGCACTCACGCAGGACTTGTTCATGGATGATGTCATGCTGTGGCAGGTCGAGTCGCTCGACGAGGTGGCGCCGGGTACCTGGTTCTGGTCCGAGGACACCATCTGGGTCGCTGATGACCCTTCCGTGCGAAGGGTCGAGCTGAGCGAGATTGCCTACGCGTTCGTCGGAGATGCCGATGATGTGACGATTGCCGGGCTCACTGTCGAAAAGTATGCAACGCCGGCACAAGAGGGGGCTGTCCAGGCACAGCGACGCTCCGAAGGGGAGCGGGGAAGCGGCTGGCGAATCGAGAGTGTCGAGGCATGGGGAAACCACGGTGCCGGAATTCGCACTGGCGACGACACCGTCATTGTCGACTCGTACGTGCACCACAACGGTCAGCTGGGCATAACGATTTCGGGCGGAACAAACGTGTTGATCGAGTCGACGGAGATCGCCTTCAATAACACGGCGGGATTCGTTTGGCAGTGGGAGGCCGGTGGACTCAAGGCAACGAACTGCACCGATGTCACGATGAGAGACAACAGCGTCCACGACAACAACGGACCGGGCCTGTGGGCCGATCTCGACTGCATGAACGTCGAGTACGTCGGAAACACAGTGACGTCCAACGATGGACCAGGGATCTTCCACGAAATCAGCGGTGCAGCATCGATTCACAACAACGATGTTCGTGACAACGGCCACCCGGCCTCGACCTGGTTGTGGGGAGCGGGGATTCTCGTCGCTGGATCCTCGGATACCGAGGTCTTCGACAACGTTGTTCTGAACAACGGCAATGCGATTGCCGGCATCCAGCAAGACCGTGGTGAGGGCACCTACGGACCGAGGCTGCTGATGAACCTCAACGTGCACGACAACATCATCGAACCCGGATCCGGTCGCACCGGAATTGTGCAGGATGTCGGCGACGATGCGGTCTTCGAAAGCCGCAACAACCGGTTCACGTCCAACACCTATCTCAACGTCAGGGGACGGGCATACGAATGGCTCGACCGAGCGGTGGCTACCAAGGGGTGGACTGACTATGGCAACGATGTCGATGGGACATGGATCCAAGGAGAATTCGAGTGACGTCCGTGGCGATCATCGTGATCGCCTACAAAAGCCGGGTCCCGCTGACCAGATTTCTCGAGAGCCTCACCGGAGGGTTCGATGTCCTCGTCGTGAACAATTCTGCCGAACTTGACGATCTGCTAGATCTCGAGACGACCTACGACGGCGTACAGATACTTGATGCAGGCGGGAATGTTGGCTTCTCGGCAGGGGCAAACAAGGGTGCTGCCGCATCGACTGCGGAAGTCCTGATCTTCATGAATCCTGACACGCTGCCAACGTCGGAGGCGATCGGGTCACTGGTCGGCACGGTGTCGGCGACCGGTGGGGCATCTGTTGCTGGTCCAACGGGCATCAAGACAGCAGGTGGCGGTGCACAGCCGACGATCGGACGAGTTGCTGCGCATGTGGTGGGCCTGCACAAGGTCTTGCCTCTGTCCGGTTTGTACTTCTATCCGCGCAACGGTGAGCGTGTCGAGGCTGGATGGATATCGGGCTCATGCTGTGCCATCCGCAGAGAAGCGTTCGAAGCGGTAGGCGGGTTCAACGATTCCTACTTTGTGTTCATGTCAGACTTCGAGCTTGGTCTTCGCCTCGCAGATGCCGGGTATCGGCAGCTGGTATTGGGCGATGTGGTCGTCCGACACTTCGACGGCGGATCGTCAGACCTACCAGCTGAATGGACATGGGATCAACGCGGACGAGGATGGGCCCAGTTTCTGGTCAGAACACAAGAACCTATGAGTGCTCGCGCCATGCGATTCCTGCTGGTTGCGGGTTTCAGCGTTCGGCGTGTTGTCTATACGCTTCTGCAGCGTTCAGTCAAGGCACAGGAGCAGGCTGTCATGGTCGCTGCCATTCGCGATGAGTGGCCACGCGTCAAGGTTGAGGGCTAGCTGCTGGCCTGACGCCCAAGTAGATGATCAGACAACCGCAGACCGAGGGCAACGATGGTCAACGTTGGTGACGTGGCCCCGCCGGTGGGAAACACGGAGCTGCCGGAGGCGAAGAGGTTGTCGATCCCGTGCACCTTGCAGTCCGCATCCACAACACCCTGAGTGGCATCTTTGTGCATGCGGGTCGTCCCAATGTGATGCCAGTTGCCGTGGACATCGTCGGGCCAAGGATCTCGATAGTCCATACGACCATCCTTGAGTCCCGGAGCAAATCGATCGAGGGCGTCCACCACGAGCTCGAGGCCCCTGCGATATGTCCTCTCCTCAGGTTCTCCAAAGGTCCAGTGGAGGTTCGCCTGTGGCAGCCCAAAGGCGTCGACGTCGTCGATCAGTGTGATGCGACTGTCTGGTCTGGGAATCTGTTCAACGTTTGACTCGATGTGGATCCACTGCCGCAACTTGGATGGTTCGAAGCGTGCGCCGTATGCGCTCTGGAATGACACGTGCGGCTTCTTGAGGGCGGTCTTGACATCATCCCACCGCACCTTGTTCGGCCCACCGCCTACGTCCTGGAGAAACGGGCTGTCGGACCAGGGCTTGCGGCTGGCATTGACGATCCTTCTCACAGCCTGGAACTGGTCCGAAGTTTGGCCGGCATAGCCAAAAGAGATGTTTGTCAGGTAGTTGAGGAGCTCTTCGTCTCGCTGAACAGCGTCCGAGAGTCCGAGCCTGCTGAAATTCAGCGTTCCCGCCGCACCCTGCACTCGCTTGGCCAGTTCGTCAGAGTTCTCTGGCAGCAGGTAGCGATCCTTTGCCCCAGGATGCTCCTGGAAATATCGGCCGACGACATCGTGCTCGTTGGCAAGACCACCTCGCTCCCTATTCCCTGACAGCAAAAGCAGGCGAGCGTTCTCAATCCCGCCACCGGCGAGCACGTAGTCCTTTGCGACGACCCGATAGGTCTGACCTCCGAGAGCACCAACTTTGATGGCGGTGACATGTGACTGATCCTCGTTCGTCTCGATGTCGAGCGCCGTCGAGTAGAGCATCGTCGACACATTCTTGGATTCCCGGAAGGTCTCTTCGTATGCCTTGCCGTACCGAGTCGGTGCACTGAAGTACACCTCGGCCCAACGAGTGGATGGGGTCGGTCCATGTCCATCCCCAAAGTGTCCCTCTCCGATGGACCGAGCGTCAGGATTGAGAACCTTTCCGACAGCCTTCGCCCGCGTGTAGAACGGATCCAGATCGGCCCGACTAATAGGCCAACCGCTACGAGGGACCCACGTGCGCTGATCGAAGTCCATTGCATCAAACGGTGCGCTGATGCCGCCCCACGACCACGTAGAACCGCCGAATGCTCGAATCCTGGTTTCCTTGACCGGGTAATACGGTTGGCCCGACTGGGTTGTTTCGGCTAGTTCTTGTGCCTCGGGATCAAACTCGATTCCCCCGGTCTCGAGCATTGCCACAGTCTTTGTCGTGTCGAGGAAAGAGTGGGCAGCAGCGATTCCGGCTGGACCGCCCCCAATGATGCAGAGGTCCACTTCGATCGTGGTTCCCGCAGGGAGATTCCTGGCATCAATCATCATGGTCTTTGTCTCACAGTCGTCGGTACGGGAAGGGTTACCAGTTCATCCGCATGCTATGGCGATACTGGCGAGCGGAGGTCTCAAAACGATTTCGAGGCCCCCTGGGGAGCCCCGAAATCGAATCGATGGGAAGCCGTCTAGCGGACCCCACTCACAGGTAGCCATCCGGACTGCGCTCCCGAAGGAACGAACTCGTTGTCCGCGTTGCCCTGCGTGTTTGTGTATCGGAAGTACATGGTCGTGTTCGATGGACGGAACAGTGCTGGCGAGAAGTTGCCGTCGTCGTTCCAGTCACCGGCAATTAGGCGATCGCCCGGATCACCGAAGATGAACTGTGCATCCGCGTTCCCTTGTGTGTGGGAGTTGCGGAAGTAGACCAGACCGGTGGACTCACGGTGGAGACCAACTGTTTCGACGCCATCTCCATCGAAGTCTCCGACGAACGGCTTGTCACCCGGGTTGCCGAACACGTAGAAGAAGTCGGCCTCGCCGAGTCCGCCATCGTCTTCGCCGAGCTCGTTGATGATGTAGAACGTCTGATTGGAAGGCCGGTAGATCGAGACCGTGTCACAGCCATCGTTGTTGAAGTCGCCTGCTACTGGGACATCACCCGGGTTTCCAAAGAAGAACCGAATGTCGCCTGGACCTACTGTGTTGGTGTTTCTCAGGTACACATATCCGTCCGACTGCCGGTACATGCCAGGCGTCTCCGTGCCGTCACAATTCCAGTCACCCATGAATGGGAAGTCACCTGGGTTCCCGAAGTAGAAGCTCGTGTCAAGCAGTCCTGCATCGTTGTACAGGTACCAGAGACCCTGGGTTGGATCGACCAGACCTGTCAGGTGCTTCGGCGGTTCATCGATGGGGTTGATCGAGATCGACACTGTTGCAGTCGATCCGATCACTCCGTCTTGGACCGGGTAGTAGGTGAACGAGTCAGAAACCGTGTCCGTGTCGTCGTGAACGTAGGTGAACGAACCATTGGCGTTCAAGGTCACTTCACCGTGGGCCGGATCCGTCACCTTCACGGCTGAACGTGTCCCAGGGGAAGAATCCGGGAAGAGATCGTTTGTCAGCACTCCCGGCCCTTCGGCAACGACGAGAGTTGCGCCCTCATCAACGTTGTAGCCGGTGTCATTGACTCCGCCTACCGTGGCCTGCCAATCCGGGGACTGGGCCGTTGCTGCTGCAAGCAGCGTCGCCGAGCCTCCACCAGCCGGGACAGTCTGCACCGTCACATCGACGCCCGCGAGCCTCTCGAAGGCGATCGTTGTACCGTCGGGAGACCACGTGGGATGCTCGTCCTTCGCCGAGTTACCACTGCTCAGAACGATCGCCCTACCGGAGCCGTCGGCATTCATCGTCCAGATGTTCTCGGCCGAGTCGCCACCGGCACCGTTGTTGGCCGAGGAGTATGCGATCTTCGATCCGTCCGGAGACCACGAAGGATCCCAAGCAACGTTGAGCTCTGTCTCGGTGAGGTTCGTCGGAGAACCGCCATCTGCGGCATCCATGACGTAGACGTCGTCGGCACCGTTGCGCTTGGTGGCAAACGCGATCTTCGTTCCGTCGGGAGACCAGTCAGGCGCATAGTCCGAGTAGTAGTCATCTTCACCAGCAGTCGATAGGGCAACTTCGCCGGTGCCATTCGCCATGATCTTGTAGATCCGGTCCTGCTGGTGATCGATCGTGTACTCGTCGTCCGCGTTCCAGTCGTCGGTGATCGCCGTCGTCGTGATTGTCGTGGCGCTGAACCCGGTGATGGTTGCAGATTCGCCCGTGGTGGTGTTGTTGATCGTCAACCCAACAAGCGATGCCAACGGAGTTACGTCTGTCTCCGTGATCTCGGTTGCGCTCGGCACAGCGTTGTTCGTGGTTTGGGTGCTTGTGTATGAAACGATGCGCCGAAACGCGATCCAGGTGCCATCCGGCGAGATCGCCGGATCGAAGTCGGATCCGCCTGTGGTGACCTGGGTCTTGGCACCGCCCGCTGTGGGCACGGTGTAGATGAGGAAGTCAGATGAGCTTGTGTCGGTGTATGCGACCAAGAGCCCGTTCGCGGATACGCTCGGCGCGCGACCCTCTTCGATGAGCACCTCCGGGTTTGTGCCATCGGCATTGGAGGTCAGTACGTCCGATCCGTCGTCGTAGACAACGAGCCCGTTTGCGCCAGGGAAGGCATCTGCTTGGCCGGCACTGACCATCGCAAGAGTTGTCGCGACCATTGCCATAAGGATGATGTACAGCGTCGCTGTACGGATACGGAGAGCTCTTTCGCCCATCTTCGCCCCATTCAATATTGAATCGTTCATCGAGGGAGGTCAGCTACCAGCGTCCCGGCTGTCAGCATCCAGCGCCTACCTCGACCACCTACAGGGCAACGATACCACGCTGCTACATGCAGCGGTTAGGAAAATACTGTGGGTGGGGGACTGTGTACCCAGCGTTGAAACCGAAAGCCGACTTTGACGGTGAGTGACTAGTCACACAGGACGAACAGAGACTGTCCTTTCCGCATCACAGGACCGACATATAATCAGCGTGGGCATAGACGGAAACTGGCGCGAGATAGGAATCGCACAATGGGGTACGCAAGGGAGGGATCGCGAGCGCGTTCTCGCGAACAGCGGGCACCCGACGAGTCGGATCATCCGTCACCGCGGCTGGCTCCTGAACTCCATCACAGGGGGATATACGAGGCGGTTGCGAAGCCGTTCTTCGACAGGACCATTGGGATAACCATGACGATCCTTACGTTCCCTCTTGTGCTGGGGCTACTCACGGGCATCTGGTTCACGATCGGAACACCGGGCATCTACAAGCAACGACGAGTCGGCCGGTTCGGTGGGGAGTTCACGGTCTACAAGTTGCGCACGATGCGGGACGATCGGCGTGCCAACGTGGTGCCGATCGATCACAACGAACGCAGGATCAACCACAAGTCGCCGGACGACCCGAGGCACGTGCCGTACGGTCGCTTCCTGCGCAAGTGGAGTCTCGATGAGATTCCACAGTTCTGGAACGTGGCACTGGGTCAGATGTCGGTGGTAGGTCCCCGGCCTGAGCTACCCCAGATTGTGGTGAAGTACGAGGACTGGCAACACCTGCGACACGAGGTCAAGCCAGGTCTCACCGGTCTCTGGCAGATAACAGAGCGTGGGAATGTTCCCATGCATGAGGCCACGGATATCGATGTCGAGTACGCCGAGGACGTTACGTTTCTTGGCGATGTGAAAATTCTCATCCACACGCCGGCAGCAGTGCTCGGTGGACGCGTGGGGAACTGAAAACCGGAACAAACCGGGATGCGTTGCGTGCGTGCTGCGCAGGTGAATAGGCGGGAGCCAAAATGAAGCTGTTGATTATCGGTGCAGGGGGATTCATTGGTTCGAATCTCGTTCAGCATCTCATCGAAGAAGGTGTCCACGACGTCGTTGGAATCGATCTGACGTCGGACAAGCTTGCCGGAATCGAAGGTGCGAACTTTCGATTTATCGATGTCGATGTGACTTCCCAGACCGAGCTGGTCGACCAGCTCATCTCGGAGACGGACGTGGTCGTTGATCTTGTGGCCTATGCCAATCCGAGCCTGTACGTATCGAACCCACTCGATGTAATCAAGCTCAACTTCTTCGAGAACATGACGATCACCGAATCGTGCATACGTCACGGCAAGCGTTTGATCCAGTACTCGACATCCGAGATCTACGGAAAGCGCTCTACCGACGGCACATACCGCGAGGACGAGAGCGATCTTGTCATGGGGCCGATCAACAAGCAGCGGTGGGTGTACGCAAGCGGGAAGCAGTTCCTCGAGCGCATCCTGCACGCTCACGGACTCGCTGGAGATCTGGAGTACACGGTGGTCCGGCCATTCAACTTCGTCGGTCCACGATTCGACTACCTCGTCCAGGCCGGGTCTACTGGCGGTCCCCGTGTGTTTGCGCACTTCATGTCTGCCCTTCTGACCGACGGACCGATGTACCTTGTCGATGGCGGAGACCAGCGTCGCTGCTTTACACACATCGACGATGCGAGTCGAGCGTTCTCCGTGCTGCTTGAGGATCCGCGGGCAACGAACCAGATCTACAACGTCGGCAACCCCCGCACTGATATGTCGATCAGGGAACTGACGACGCTAATGACCGAGATCTACGCCGAACTCACTGGTAAGCAGTACGCCGGCGAGATCATTGAGATCGACGGCGAAGAGTTCTATGGCGAGGGATACGAAGACATGGATCGTGTTCCACCAGACGTGTCGAAGCTTGGTGCGCTTGGCTGGGAGCCGACGCTTGACAGTCAGACGATCTTCGAGGATGCGATCAGGTACCACGTGGAACAGCACGAAGCCGGTCTGATCTCGCTTCACAGCGTCTAGGCACCACCTAGCTCAACAGAATGAGGTGACCCGTCGTGGGGATCGTTGCCGGCGAGTCGCTTGCGGGTGAGGTACTACGACCTGATGTGTGCATCGTGGGAGCAGGTCCCGCGGGTGTCGCATTGGCGGCCCGCCTCGCCGATACCGACCTCGAGGTGCTCGTCCTTGACGCCGGTGGGAACTATCTCGATCGGCTGGAGCGGGCAAACGCACTGAAAGCGGCGGCTGAACACATCCGTGGACCGCAGGCCGATGCAAGGGGCCGGAACACCGGCTATCCGTACTACCCGGTCCGGTTGTCGCGTGCTCGTGGCATCGGAGGTAGCACCGCAGCGCTGAAGCATCATGGCCTCAGGTCCCGCCCCCTTGATGCCATCGACTTCGAGTCGGGTGTGTGGCCCATAGAGCATGCGGACTACGAGAGCTACCTGTCGGCTGCGACCGACATCTGCGGCATCGACGCGCTGTCGTTCGACAAGGAAGATGAGTCCGCTGCCCTTGATCTGGCTGGCGACACTTCTTCCAAGGGTGTGTACTTTGCCCACGGTGCCCGCGATGCGATTGCGATGCGAGCACTTGGACTCTCTGACTTGGATCGCCAGACATGGGTGGTCAACGCCGCCGTGACCAACCTCACTGTGGATGCGACTGGCACCGTGTCGAACCTGACCGCGACCTCGGTGTCGGGTGGCTCCATCAGTGTGGAGGCACCGGCCGTGGTGCTTGCGACAGGCGGTTTTGACAACGCACGCTTGATTCTTAGCCATCCGGAGGTACTCAGCCTGATCGGCAGTGGCGCGGATGAGGTCGGCCGCAACTTCATGGAACATCTTCACTACACGGCGGGGCACATTCTTCCGAGTTCCGAGGAATCCTTCCAGGCGATCTATGACCATTTCTGTGAGCGGGATGAATCGCGGTGGATCACCGTGAACGATCGGATCACGAAGGCCAACGGGCTCGCCCGGTCGGCGTTCGTACCGATTCCTGCGTACCAGAGCTCGATGAAAGCTGGTGTCCGGTCGTTCGGCCGTGTCGTCCGGTCGGTTCCCTATGGACCATTCGGCGCAGATCTGTGGAAACAGCAAGCAAAGGACATTTGGGCCGATCGGTCAACGGTGCTGTCCGCCACAGCGGGCCGGCTTCGAGGTGGCAGTAGACATGACGCATTCGTGCTCGGTGCGATGAGCGAGCAGCGACCGCACTCCGAGTCGAGGATGCGACTGACTTCGAAAGAGGATCGTTTCGGAATGCGTCTTCCCGAGGTGCATTGGCACATAGACGACGATGACCTTGCATCAGCAAAGGAGTCTGCCCAGATGATTGGACTAAGTCTCGAGCAGGCGGGACTCGGCGAGTACGTACCGATCTGGTCGGCCACGACGACCCCAGTCTTCGAGGGAGGGTGGCACCACCTTGGAACTACGCGGATGAGTACGAGATTCAGCCCGGGCGTCGTCGATTCGTCGTGCAGAGTCATCGGAACAACAAACCTCTATGTCGCTGGGAGCTCGGTGTTTCCTTCAGGCGGGTTTGCAAACCCAACACTGAGCATCGTGGCGCTTGCCCTCAGGCTTGGTGACCTTCTGGCCAACGAGAACGCCGAGTAGGGGTCAGACCCCGGCTGGCTGCTGAGCTTCCCACCACGACACAGTTGCTCGCAGTCCTTCGTCGAGAGGCATCTCTGCGGTGAAGCCGAACTCCTCGGTCGCCCTGCTGGTGTCCAGCATGCGCCGCGGCTGCCCGTCTGGCTTTGTCGCATCCCACACGATGTCGCCTTCGAAGCCAACGATCTCGGAGATCATCTCAACGAGTTCCTTGATGCGCACCTCCTGGCCCGCACCGATGTTGATTGGTTCCTCGCCGTCATAGCGCTCCGTCGCCAGCACGATCGCTCTTGCAGCGTCCTCCACGTACAAGAATTCTCTGCTGGCACTTCCTGTGCCCCAGGCGTCAACTGTCGGTGCGCCTTGGTCCCGTGCAGTGATGAACTTCCGAATGAGCGCGGGAATGACGTGGCTGGATTCGAGATCAAAGTTGTCTCGTGGTCCATACAGATTCACGGGAACGAGGTAGATCCCGTTGAGGTCATACTGCTCCCTGTAGCCTTGGAGCATCACGAGCAGCGCCTTCTTTGCGACGCCATACGGTGCGTTGGTCTCCTCGGGATATCCGTTCCAGAGGTCCTCTTCTTTGAAGGGAACTGTTGTGAACTTGGGATATGCACAGACAGTGCCGAGCTGCACGAACTTGTCGACATCGAGACGTCTGCTCTCCTCGATCAGATGCGTGCCCATCGCAGCGTTCGCATAGAAGAAGCGTCCGGGATTCTCGCGGTTCGCACCAATGCCTCCGACCTCAGCAGCGAGGTGGATGACGACATCTGGGCGATAGTCCTCCATGACTCGACGCACGTCGGCCTGTTCAGTGAGGTCGAAGTCTGCACTTCGAGGGATGAACATCTCGGCGCCGCGTTCGGCCAGCAGCGGGCTCACAAACGATCCGAGGAATCCTGCGCCGCCCGTAAGCAGGACCTTCTTCCCTTGGAGGTCATAGGCCATGTCAGAGTCCCTGAGCCGGCATCAACCCAGCATCAACGAGTGTCCGTTCGCGGGTGGCCAGAGCCATGTCGGACTCAACCATCATGCCAACGAGCTCTTCAAAGCTGACCTTCGGCTTCCATCCAAGTTCCGAATGGGCCTTCGTGGCATCTCCAAGGAGCTGGTCGACCTCTGACGGCCTGAGGTAGCGAGGATCGATCTCCACGAAGTCTTCGAAGTCGAGGTCGAGGGCGCTGAAGGTCAGACGACAGAAATCACGCACCGAGTATTTCTCACCTGTTGCGATAACGAAGTCCTCCGGCTGATCCTGCTGAAGCATGAGCCACATCGCCTCTACATAGTCACCAGCAAAGCCCCAGTCACGTTCAGCGTCGAGATTGCCAAGAAACAGCTGCTCCTGGAGGCCGAGCTTGATACGTGTCGCAGCCCTTGTGATCTTGCGTGTGACGAACGTCTCTCCACGCCGCGGTGACTCGTGGTTGAAGAGAATTCCGTTGCAGGCGAACATGTCGTATGCCTCGCGGTAGTTCACCGTTTGCCAGTACGAGTAGACCTTGGCAGCGCCGTACGGACTTCGTGGATGGAAAGGAGTGCTCTCCGACTGTGGGACTTCATGCACCTTGCCGTACATTTCTGATGACGAGGCTTGGTAGAACTTCGGCGTCTCAGGCATGTCGCGAGCTGCTTCGAGCAACCGCAGCGTGCCGAGGGCATCAACATCGACGCTGTAGATCGGGTTCTCAAACGACACTGCAACGTGTGACTGTGCGCCGAGGTTGTAGATCTCGTGCGGAGCGATCTCCGAAAGCAGACGGTTCAGACTGTTTCCGTCGGTGAGGTCTCCGTAGTGCAGGAACAGCGCTGCCGAGTCGACGTGCGAGTCGACATACAGGTGGTCAATGCGTTCGGTTCCGAACGTGGAGGATCGCCGGACAAGGCCGTGGACCTCGTATCCCTTGTCCAGAAGAAGCTCGGCAAGATATGAGCCATCCTGACCAGTAATCCCGGTGATAAATGCTCGCCTCGTCACCTGCGTCCCCCTCCGTAGATCCGCAACCCCGGATCCGCTGTTGCATTGCCCTGTAGCCAACCATGGTATCGGAGCCTTGGTCGGTTGGCAGTGGGCGGAGCGACCCATTCCTGCGTGCACGGACTAACCGGTTACTGCCCGCCTTCCACGAGTTTCCCGATGCGGGTAAACACTTCGACCTCTACTCTATGGGCCGAGCGCTCGGCGGAGAGCGGTTGCAGCGGGTGAGTGAGGTAGCTGCGTGACGTATCGATCAAGGATTGCACGACTAGCTGTCGTTGGCACCATCGTCGTCTCCACCCTTGCAATTGCGCCGCCGGCTCATGCAGCGCTTCCTGACATCTCCTTCAGCCTGAGTACCGACAACGCCGGCGAAGGCGACGGCACGCACGAAGTTGTCGTTCGGCTCAATACGGACGGTTCGCCACTTGCTGCGCCTCTTACGTTCGAGATCGCAGACCTTCTCACGGGGACTGCAACTGCAGGTGACTATTCGTTTGGCTCGCCGACTGCGCTCCAGTTCGACATCGATGACAACGATGGTGAGACCAGGTCCCTGACAGTCAACCTGGTCAGTGACACCACCGATGAGT
>JBPCTY010000130.1:0-7925 GCA_051011415.1 Acidimicrobiia bacterium
GTGGGTCGCGTTATGGCGTGGGTTGTCCAAGGTCTGCCCACACCGGAGCCCACTCCAGATACAGCTCGGAATCGTCGTACACGAACGCCCCATAGACCTCGCGATCGGAGTTCGGTACGAGACCCGCTGCCTCCTCAGGGTGGGTAGCAGTGAGCCAAGCACGAAAGGCTTGGTCAGGCCGATCGTCGAACATCGTTGCACCGACCACAATCTTCAGGATCTTCCCATCGGGATCCAGTGAGTAGACGTTTCTCGACTCCACGGGGCCTCCGGCAAGTGCCTCTTCGACTGGTCCGCTACGATTCGTCAGGCATGCAATGCCAGATGCCGAGGGCTCACATTCAGACAGCGAGAACGTTGTCTCCTGATTCCAAGCATGCCCCGCTTCCTCGACCATGCCTTCGAGAGAGAATGTCAGTTGATTCGCCGAAGAGTGCACTCGGTAGGCACTGGGATCAAACAGGTCAGCGAACGCAGCGCTATCTCGACCATTCACCACCGTCTCGTAGTTTTCGATGAACGCCACCTGCACCTCAGTCAGAACGGGTCCATCCGACTCCGCGGCCACACCGACAATCGTTGTCGGTGTGGCCTCGACGGATGTCGTCGGCGGTGTAGCCACGGTCGTAGGCGGTGCGGCATCGACGGATGTCGTCGTTGACGGCGCAACTGGCTCGAGCCCATCGCCCGGAGCAAGGAGGAATGCGGCCGCGCCAAGCACCGCCACCACAATCGCTGCCGCTGCTGCGACCAGCCACCCTCGCCGTCTGGTCGACGGTGTGTCCTCTACCTTTTGTGGTTCGTGGGTTTGCACGCTCGTGCTCCTTTGCCATGTGTCGGCGAGCAGCACGTTGAGGTCATCCGATTCATCCCTAAGGAGCCGCGTGTCGGGTGCGGGATTCGCAGCCCGGAGACGGTCCATGGCGGTATCGACTGACATCAGCTCTGCCCTCCTCGGTTGGCAGCACGGGGGGAAACCTGTGCAGGGGTTCGTTCGAGTGCGGCGGCGAATCGGCGCCTTGCGCGGTGGAGTCGTTGTTCTGATGCAGACACCGATATTCCGAGAACGGTCGCTATCTCTGGTGCCGAGAGCTCTTCCCAGGAGGAGAGCATCAGAATCTCGCGGTCAGCATCGCGCAATCCGTCGAGTACGTCGATGACCTGTTGATCCTGCTCGCGGCGGATCACGGCGACTTCGGGACCTTCGACCTGGCCTTCGCCAAGCGACGTGATCTTTTGCGATAGTCGGCGACGACGCTGATCTGAACGACGACTGTTCGACAGAACGCCTCGTGCAATCCCGAACAGCCACGGACGGGCAGTTTCCCAGTCGAGTTCGTCGATACGACGCCACGCAATCGCAAACACTTCAGCCGCAGCGTCTTCGGCACCTGATCGGTCAACGCGGCGAACGCAGTATCCGAGGACTTCGTCGTAGTGACTCAAGAACAGCGATGAGAACCTCGAATCGATTCCGAAAGCGGAGTGTTGCCTGGTCCATCGCATACTGGGAGTTGTCCACTTCCCTCGAATTCCTGACAGGTGTCAGGAATGTGTTCAACCTGGACAACTATCCCACAGAGGCGACCAAAGCCGCCTTGCAGCAGGGGGGAAGATCGGAGAGGCAGTGCCTCTCCGATCCTTGCGTCCACTCCTATCAGCGACGCCCGAGATGCGCATATCCGGCATTATGCGTGCTTGCTGCCAAGGACGCTTGGGTACAGCTGAGCTTTCTAGGGCGTTCCGTTTAAGTACCGCGCGCAGGCGCGCGCTGCTTGTTTGCCGGAACCAACGGCGGCAGTCATCCCGCCGCCTCCGACCCATGCTCCGGCGAGAAACAGGTTGTCCATTGGGGTGGTTGGTTTTCGTCGGTTCATCTGGTTCATCACGGTCTGCTCCCGGCCATACAGGGACCCACCCAGTTGGCGGACGTAGCGGACGTTGGTCAGTGGCGTGCCGATGTTCTTGACGACAATCGATTCGCGAAGCCCCGGAATCAGTTCTTCCGCTCTCTTGATCAATAGGTCGCCAGCAGCTTCCTTGACGTCGTGGTACTCCTGCTTCACTCGATAGTTCTCGAGGTCTCCGCCCGTGCCCCAGACATTTTCGTGATCCCAGGGCGCCAGCGCGGTGAGTACCAACACCGTGCAGCCCTCCGGTGCACAGTCTGGGTCGACAACCGAGTAGTTCGAGATGATCATTCCTGACTCATCGAAGCGGCCATCGACAAGTGCTTGGTACTCGGCCTCGATGTCATAGCCAGCGGCGTATATGTACTCGTGGTGATTCCATCCCTCTGCGGCGAGGTCCCTGTCAACGCCAAGATGCACCACCAGACTCGATACGGCCGGTGTCTCAGACTCTGCATCGCTCAACCATTGTCCTTCGAGAGTGCCCTCGGGTAGCAAACCAGCGGTTGCCATCGGGCTTGCGTTCGACACCACCGCCTTTGCATGAACCTCACTGCCGCGATGGGTTCGAACGACAACGCCGTTGGCGGTTGGTTCAATTCCTGTGACGGTGCTGCGCAGGAGAACCTGACCGCCGTGTTCCTCGATCGCCTCAGCGATGGCCCAAGTCATCGTCCCTGACCCCCCGGTCGGGTACCAGGCACCGGCCGAGTGATACGACAACAGTGTCAACGCAAACTGCCCTGCCGAAAGGCGTGACGGAGGAAGACCAAGATATCCCCACAGCGCGGTGACCGTGGCCTTGGCCTCGGCTGAGTCGAGATACTGCGAAACAAAGGCATCCCAGGTACTTGCAAACGCAAAGGCCATGTCCGGATATGCGGCTGGCATCTCGTGTTGGGGAACGCGAATCCCCTGGGAACGGTCGCGAACATACTTCGCCATATCGTGCCCGATGCGCCTGATCGAGGCGAACAGTTCCTTGGCTCCCTCGATCTCCTCGGGGAAGATCTCGCCCAGGTTCGAGAGATAGGTCGGGAGATCTGTGGTGACCTCGATCTCGAAGTCGGGGAACCTGGCGGTGTAGAACGGAACAAGCTCGTTGAACTCCACCTTGTCGAGGATGCCGAGCGTGTCGAACATCGGGCGTGCCCACCCGCCGTCGCCGAGCCCGTCGAGGGCGTGAAGTGCTACTTCGAACCGGAATTCCTCTTTCCGGAAGTAGTGCGCATAGCCCCCTGGCTTCGTGTGGCCTTCGAGCACCACTACGTCGAAGCCCTTGTCCTGGATGTGTCTGGCTGCCGAGAGTCCGCCCAGACCCGCACCAATGATGGCCACATCGGTGGTGATCAGCTGCGGTTCGTCCGTCATGCGTCGGAGACTATTGGCTCCTCAGCCTCTTCCGGAAACGGGTCCCGGTCGGTCAGCTTCGCCCATATGTAGACGACCACGTCTCTGATTGACGCGATCACGGGGACGGCGAGCAGCGATCCGAGGAGGCCTCCTACCTGGAAGCCCACGAGAAGCCCGATCAGCACAACCGCCGGGCGAAGCCTGACCGCGGTCCCCATCACTCTTGGAGCAATTATGTTCGCTTGAAGCTGCACGACCACGACGTAGATTCCCGCAACGATCAAGGCGAACCAGAAGTTCTCGAGCTCCGGCCATCGTGTCGATCCCGAGATGAGCGCCGCGAGAACTCCTGGGATGGCGGCGAGGATCGGCCCAAACGTTGGGATCATGTTCAAGACCACCATGATCGCTCCCATTAGGAACGCACCGGGAAGGCCAACAAGCCAGAGCACTGCAAACACGAGGAGCCCCGTGATGAGGGAGTTGACAAGCTGCCCGTACAGGTAGCCACGCCACACACGCTTCTGTGACTGCATCATCAGCAGCCCATCTCGTTCGTAACCGGGAGGGATATGTTCGATCAGACCATCGTGCATTCGGCTGCTGTCTGCGTTGAGATACATCGCAACCAAGACCGTCACGATCGCTGACGTCACGATTGCCGTGATGACACCAACGACGGTCCGGAATCCGCTGAGCCCTGCACCCAGATACTCCAACACCCTCTCTGCATCGACCTCGAATCCTCCCGGCGAGCCCTCGGTCTCTGCAAGACCGGCGATAATGCCGGACACATCGACGGAGAGACCAAACACCAGAATCTTCCCACCGTCATCGGCCTCCGCAAGCAGCCACACTCTTGCCTCATCGACCAGTCCGATCGGGTCGAGCTCGATGATCGACGCGACAATCGATGACGCAAGGAAATAGCCAAACGCCAGCGTCCCGACGAAGACCACCAGGTACGCAACCAGAAGAGCGATGCCCCGGGGCACGTGCAGCCTTGTGTTTGCGAGCTTGATGAGCGGAGCCACAAGAAACGCAATCAGAGCGGCGAGGGCGGCGACTGCTATCACGTTGCGGATGAGATAGACGCCGATAAGGCCAAGCACGAAGCCCATCGCTATGACGAGAAGCTTCGCCTTCTCCCCCCAGAGAGGGGACGGCGGGAACGTAGAGGCTTCCTCGAGTTCCGGAATGTGATCGGCGACCGGTGTCGCAGCTGAGGGTGCCTCGTTCGATTCCACGACACCACGGTAGACCAAGCACCTCTGTTTTCCGGGTTACGCTGACGGTCGTGAACCTGTACGCCCGCACAATGCGCAAGCTGTCCACGACATCCGCAATGCGCTGGACGCTTTCGAAGGTTCTGACCCCGCTTGACATCAAGTTGAAGGGCACCCGATTCGCACCATCGACGCTCGGCATGGAAAGCCCTCTGTGCTATCTCACAACCACCGGTCGCAAGTCCGGTGAGCAACGAACAGTCCCCCTGCTCTATGTGCAAGCTGAGGATGCGGTCGCCGTAGCTGCTACCAACTTCGGGCAAACAAACCACCCAGCGTGGGCGCTCAACCTCGAAGATGATCCAAATGCCGTCCTTGAGATCGATGGAAACACGTCGTCCGTCGTCGCTCGTTCTCCCGACGGTCATGAATCAGCCGATCTGTGGTCCCAGTTCGAAGCGGTATGGCCCGGGTACCGCGAGTACCGCAAGATCGCTCCCCGGGACATCAAGATGTTCGTCCTGGAAGCCGGCGATGTCCCAGACGAGACGTAGAATCTACGTATGACCGACAGTGACCCCGTGAGTGACGACGTCCACGTCTATGAACCCCACATCGGTGCCAGCCGGCAGTACATGCGAGACATCATCTTGGGTGTCAACGACGGACTCGTTTCGACGTTTCTCCTTGTCTCCGGTGTCGTTGGTGGAGGCCTCTCGACGACCGACGTCCTTCTGACCGGTATCGCTGGAGCGGTCGCTGGTGCGATTTCAATGTCGATCGGCGAGTACATCGCAACGAAGAGCCAAGAGGAAGTCTTCGATGCAGAGATCGAACTCGAGAAGCATCACCTACTGCATCACCGAGACCACGAACGCGAACAGCTGCGGGAGATGTTGGCTGAGCGTGGCTTGTCGGGAGATGATCTCGACACCGTTGTCGACATCATCGACAGCGATGACACCGCAATGCTGAATATGCAGGCTGCGCTCGAGTTCGGAATCGTGGATGATGAGCGCCGGAGCCCCTACGCGGCGGCGGTGGCCTCCGGGTTCTTGTTCCTCGCGGGAGCACTTCCGTCGGTTATTCCGTTTGCATTCGTCGATGACACGACTACTGGGCTCATTGCCGCGGCGATACTCGCAGGGATCGGCCTATTCGCCGTCGGTGCGGTGAAGACGATGCAGACCAAGAAGAATCCGTTCCTCTCAGGAGGCGAAAACCTGCTCCTCGGGCTCTTCGGAGGAGTGCTGGCTTACCTGGTTGGTGTGATGTTCGACAGCTTCATCTCGAACAACTGAGGAAGCTAGAAGTCAAGGCCCTTCTTGGCTTTGATGCCTGAGTCGAAGGCATGCTTCACCTTCCTCATCTCGGTGACGGTGTCCGCGACCTCCACGAGTTCATCTGCAGCATCGCGACCGGTAATGACGACGTTGACGTTGTCTGGTCTGGATGACAACGCAGCAACGACGTCTGCCACATCAATCCATCCGAACGTGACTGGATAGGTCGCCTCGTCAAGGATGATCAACTCGTGGTCGCCGGCCGCAATCAAGCTCGCCGCCGTGGCCCAGGCGTCCTGGGCTGCTCTTGCCGTCGCTTCCATGTCGTCTGACTCCCATGTGAAACCATCACCGCCAACGACCCAGTCGACACCGAGCTCCTCCGCCATCTTTCGCTCGCCTGTCTGCCACTTCTCAGACTTGATGAACTGGACAACAGCAACGTTCCAGCCACGACCCACAGCGCGGAGCATCACGCCGAACGCTGAACTGGACTTTCCTTTGCCGTCGCCTGTGTTGACGATGACCAGACTCTTGCGTGTTGACGTCATGCCTGCTCCTTTTGTCGCATCGAGATGATCACCTTTGACCCCTCCACCTCGAGTACCCGAACCGACGGTTCGAACACTTGCTGGAGGAGGGGCTCAGTCAACACCACTTCTGGTGCTCCGATGCCGCGTGACACACCGTCGTCGATCACCATCACCGCATCGCAGAACTGAGCAGCTGCGGTTAGATCGTGCATTGCCGAGATCACCGCAAGATCCCACCTTGTTCGAACATCGTCTATCAGTTCAAGAACCTGATGCTGTCGTGCGACGTCGAGCGCAGCGGTGGCCTCGTCGAGAATCAAGACCGGAGCGCGCTGGGCAATCACTCTGGCCATTGAAAGCCTCTGGGTTTCTCCACCGGAGAGCGAGGCCACGTCTCTGTCTGCCATGGTGTTGAGATCAAGGTCCGTGAGGGCGTCCCATACGATCTCGACATCATCAGAGGACTCGGCTGCAAGCCGCCCCATGTGGGGGGTTCTCCCGAGCAGCACATAGTCAAAGACCGCCATGCCGGTTGGAAAGATCGGCCGCTGCGGCACATAGGCCACGAGATTCGCCCTGGCTTTCCCTGATAGCGATCGGACATCTTCGCCTTCGACCGTGACCGAGCCCCTCGTCAGCGTTCCGCCGACCGCAGTCCTCAACAGCGACGACTTCCCTGCACCATTCGGACCAAGGATGCCCAGCCATTGGCCAGCCGGCACCGCAAAGCTCACATCCGAGACAACATCATGGGAGCCGTAGTTGACTGACACATCTGAGAACTCAACCAGTGACGTCACGACACGACCCCTTTGCTCGTGCGAAGCACCAGCGCAAAGAACGGAGCGCCGACAAAGGCCGTCACAACACCGATCGGAATCTCGAATGGTGCCTGTGCCGTCCGTGCAACAACGTCGGCAATCACGAGGAACGCACCGCCAAGCAGAATGGAGAGCGGGACGACGATCCTGTACGAAGTGGAGGTCATCAACCTCACGGTGTGGGGAATGATGATCCCGACGAATCCGATCAAACCGGATACGGCAACAACGGCCGCAGTCCCCAGCGTCGCAAATGCCACGAGCACAAGACGTACCTTCCTTGGCTCGACGCCGAGAGATCCTGCCTCGGTGTCGCCGACGCTGAGCACGTCCATCAGGCGACGACCACCAAACACCACAAGAAGTGCAGCCAGTACGTACGGCAGCACGAGACGGACATCGTCCCACCCTGCGGTGGCAAGGCTCCCGAGAATCCACCCGTACACCTCACGAAGCGTCTCGCTATGACGCTGCTGCACCGCAGTCTGGGCCGCCGTCAGGAATGCGGCAACAGCCACACCAGCGAGGATGAGGGTGACCGCAGTGCGACCCGCACGAACGCTGTACCCGAGCACGTAGGCCAGAACGACACCGAGGATTGCACCCACAAAGGCCGCGAGCGGCAGCGGGTCCACGATCCAACCGGATGTATCCGGCCCGTAGACAATCGCAAACGTCGCACCGAGCCCAGCACCGGCTCCGGCGCCAAGCAGATAGGGATCGGCGAGCGGATTCCGGAAGACGCCTTGGTACGCCGACCCTGCAGCAGACAGCGTCGCACCCACCAGCACACCAAGCA
>JBPCTY010000131.1:0-4636 GCA_051011415.1 Acidimicrobiia bacterium
GGCAATGCAACGGGTCGTCGGAATAGAGATCGGCGATCAGTCCGTGGCCTATGCGCTTGAAAGCGTGAGTGGGGGAGAGGGTCGCGTCACATCAGCGACTCTGGACGACGCCGCCCTCGCAATCTTCTGGAAGGCTGGGCAGGCCTCCGCCCTCGATAGCAATGAACTCTCAGACGGGTACGACGTCGGTTCAGTCGCGGTATTCCACACGTCGGTCGCGGGCGATGCGTTGACGTTCTCCTTCGTGGACGGAAACTTCGTGGATGAGGAATCCGGATCGGTGTGGTCCATAACCGGTGAAGCCGTGGAGGGACCGCACAAGGGGGCGCAGCTCGAGTCGGTTCCCCATTTGGACTCATTCTGGTTTGCGTGGTCGACATACCGGCCGGAGACTGCCCTCATCGAGGGATAGCGGGAATCAGATGGAGGCCGATCCTCCGTATCCTGTGAGCTCTCGACGAAAGACCCGTGGTGAACTTCGCGGCTTGGGCTCCCATTTTCATCGTGTTTGCGCTGTTCTCTATCGCGATGCTCATCCATCTGTTCACCCATGACGTCCCATACATGCCGAAATGGGGGTGGGCGCTGCTCATCGTGCTCACCATGCCACTCGGCGGGATGATCTACCTGATCGTGGTGATCATCGGTGCGGGTCTAAAGCCGCCAGACGTGGAGGGCCGCACGCCGCAGCCCTAGAGGTGCGGCGATACCCCCATGGCCATTGACGTTGCACGCGCTGTATTCCACTACCCAGATGGCACCCTCGCCATCGATGAGGTCACCTTCAAGGTGCCCACAGGAGTTGTCACCGCGCTCGTCGGGCCGAATGGCGTCGGCAAGACGACAATGCTCGAGCTCATCGCTGGCGACCTGAAGCTGTCCGATGGCGTGATTCGGTCCGACACCGAGGTCGCCTACATGCGCCAGTCGCCCGGTTTCGACGATCCGGAGACCGCAACCGTGCTCGACGCCCTGGCGCTCTCGCTTCCAGCCGAGCTGGTTCCGATTCATCGCAAGCTGCAAGACCTTTACGCAAACAACGACGGGTCAGCAGATGCCGGAATCGCTCTTGCGGACAGCCTCGAGCTCTGGCAAGCACTTGGCGGATACGCCGAGGAAGCGATGTGGGACCAGGTCACTCGGGCAGTGCTTGATCAAGGTGTCGACGTTGCGGGAGAGCGGCTGCTGATTCAGTTGTCCGGCGGAGAGCGGAAAAGCATCATTCTCCGTGCGTTCATGCTGTCCGGGGTGCCGACGCTGATTCTCGATGAGCCAGACAACTTTCTCGACATGTATTCAAAGGCGTGGCTCGACCAGGCGCTCAGAGATTCATCCAAGACGATCTTGGTCGTATCCCACGATCGCACCTTGCTCACGAAGTCGGTCGATCGCATGGTTGTGCTCGAACACAACGGAAGCTGGGTTCACGGCGGTAACTACAGCACCTTCCGTGCAGCGCGTCGAGAACGCAACGAGCGCCTTGCGAAGGATGTCGATGCGTGGACCGCTGAAGAACGACGGCTGTTTCGCTACTACAAGCTGATGAAACAACGAGCCGGTGCAAGCGAAGCGCTCTCATCGCGTGCCGACGCCGCCCAGTCGAGGTGGGAGCGGTACAAGGAAGCGGGCCCTCCGCAGCTTCCGCCCCCTGAGAAGGAGATTGCTCCCAAGTTTGTCGGATCCCGAGCCGGAAACGAAGCGATTCGACTCACTGGCTTTGAGGTAGATGACCTTGTGCTTCCGTTCTCGCTCAAGATCTTCAACGGCGACCGCGTTGCCCTTCTCGGTGAGAACGGTGTCGGGAAATCAACGTTCATCAGGGCGCTGCAGGCAGACGGTCACGTCGAAGCCGGGACCATACGGTTTGGGCCCACCGCCAAAGTCGGATTCTTCAGCCAGGACAACGATCTACCCGCAACGGGCCAAGAGCTTCTTGACATAGTCAAGACCAGATTCCCGAACCCGGAACAGGCCCGCCGTGCGCTCGGCAGATACGGTCTTGCAGGGCATGCGAGGCACAAGATCTCCCAGCTGTCGGGTGGACAAAAGGCGAGGGTGCAGCTGTTGTTGCTCGAGCGTGACGATCCCAACGTCCTTCTTCTCGATGAACCCACCGACAACCTCGACCTTGAGTCGATTCAGGTCATCGAGGAAGTGTTGTCCGAGCTTGAGTCCACACAGGTAGCCATCACCCACGACGGATGGTTCACACGCATCTTCAATCGGTTCATCATGTTCGACAAGGACGGCCTGGTGGGCGAGGTTCCCGAACGGCTCCGTGCACTACACATTGCTGCCGGCAGGGACTTCAGCCTTCTCGATGAGCGAGATGTGAAGATCCTCACGGATACCTGACCGATCAGCAACGCAGAGCGATCCACAACCGACAAGGATGGAGTTATGGACTTTGCAGAAGCACAGGCGATAGCCGCCACCCACGCCCCAAGCGACTACTACGTCGATGCCTATCGCGAGATGGAACGGATGTACTTGCCGTCGCTCTTCGCCTCGCTCGATGACATCCAGCCCGGTCGGATCCTCGAAGTTGGCCCCGGATGGGGTACGACAGCCGTCTGGCTGAAGGACAAGGGTCACGACGTGACCGTGATGGACCTTCTACCTGTTGGCACCTTCATGGCACAAACGATGTGCGACGAGTACGACATCAATTTCGTGCACAACAACATCGAGGACGCAGCTCAGCCCGACGGCGTGGATCTCGGAATGTTCGACTCCGTCATCATGACCCAGGTGATTCCACACCTCGCATGGCGTCCCGACCGGACACTCAGACATATTTCTTCGTTCATGGGAGCGGACTCGGTCTTCCACACATCGGTCCTCGACATCAAGGACTACAAGGATCTCGATACGACCTACGGAAGCGACTGGACAAAGGTTCCCGAGTGGGAAACGACCGAGATGTCACAAGACATTGTCAAGTGCATGTACTCGAAACGATCGTTCAAATCGTTGCTCGATTCGGTATTTCCGACATCAAAAGTGTGGAAGCCGTTCCGTTCGACGGTATTGTTCGCAGAAGCTCGCATCTGAGAGTTTGCAACGCGCCATCGGCAGCAACGCAACCGGGTGTAGAGTGCTCGACAGCAACACGACAGGATGTACGTTCGCCATGGCAGTTACCGGCACCGTGAAATTTTTTAACACCGAAAAGGGGTACGGCTTCATTTCTCGTGAAGACGGGGATGATGTATTCGTTCACTTCTCCAACATCGAGGGTGATGGCTACAAGAATCTCGAGGCAGGCCAGACGGTCGAATTCGAGATCGGCGAAGGCAAGAAGGGTCCTGAGGCGCAGAGCGTCCGACCCGTCTAGTTCTTCTCCCTTAGACAATCATTGGAAACGGAGCGACTCAGGTCGCTCCGTTTCTGCGTGGTTAACCAAAAGGGGAGCGCAGCTAAGCGTTGCCTAGCTCGTCGTTGGCAGACCTGGAAAGAATCTCGGTGTGCCTCTGTGGCTCAAAGCCGACGTCGCGATACAAGTGACTTGACGCAGGATTGCCAGATTCGTAGACGATCTTGATTCGTTCCGCACCGGCAGCCGCAAGCCGGTGGACTCCTGCGGTGAGCACGTGGCGGGCCAGGCCCCGGCGTTGATGATCGTCCTCGGTCCGCATCGGCTCGACAAGACCGGTTTTGGTGGTGGGGTCGTACCAGAACAGTCCGTATGCAGCCACGTTGTCGTTCTCGTCATACACAACCAGATCGAGGTCAGCTGAGTACAACGAGGTTTGCTGCAGCCGAGGTTCGACATCAGCCTGCTTTCGCTTCTCACTGATCATGTGATGTGGTCGACCTTGAGTTTCGCTGCGGCTCATGAGCTGATAGCCGTCCGACAGCGAACTGATTTCCGGAAGCGCAGATGAGGAGAGCCATGCCTCGACCACACCATCCTCGGTGACTTTGAAGCCGTTGCCGAGCAGGATCTCGCGAAACGTGGCGTCGTCACGGTCGGATTCGAGCTCGAGGGTGTCGAGACCGTTCTCCGTTGCATGCTCGATTCCTCGTGAGACCACATGTAAAGCAAACTCATGCGAGGCATCAGGCATAAGAATCGGGTCGAAGGCCACCACAGTGCCAACGGTTGTCAGGATCACTGCGGCTTCTGGCTCCCCGCCGTCGCTGAACCAGAAGAGTTGGGGAACCTCGTCGGTCGGACGAGGATTGCGCCAGGACCACTGCCGATCTGCGGCCTCCCATAGGCCCGAAGCGGCGTCGGCGCGACGGATCCGTTGAAGCAGTCGAGTGACTGCTTCCAGATAGTCGAGGCCGGTCAGCGTCGTTTCGTGCGGGGACGGCATCCCAGTAGCTTATGGTCGAGTCCCGCCACGAGGCGAGACACCCGGCCATGTGAGGTGCGGATGATCACGACGTCCCCAGAGCTTGTCGCAGTGATGCGGCGCCTTCTCGAGGCCGTTCAAAACCGTGATGCAGCAACAGTCCGGTCGATGGTTCCACCCGAGGACCATCTCTTGATCGTCGGTTCCGCCGCTGAGGAGTGGACTCACGGATCGAACGCGGTGGGGTTGTTGCTCACACAGATCGAGGGCCTCGCCGACTATCGATACGAGTTCGAATCAATCGAGGCGTTTCAGTCGGGAACCGTTGGGTGGGC
>JBPCTY010000132.1:0-9873 GCA_051011415.1 Acidimicrobiia bacterium
TTGTCGGTGGTGCCACCGAATCGACCGATGATCTCCCGACATCGTTCGTAGTAGGCGGTGAGCATGGTGCGCACATCTTCTGGGTCGCGATCCTCGGAGAAGGTTGTGAAGCCAACAAGATCAGCGAACACGACTGACACAAGCCTCCGCTCACCTGACGACGCGGAAGGCGAAACCGCGTCGCCTACGCCTTCGGCCGATACTTCACCACCAAGGGCGGACCCACAGTTGTGGCAGAACTTGCTCGTCGGCTGGTTATCAGTGGCGCAGGACGGGCATGTCTGACTCAGCGCGCTACCGCACGATGAACAAAAGGCATGCTCGGCGTCGTTTTGCGCACCACAGCTCTGACAGGTGACCACGATGTACCTCAGTTGACAGCGGCAACAGCCTATTCGATGCGTGGCATCCGTGTGGCCTATGACTCGAGGGTGAAGCGTTCGTCGAGCCAGCCTTCGATGCCGCCGATCATCTTCTTCACCGGACGGCCCAGTTCTGCGAGTCGGAGTGCAGCCTTGTCTGCGCCGTTGCAGTGGGGACCGGCGCAGTAGACGACGAACATCGACTCCTCGGGCCACTTTGCGAGGTTCCTCTCAACGATCCGTCCGTGGGGCAGGTTCTCGGCGGTTGGCAGGTGGCCTTCTGCATAGAGATCAGGGGACCGCACATCGAGAAGGACAAAGTCCTTGGTGCCGGACTCGATCGCATCGTGGGTGTCCCAACAGTCAGTCTCGAATCGAAGCAGACCGTCAAAGTGCGCCGCGGCCTCGTCTGATGGCGCCGCCGGGACCCTGGTGACTGCGGACTGCTTGTCGACGGTTGTCATAGGCGCAATCGTAGACCGCCCACCGTTCACGTTCGGGTTGGGCTACTCGTCGATGGTCGGCAGGCTGTCGATGTCGGCCTGTACCGAATTGACGAACTCGCCATCCTCAAGGATGAGCCGGTAGGCATGCTCTGCTTCAAGCCGGCTGCAATTCATCACTTCCCCGAGGAATTCGACCATCCCGGCTCGGTCTCGGGGGACGTCGGTGAAGCGCACCAACTGGTACTCCTCGCCGTCGGCTTCCCATGTCATTTCGGTTGTTGCGCTGTGGTTCGTGTTGTCCATTGGTGTCCCCTACCTGTTCGACTGGCCACATGGTGTCAGTCGGGTGTGACACGTTCCGTGGCTGCCCACGATCCCTGGCCGGCCGGTGGCTACGATGACCTCGATGACGACACACGAGGACTCCAAGGCGGTCACGTACGCCTCCTACCTCAAGGTCGATGAATTGCTCGCCCTCCAACAGCTCAAGTCGGATCCGGCAGAGCACGACGAGTTGCTCTTCATCACCATCCACCAGGTGTACGAGCTGTGGTTCAAGATCATCCTGCATGAGCTCGACCAGCTCAAGATCGATCTCTCACGAGGTGCGCTCCACGAGAGCCTCCCCCGTCTACGACGTGTCAACACAGTCCTCAAGACCCTCGTCGGGCAGATCGACATCCTCGAAACCATGACGCCCCTGTCGTTTGCGAGCTTTCGGGAACGGCTCGATTCGGCGTCAGGGTTTCAATCAGCTCAGTTCCGCGAAGTCGAGTTCGTGCTCGGCTACAAGCGTCCGGACATGATCGATCTCCACCCGTCGGACCAGGAAGGACATGCGCGACTCATGACCCGGCTCGAGGAGCCATCGGTTGTCGACGCCTTCTACGACTTCCTCGAGACCCGTGGCGTCGACATCCCCCAGGAGCTAAGGAGCAAGGCGCCCGAGGCACCGAACGTTCCGAACGAGGCGATCCAGGATGCGATCGTTGAGATGTATCGGACGCAACCAGACGTCATCCTGCTCCTCGAGCTCATGACCGACCTCGACGAAGGTCTCCAGGAGTGGCGCTACCGGCACGTGAAAATGGTCGAGCGCACGCTTGGCCACAAGATCGGTACCGGCGGGTCCTCCGGTGCGGAGTTCCTCCGGAGGAGTCTCTTCAACCCCGTGTTCCCCGATCTCTGGGCAGTCCGCAGCCGGTTCTAGGCCTCGTAGTATCTGTCGCTCGGACGGGAAGGACCGCGTTGATCGTCTTTGTCGACAATGAACATGTGAGCGGGTATGCCCAGCCGTGGGGCGAGAAGATCATGGCTGCCCGAGTCCGCATCAAGTACGAACTCGAAGACCTGTCCGGGCATGAGTGTCTCATCGTCCGCTGGGATCGGGTGACACCCGATCTGCTTACGCAGGTCGATGCGAAGGCCATGTTCATCTCGGGCAACAGTGCATCAGCTGACCAATACGGCCAACTCGAGCAGGCGGGGCTACGGGATGCGCTCGCCTCGAAGGAATGGCCGGCCTTCGGATTCTGCGGAGGCCACCAAGTGATGGGCGAGGTCTACGGCGCACCGCTCGAGCCGATCGGGGAGCTTGATCCACGTGACGAGGCATTCGGCGAAGCGGCCGATTTCGCACCAGGGATGAAGGTCGAGCTCGGCTACATGCCGGTAGAACTCACCGGGTCCCATCGGATGCTCGACGGTATCGGTGACGCGCCAGTGTTCCGGCATGCGCACTCCTGGGAGCTCAAGGCCGTACCTGAAGGGTTCACGAACTACGCCTCAACCAGCGTCTCACCGGTCCAGCTGATCGTCCACGATGAGCTCCCGCTCGTCGGCGCTCAGTTTCATCCCGAATATGCCACCAAAGAGAACCCTGCCGGACGCACCCTCATTGAGAACTTCATGAAGTGGGCAGACCTGATCTAGCCAACCGCTTCGGCCAGCCGGTCAAGGAATCCAACCTGTGCCGAGTTGATGACTTGCTGTGCAGCTTCGAGTGTGAACCACTCAGCCCTGTCGACCTCCGGGAACTCCGCCTGTCGACCCGACCTCGGAGGCCACTCCATGGTGAAGGTGTTCGAGACGATGGCTTCCGGGTCGAGCCAACCCTCGATCGCCCAAGCGAACACTCGCTTCCCCGCCTTCTGCGTCACCTCGCCCAGAGAGATGGCGTCTCCGCTCGGCACAGGATGGCCAAGCTCCTCGGAGAACTCTCTGCGAGCTGCCGTCTCGGGATCCTCCTGCGCAGGATCGAATTCGCCCTTCGGGACAGACCAGACACCGTCGCTCTTGTTCTTCCAGAACGGCCCTCCAGGATGAACGAGGAGGACTTGGATCTCTTCGCCCCGGCTGAAGAGCAGGACTCCCGCACTCACCGCACCCACAATGCCTCCACTGGACGAACTCCAACATATCGCACTCCCACCAAGGAGAAGAGCGGTGTGACCATGGCCCACTAGCCTCCGCTCATGGCCAGACGCACACCTGTTATCGCGATCGCTTTGGCATTCGCCGTTCTCCTTGCCGCATGTTCGTCCAGCGAACCAGCAGCGGAAACCACAACAACGTCCGTTCCCTCGGTGGAGTCCGAGTCGACGACCACGACACCGGCCGGAGGGGACGAATCGACCGGCGACCCTGATCCGGCGACCTCACCATTTGATGAGCTGACGACGATGGAGCATATGTGTCGGACCCTCGCCCTCCTTCAGACAGCGGGGGCTACGGCTCCGCACGCTGCAAATGCGATCGCATTGATCGACCTCAGCGGTGCGACCCCGACCGAGATCTTCAACTACGGGAACCTGCTCACGGCCGCACCCCGCACGACGTGCCCAGAACTCACCGATTACGCCAACGATGTTCTGTATTGGCTAGGGGTCTGAGAACTTGACTGTCGCCTGATCCCTCAGGTGTCAGATGGGATCCACACGATGATCTGAATCGTGTCTGTGCTCGACACGCCCCACTGGTCGGTTGCCGTTGCGGTAATCACGGGCTGCGTTGCATCCGAACCCTTTGTCGAGAACCACACGGTCACCGACTGCCCGCTTCCCATCTCACCTTCGGTGGTCGACGACCAATTCACCGTGAAGAGATCGCCATTGGGATCGGCGGCGGCGGCGGTCAGTGTGATGTACGCACCAAAGTCGTTCTGACGATCATCGAACGCCGCTGCATGTGCCGACAGATGCGCAGGGGCGGTGATCACCACCGTCGGCGGTTCGTTCCCCGGAGGCACCGTCGTTGTCGTTGTCGGAGCAGGTGATGTCGTCGTCGTGGTCGGTGCGGCCGTCGTCGTCGTTAGCTGCTGCGTCGTAGTGGTTTCAGCGCTGGTCGTGGTCGTAGGTCGTTCAGCCTGGGTGGTCGATGTCGTCGACGTCGGCGACGCTTGCGTCGTCCCCGTGGTTTCGTCGCCCGCGATCGTTGTCGTGGCGCCGTCGGTCGTCGTGGTGGTGTCAGCAGTGCTTGTGCATGCGGCGGCTACGAGTACCGCAGCGGCAACCAGCATCAGCTTCCTCATAGAAAGAACCCTCGGACGACGAGATCCGAGGGTACCTTCGTTCGCTTATTGCGGTCAGGAGCCGTCGTCGCACACCCAAGGGTTGGCGGAGAGAATTCCATCCTGGAGATCGACAAACGTTGCCTGGTGGAACGGGTGCACATCGTATCCGAACGTTGCTCCGCCATCTGGCGAGTACAAGCAACCCTTGATCATCACGTTTGGCAGCGTGCCTGCGTTTTGGTCGTAGACCCAGTGGGTGTCGTTGATCTTGCTACCTGCCGTGTGGCCCGCATCGTGGAAGTGCTGAGGCGTCGCCGATGGCATCGGACCATGGTCCAACGTGTACACGGTCGCAGCCAGCGTCACGAGCTCTGCAATGGAGAGATCGGTGTTCACGTAATCGTCCATGATCGACAACAGGTTCGGAATCTGGCTCATGCCCGCAGGCTGAATGGATGCGAGCGCAGCCTTCATCATCGATCCCTGGTTCAGGGTGCGGTCTACACCACCATGGGGGGAGTTCTGTCGCTCACGGCCCCATGCGATCGCTTCGGCACCGTTAAGGAAGGTGTCGCCTTCGAGCACGCCGCCACCGAATGCGTCGTAGGGCACAAGGAAGGCAAAACCTCCGTAGGCCTCGACGAGGTCTTGAAAACCTGGAGGTGGTGAGCCACCGCCAATGGAGGAGCCCATACCGGTATGGAGGTAACCCTCAAGAGGTAAGCCGGTTTCCATGATCAGTGAGGCAACAGTGTTCTCGGGACCGCCATCAGGAGCGGTCTTCGCGACTCGCTTGTGACCGAATGGTGTGTCGATATAGGTCGAACGTGGGAATCCGAGGATCGCGCCACTTCCTGCATTGCTGTTCACCGAGTAGATGTGCACGGAGTCGGCATTGGTACGAGTCACATCGGTGGGCCAGTTGTCGCCGGTGCCGGACTTCTGCCAGTCAGTACCGATCATCGCTACATGGCGGACACCGCCGTACCAAAGATTTCGGCCGAGACCTGCTGGGTTTGCACCAACAACCTTCCACTCCCAGCCGTTGTCACTGATCACAAGCAGGGTGTCGCCTGCGACCTCAACCACTGCCGCACCCCTGCCATACACATCGGCGTGCGTTGCCGTGCCGGTGACGACCTTGGTCTTGGGATAGTCGAATAGGCCAGCGAGGTTCGATCGCAACTCTGGCGGAATGTGCGGTGCTGCCTGCTGGTCCTGATAGAAAGACTCAACGGCATAGTTGATCTGGTCGGTGCCACCGGTCACATTGACGGTGACGCCTGAATCGAGTGCACCGAAGTCCCCTGCAACTGGGATGTAGTTCGACTCACCCCACTGGTAGAACTCGTCGGCGTTGCCCTGCGTGTTACTGAACCGCATGTACACGGTCCGGTTTGATGGGCGGTAGACCGCAGGGAAGTCTTCGTTTGCGCCGGTCCAGTCGCCAGCAATCAGGCGGTCTCCCGGATTGCCGAAGTAGAACTCGTAGTGCGCGATCCCCTGGGTGTTGGTGTTCCGGAAGTACATGTACCCGGTCGACTCGCGGTGGAGGCCAACGGTGGTTGTCCCGTTGCCGTTGAAGTCACCCGTGAAGGGCTTGTCACCCGGATTGCCAAAGATGTACGAATACTCGGCTTCACCGAGCCCGCCATCGTTCTGACCGAGCTTGTTTATCACATAGATGCGTGCTTCCGGCGGTCGATACAACGACAGCGTGTCGCACCCGTCACCGTTGAAGTCACCTGCGAGCGGAACGTCGCCCGGATCGCCAAAGAAGAACCGGATGTCCGCTGGTCCCTGGGTGTTTGAGTTGCGGAGATACACGTAGCCATCGCTTTGGCGATACAGGCCTGGTGTATCGGTTCCGTTGCAGTCCCAGTCCCCCATGAACGGGTAGTCGCCGGGGTTTCCATAGAAGAAGGATGCCGGATCGCCATCACGGGTGCGGAGGTGCCAGATGCCTTGTGTCGGGTCAACAAGCCCGACCCCATGGGCTCCAGCAGGAACGGGAGCAGCATTGAAACCAGTGGGAGCAATGGCATTCAGCGCTGAAGAAAGCGCACCGAGGTCACGTGCGCCGGTGGCTTCGGCCTCGGGAGAGTGATCGAATACGACGTCAACGATGAGCGACGCAAACACCGCTGTAACTGCGGTTATCGCAAGGATGCCCAAGGTTCGCCGTATGTACATCTGACTCCTCATTCGTTTCTGGCCTGCCGCATACGACCTCGCGGTCCTGCGACCTCGCCGAAAGTAGCGGGTTCCTTCCATATCGACACGTCTTTGGAGCACCTCAAGCGAAGAGTTGCGAGGGGTATCAGGCGTCGACGAGCGCTACTCGACCTCGATATCGACGAGAAGGGCATCGTGATCTGTTCCGGCGATCGAGATCGTTCGGGTCGTCAGGGGCGTTGCCCTATTGACGAAGGCGTGGTCGATGCGGAGCAGCCGGGGTCCCGTGATGAAGTGCGACCACGTTCGCCTCGCCGTTTCCGTCATGCGAGCAGCGTCGTCGCCGAGACCGAGGAGCAGCTTGTACTCGGGCCAGGCTGGTGACGAGTTCATGTCGCCGAGCACCACACTCGGGTTGTCTCTGCCGTCGAGGTAACTGGCGACCTTTGCGATTGATGAGCGACGCGCATCTCTTGTGCCAAGCACATTCGGATGCAGCGGGTTCGGGAGGTGCATGTTCACGACGTCGACCGAGCGGGAGAGATCGGGCCAGGAACTGGGATCGAGAGCACCCGCCCAACCGGGTCTCCCGTCGAGGGTGAGCTGCGTCACATCCGTCGGATGCCGGGTGACCAGGCCCATCCCGAAACAGTTCTCCGCAGGATCGAGGACCCCGTGGGGGAAGAGCGAGGCGATCACCTCTGCATTCGTATCACCCAACTCCTGAACCGCGAGCACATCCGGATCAACCTCCGTCAGAACTCTCCGAACATCGATTGGATCAGCGCGGTCGACAAGCAGGTTGCTGGTGAGAAGTCTGAGCCGTGTCATCGGTCGAGAAGGCTAGACCCACCCGCCAGGAGACACGTGCCTCGGTCTTGTGTTGCACCGCAATGCGTACGCTCCTTGGCGATGCCGTACACGACCCTCCTCTTTGACATCGACCACACCCTCTTCGACTTCGACGCTTCAGAGTCGGCAGCGTTCGCAAAGACCCTGGCGGCGTTCGGAGTCGCAGACCCCGCAGCCCACGTGGAACAGTTCACGAGCATCAACTCCTCGCTTTGGAAGGCCGTGGAGCGACACGAACTCTCTCCCAACGATGTGCGCACGCTTCGGTTCGAAAGGCTCATCGGGACAGCGAGCATCGACGCCGACCCAAATGAGATGGCCAATAGATATGTGTCCGAGCTCGGCGCAAACGGCGATCTGCTTCCGGGAGCGCGCACACTCCTCGACGCACTCGAGGGCTCGTATCCGATGGCGATCGTGTCCAACGGCATCGGCGAGGTGCAACGATCGAAGATCGGGCGGCTCGACATCGGTCGCTACTTCGACGCAATCGTGATCTCCGGGGAAGTGGGGACATCCAAGCCGGGATCGGAGATATTCGAGATCGCGTTCGATCGGCTCGGCTCACCCAAGAAGTCAGCGACGCTGATGGTCGGTGACAGCCTGACCTCGGACATCGAAGGCGGGAATCGGTTCGGCATCGACACCTGCTGGGTCACAACGCCTGACGCACCAGCCTCAGACCTGCCGACGTACCGCATCCACGATCTCGACCAAGTGGTCGCCCTCGCTGGCGGCTAGATCAGCCTCGCCACGCTGCGATCTCGGCAAGGAACGCTTCACCGTAGGTCTCGAGCTTGGCCGCACCAACACCGTTCACGGCAAGGAACTCTCCTTCATTCGAGGGCATCCTTGCGACCATGTCTCGCAACGAGGCATCAGAGAACACAACGTAGGCCGGCACCTCACGTTCATCGGCAAGCTGCTTGCGCAGCGACCGAAGTACCTCGAACAGCTCGGCGTCGACTTCATCCAGCTGCGGTTCGTCCGTGGCTCCTGCGATAAGCCGAGGTGCAGGACCTCCTACCGGTGAATCGAGGTCCGCACAGTTGTCGCACGATGTCTCACACCTTTCGATCGCTTCGCCAAAGTACGCGGCGATTCCTTGATGTCTGCATCGATCTGTCTCGGCGTACTTGTACGTGATACGGATGTGGTTGTTCTCGGACTGTTGATTCGAGCCGTTCGACACCATGCGCTCGAGCTGGATCACATCGGCCCACGAGTACAGCAAATAGCAGTCTGCATCCTCGCCATCTCGCCCGGCCCGGCCAATCTCCTGGTAGTACCCCTCAACAGACTTCGGCATGTCCCTGTGAATTACGAACCGCACGTTCGACTTGTCGATGCCCATCCCAAAGGCCACCGTGGCACAGACGACATCAATCTCATCGCGGATGAAGTCGTCTTGCACCTTGGTGCGCACCTCAGGGTCAAGCCCGGCGTGATAGGCGGCCGCTCTGATCCCCAGTTTCTGGAGGTAGGTCGCGGTGGATTCAGCGGACTTGCGAGACAGCGTGTACACGATGCCCGACTCACCACGGCGTGAGACGCAGATCTGGCCGATCGCTTCTCGTGCCTGAATCTTGACCCCGTCGTGTGTTCCCTTCTTTAGGGCTCGCAGTTTGAGGTTGGGTCTGAAGAACGAGGTCTGCACGATCTCGGGATCCGCAAGATCCAGCTGGGCCGCGATGTCGGCACGAACTCTGTTGGTCGCCGTTGCGGTGAGTGCAAGCACCGGCACACCGAACCGGGACTTCAACCCAACGAGCTGCCGATACGCGGGCCTGAAGTCGTGACCCCATTGGCTGATGCAGTGGGCTTCGTCGACTGCGACCAGGCGGATGTTCGCCTCATCGAGAACTGCACCGAGCGACGCACCGAGCCCCTCTGGGGCGACATACACCAGGGAGTACGCACCGGCCTTAACGTCGTTGACCCGCGCGGTTCGCTCGTCCGGCATGAGGCTCGAGTTGATGAACGTGGCTGCAATCCCGAGTTCGTTTGCCGCATCAACCTGATCCTTCATCAGTGCAATCAACGGAGAGACAACGAGCGTGGTCCCGCCGACAAGACGTGAGGACAGTTGATAAGTCAACGACTTACCCGAACCCGTCGGCATCACAGCGAGGCAATCGCGACTCCCCAGCGCAGCCTCGATCACATGTCGCTGGCCAGGCCGAAAGGCGGTGTACCCGAAGGTGCTCTTGAGCGTCTCGAACAACTCATCTTCGGAAACAACCACGGGCTCACGCGGTGGGGCCATCTCAAGAGGGAGCGGTGCGGCAACATGTTCGGCTCCAGGGGGTGCATCAACACCGAGTGACGCCCAGTACCCGTCATCGAGGTTCTCTTGGCCGGTGTCTGACGTCGTCACACGAGGAGCATACGGGTGCATTGCAGCCGCCCGGCAACAACGTCAGGATCAATTCTCAGAGATTCTTCACGTGCGCCATTTGCGTTCCTGCGATAGGTTCGGAACCTGACATCTCCACAGGATCAGGAGTGGAAAGCATGAAACGAATCG
>JBPCTY010000133.1:0-18963 GCA_051011415.1 Acidimicrobiia bacterium
CGAACGCAGCTTCCCAATCGGGCTCCGGAACCGACGAAACGGCAATCGCCCGGTGCAGACGGATGCCGGCCTCCCCGGATCGAGTGCGACCGGCGATCGCCTGCTCGAGTGACGGCGTGTAGGCGTCAGGATCGACGTTGCCAAGCCTGCCGTTGGCAGACGCAATCCACGCTCGCCCGAGCATCATGAACCCGGCAGCGTTGCAGTACTCCCCAAGTTCAAAGCTCTTCTCCAGATGCGGGATGGCTTCCTCGGCCTGGCCAAGGCGCAACTGCTGGTCGGCAACCAGGAAGTTTCCAACAAGCTCGCAATACAGGTTCTCGGCATCGACGGCGAGGTTCATCCCCCGCCTCGTGTGTTCAAGCGCCTCTTCAAGTTCTCCCTGAGTGGAGAGGGTCCGTCCGCGAATCAGGTTGCCATCAGCGATCGCTGTTGGGTTTCCGCTCCGCAGTGCAAGATCCTCGCCACGGTCCAGCCACTCGTACGCCTCGGCGAAATCGCCGTGCTGACCGAGTACGTCGGCCGTGAGAACGGCATTCATCGCGGCATCTGTGATCATGCCCGCCTCTTCAAGTGGATCGACGGCAGCGCTCATCAGCGCGGCAGCTTCCATGTACTCGTCGTTCCCGCGAAGGATCTGGCCCATGAGACCGGTCAGGCTCGCAGACAGCCCTGGGTCGTCGATGACAGGAGCGAGCTCAAAGGCCTTGTCCATCACCTCACGGAACCCTTCATCGCCGTACCACTCAGACCCCATGGTCCGAACGATGAGAATGAGGCTGTACACCTGTGCGGTCGGGTTTGGATCTCCAAGATCCTCAGCAACACGCCGAAGGTCGCTCAGCTTCTCGAGGCTCTTGTCACCGGGAGTGAACCTGATTCCCGCACGAGCCACACCGATACTGAGTTCGAGCCAGGTACGTACGGACTCCTCGTCCTCACCCTTCTCAGCGAGTTCGAGCCCTTGGAGGTAAAAGTCATATGCCTCCTTCGATGCGTGACGTGCCACCGCTGCCTCTGCCGCAATCACGGTGTACTCAAGGGCACGGTCGGTCTCACCGGCTTCAGTGAAGTGGCGCGCCAGGACTGGTGCGATCTCATCAATGCGATGCGGGTACATCTCGACAAGCTGCGTGGCCACATCGTGATGGATCCGTCTCCGCTCTCGCTTCAGAATCGAGGCGTAGACCACGTCATGGATCAGCGCATGCCGGAAGCGATACGAGAGGCGAGGTCGCGTTTCGACAAGCTTGATAAGACCATGTGCCTCGAGATCGTTGAGTGCTGCTGACGTTGCATCGGACTCGGTTACAGCTTCGAGCAGTGGTGCGTCGAACTGCCGACCGATGACCGATGCGGTCATTGCAAAGGAACGGGTTTCGGCATCGAGGGTGTCAACTCTGCTTGCGAGCAGACCTTGGAGACTTCCGGGAACCTCGAGGTCTGCGATCTCATCGGTTGCGACCCACCGGCCGTCGACATCCTCGATGAGGTCTCGGTCGACAAGCATGCGAACGACCTCTTCGAGGAAGAACGGGTTTCCCTCTGCCTTGTCGAGAATCTTCTTTCGCAGAGCATCGGGAAGCGATTCGATCGCAAGAAGGTTCGCCACCAGAGTTCTGCTTTCATCCTCTGCCAGCGGGCTGAGTTCGATCTCGGTGAGCGTTTCGCCGAGGCTCCGACGAGCTTCCTCGAGGATCGTCCAACCGTGAGACGCCCGATCGGGCCTCGTAACCAGAACTCCCAGCACCGGAATCTGCGCCATCCCTTGAATTTGACCTGCAAGGATCTCGGCGGAAGAGGCATCCGCCCAGTGGGCGTCCTCGCATACGAGCACCAGTGGAGCATGGTTCTTGGCAAGACATTGCATCACAGCGCCGAAGGACTCTGCGTAGGCCGCCACTCTGGTCTCAGAGTCACCCTTCTGTACTTCCTCGATGCCGATCATCTGGAGTAGCGCTTCGGCGCTCGCCTCCTCCGACGCGGCGTCACACAGATCGGTCACTGCCTTGGCGATCACATCTGGGTCATCTCCGATCGACACCCCAGCCATCGAGCAGACGAGGGATGCCATCAGGTGATAGGGACGGACCTCGTCGAACGATGCACACCTACCAAGAGCGAACAGGGAGCCGTCGATCTTGGCGGTTTCGATCTCGAGTTCGGACAGGAGTCTGCTCTTTCCAACACCTGGTTCGCCGATGATTGCTGCAACGCGTCCGGAGCCTGCTGCGGCTGTGTCGAGCAGTCTGGTTAGGGCAGCGAGTTCGTTATCTCGCCCGACCATTGGGCTGTGGAGACCTGGTACGCCACGCCGCCGGAGGTTGGTGGATACAACCGATACAACTTCGAATACGCCGATGGGCTCCGACTTGCCCTTGACCGTGACAGAGGGAAGCGGAACGACCTCGACATCGCCGGTGACGAGCTCGTACGTGTCCTCACTGATCAATAGGGTTCCGGGACGTGCCTCCGATTGGATGCGAGAGGCAACGTTGGTGGCATCGCCGAGAGCCGTGTACGTATTGAGTCCTCCTGCCGCGACATCGCCCACGACGACAAGGCCTGTGTTGACACCGACTCGGACCTCGAGCTCAGTACCTGAATCGGCGCTGAACTCTGCAGAGAGTGCACCGACTGATTCGAGGATGTCGAGACCCGAACGGATCGCTCGGTATGGATCGTCCTCATGTGCAACCGGGGCGCCGAACAAGCCGAGGATGGAGTCTCCCCCGAAGTGGGCAATCGTGCCGTCGTAGCGTTCAACCGAGGCAGCCATCTTGGCGACGAGCTGGTTGACGAGGTCGGTCCAGTCCTCTGGGTCCATCCCCTCAGCCATCGACGTTGAGCCAACGATGTCGCAGAACAATGCCGTGACAACTCGCCGTTCGCCGACGCCTGAGTTTCCGTTCGTCGTGATGGGTACCTCCAAGGCGTGAATCTACCGTGCAGATGCCATCCGGGCCACGGCTGAGGTAACGCATCCAATGGATCCACAGTCGAAACGTTGATCCAAACGCCAGGGAGGCATTAATGGTCAAACCAGCTGGGACAAAGGCACCGGGGATTGTCATCTTCGTTGCGGTCCTTCTGTTCATCAAGGCAACAGTCGCTGCCGTCGCATCGATTACGGCATTCCTCGCACGAGGCACTGAGGAGGCTGCACAGCTCGGTCTTACCGATGACAACCTGATGGCCACCGGCATCGGTCAGGCGATCGTGGCGCTCTTCGTCATCGGTGTTGCCATGTACCTCCTGTCCGGTGCGGCGGGAGCTCGCCTCATCGTCGCGATCGTGGTTGGAATCTCAATCGCAGCGAACGTGTGGTTCATGCTCACCCACCACACAGGTGGCTACCTGTCACAGGGTCTCATATCTGTGGCACTCGGCCTGTTCGTTCTCTGGGGCTTGTACGGAAGCGAAAGCGGTTCGACGTACTTCGACGAGCAAGAGCTCGCATAGTTCGACCCGAACACAGAACTGGAAAGGGGTCGCTTCGGCGGCCCCTTTCTCGCGTTCGGCTCAGCGGAGCCCGTCTGCGTCGACGTCGAGAACGAGGACCTCGCCGTTGCCACCGAGAGCCTCTGCCATGGCACCTACGACACGACCCTTGTTGGCGGAGGTTGTGAACGCGATCGCAGTTGGCCCAGCACCTGACCACGCCGCGTGAAGCGCACCCGCACGAATAGCGGCCATCATCAGATCACCGGTCACAGGTGAAAGGTGGGCTCTCGGTGCCTCGTGGAGCTCATCCCCTCCGGCCTCCTTGAGCGTGTCCGGGTTTCCGGTCTTGAATCCTTCGATCAGGAATGCCAGTCTGCCAAGCGACCTTGCCACCACGTCACGGTCGACGGAATCCGGGAGTGCGGCTCTGGCGTCCGAAGTCTTGAGGTGTTGCTCAGGAATGGCGACGACCACGTCGAGCGACTCGTGAAGCTCTAGACGCTGGATGCCGGTCGGCGTGGCAGCGACAAGCCCTCCGTACACAGCCGCTGCAGCATTGTCTGCGTGACCCTCGAGCTCGTTCACGATCGAATACACCGCCTCCCGCCCACCGTCAGTTCCCATGGCCTTCATGGCTGCGCCAGCCGACGCAGCTGTCACTGCGCTTGACGATCCGAGGCCTCTGGCACGCGGAATCTCGTTCGTCAGGGTGATGTGCATCGGTCTGGCGACCGCCATGCGAACGGCCATCGAGATCATGTCGTCTTCCTGAAGACGCCTCGTCGATCCGTTCTCCGAAAGCGTCATCGACTCGGCGATTTCTGCGGTTGCATTGCATCGGAGCGAAAGGGCGAGTGCCAGGACATCGAAGCCGGGACCGAGGTTTCCCGAAGACGCGGGGGCAGATGCACCGCCGATCATTTGCGTACCGGCTCGATGAATATCCGGGTTGCGGACGGGCACGCCTCGCGTATCGATGCTTCGACGCTCTCGATGGCTGAGACCTCATCTGCCTCATCATCGAATGCAACGTCCGCTGTAACGAGGATCTCATGAACGGCAAGCTGCATCGTGAGCAGACGATCGATGTGATGCACCTCCTCAACACTCAGAATCGCTACCCGGATTGAGGTGCGGTCCTGCCGAGTAGCCGACTCGCCAACGAGAAGGGATTGCATCTCCTTTGCGATGACGAATGCGACGAGGGCGAGAAGGACACCGATCAGGATGGATGCGAGGCCATCCCAAAAGACGTTCTCGGTGAGGTAGGACATGATCAAGCCAGCGGCTGCAATGACCAGACCGACGGTGGCCGCCACATCCTCGAAGAGAACAATCACCAAGGCGGAGTCCTTGGACTCTCGGATCGTCCTCCATGCACCCTTGGTTCCACGCATCCGGTTGAACTGCTTCAGCGCTGGAATGAGCGCAACGCCTACTTCGAATGCTCCGGAGATGGCCAGGACGATCAGTGCGAACCACAGGCCCCCGCCGTGACTGTCGTCCGGATGCTGGATGCGTTGCCAGCCGTTGAAGATCGACACCAATGCGCCGCCGATGAAAAGCAGGATGGCGACCATGAACGACCAGAAGTACATCGACTTGCCACGGCCGAATGGATGGGTCGTTGTTGCCGCATAGCGAGACACCGCATCGCCACGCAGAAGGAACAGCTGGTTACCGGTATCAGCGACCGAGTGGAACGCCTCGGCAAGCATTGCAGCGCTTCCGGAGATTCCGGCCGCGATGAACTTGGTTATTGCGATCGCCCCGTTGGCAATGAGCGCAAGAATGATCAGTCGTTTGGATCCTGAAGCCACGCCGAGATTCTATGTCACTCCCCCGACGCAGACAGTGGCATCGAGGAGTGCGCCCGAAACGGAACGCGGGCCGGGTGCTAATAGACTTCGCAGCGAATGTGAGGTGACCAATGGCATCTGCCATCGAAACGTCAGGGCTGACCAAGTACTACGGGGATTCACCGGGGATCATCGATCTGGACCTCGAGGTGCAATTGGGTGAGGTTTACGGGTTCCTTGGACCCAACGGTGCGGGGAAGTCCACCACGATCCGTACGCTGCTGAACTTCCTGTTCCCAACCTCCGGAACTGGTTCGGTTCTCGGTCTCGACGTCGAGAAGGATTCACTTGAGATCCGTCGTCGCACCGGATACCTACCCGGCGACATGGCGATGTACGAGTCAATGTCTGCGCGCGAGTTTCTGATCTACTTCGCAAACCTTCGCAAGATCGACGTCAAGTCGAAGATGGAAGAGTTGGCTGATCGTTTCGATCTCGACCTCGATCGCAAGATCAAGGACTACTCGACAGGGAACCGACAAAAGGTTGGGCTGGTCAACGCATTCATGCACGAACCAGAGCTTCTGATCCTCGACGAGCCGACGTCGGGCCTCGATCCGCTCATGCAACAGGAGTTCCAGGAGCTGGTTATCGAGACGAGAGACGAGGGGCGTACCGTGTTCCTTTCGTCGCACATCCTTCCCGAGGTCGAGCGGGTTGCCGATAGGGTTGGCATCGTCCGCGACCAACGCTTGATCGCCGTCGACACGGTCGAGGCCTTCAAGGCACAAGCTCATCGGTCGGTCACGATCCAGTTCAGCGGTCACGTGGACGCAGGTGCGTTCGAACAGCTGGACCATGTCACGTCAGTCGAGACCCGCAATGAAGGGTCCGTGCTCGTACTCACCGTGCAAGGTGACATGGATGAAGTGGTCAAGCAAGCTGCCAACCACGATGTCGTCTCGGTTTCCACAAGAGCAGGCGAGCTCGAGGAAGTGTTCCTGTCGTATTACGCGGGCGCTGACAGTGCTTCGTAACGTCTTCACCAAGGATCTCTGGGATCGCAGGAGATCGATGATCTGGTGGGTCATCGGCATGTTTGCGATGACTGCATGGCTCGTTGCGTTCTATCCGGTGATCCGGGACAGCCAGGAGATGCAGGACTTCCTTGCAGACTTCCCGCCTGAGCTTCTTGCCATGTTTGGCATCGACCCAGCGACCTTTCTGACGGGAGCCGGGTATCTCCAAGGTCAGCTGTATTCGTTCATCGCGCCGATCATCGTGATCGCCTTCACTGTGATGGCGGGCGTCGGCGCCACGGCCAAAGAGGAGCGGGCAGGCACGATGGACATGCTGCTGTCCCTGCCACAGAGGCGGTCAGGGGTGATCCTCCAGAAAGCGGCATCGCTTGCACTTCTGAGCTTTGTGATCGTTGCCTCGATCGCCGTCGTTCTGCTCGCGCTCAACAACCCGCTCGAGCTGAAGCTCAGCATCGAGGGAATCGCTGCGGTGTCCGCCGGCTTGTGGCTGCTCGGTCTCGTATTCGGTGGAGTGGCAATGCTGATCGGTGCGTTTACAGGTAATCCCACAACGGCTGGCGGGGTTGCGGCAGCTGCTGCTGTTCTTGCGTGGGCAGTCAACGCGTTCTCAAGCCTGTTCTCATGGCTCGAGTGGCCATCCAATCTCAGCCCGTTCTCGTGGTACCTCCAGGACACTCCTTTGATCAATGGCAGGTCAACCGGGCAGATCTGGCTTGCGCTCGCCGTGATCGGTCTCATTGCAGGGGCGACGTTCTTGTTCATGAAGCGCAACATCGCAACCGAGCAGGCTGTGATTCCAGAGGCCGCTGCGGCAAAGAAGAAGACCAAGTCCGTTCGCCCTCGGAGGACGTCGCTTCTGCGGTCGGTCTTCGGAAAATCGCTGTGGGACCGCAGACGCTCGGTCTGGGTGTGGGGCCTTGGTCTCGGATCGATCCTCTACCTGACGTTCGCCGCTTGGCCTGCGCTCGCACAGGACTCGGACTCGATGCAGGCAGTGATGGATGCGATGCCTCGAGAGTTGATGGCGATGTTCGGCCTCACCGATCCTCAGGCGCTTGCCACCGCAGCCGGGTTCGTGTCGTCTCGCACCTACGGGTCGGTCGGCCCTGTCGTGTTGATCGTGTTCACGCTGACGGCGATGACATCTCTCGTGGCAAAAGAGGAGTCGTCGGGAATCATGGACATGGTGCTTTCGAATCCGGTCAAGCGCCGCAACCTGCTTTCGGAGAAGTCCTATGCAATCACGGTGCTCACCGGGATCGTCGTTGCCGTGCTGCTTGTCATCGGGGTGATCAGCAACGCCGCCTACGAGACGGATATCGAACTCCTGAACATGGTCGCAGCCAACATCGGCCTCGGTCTGCTCGGCTTGTGCTTCTGGGGCATCGCCATTGCACTCTGGTCCCTGATCGGGGCAGGCGCCGCTGTCGGTGTTACGGCCGCGTTTGGCGTGGTGGCATGGTTCGTGAACGGACTTGGGTCGTTTGTGGACTTTCTCATGCCCTTCCGTTGGATCTCACCATTCTTCTGGTACCTCGGCGACACGGTTCCGCTCGCCAAGGGCTTCACCTTCGGCTATCTGGCACTGGCCGTCGTCGCCGTTGCCGGCACAGCAATCGCGGCCGCCCGGTTCCAGACCAAAGACCTCGCAGTGTGACGATCACGGCGACCGATACCGAGATCCCAGCACGCGATGGCTACGCCCTCAGCGCAACTGTCTATGCGCCTCAGGAGCAATCACCGCATCCCGCGGTTGTGGTAGTCAGCAGCGCCGTGGCGGTGCCACGACAGCTCTATCGACGGTTTGCAGAGACCCTCGTCGGTGGTGGGTACACAGTCGTGACCTACGACTACCGAGGGATCGGCGGGTCGAAACCGGAGTCGCTTCGTGGGTTCGATGCAGACTGCAGTGACTGGGTGTTTCAGGATATGGCTGGCGTAATCGACTGGGTGAAGTCGGAGTTTGAACCCGGACGACTGTTCCTGATCGGCCATTCGTTTGGTGGCCAGGTCGCCGGCATGCTCGACAACGTTGACCACCTCGCCGGCCTCATCACGTTCAGCTCGCAGTCAGGACACTGGCGTCATCAGAACGGCATGCAAAAGGCTGCGGTCGCAACTGTTGGCTACATCACGATCCCTGTATTGACACCGCTGTTCGGGTACGCCCCCTGGGGCAAGCTCGGTGGTGGCGAAGATCTTCCGGCGGGTGTGGCGAAGCAATGGGGGTCATGGGTTCGAAAACCCGGATATCTCTTTGACGATCCAACGTTGCCTCTCGACCAGTTCGACTCGTTCAGCGCACCGGTGCTTGCCTACAGCATCGATGACGACGACTGGGGCAACAGTGAATCGGTGGATCTGCTGATGCACCGGGCATATCAGAACGTTGAGCGCAGGCACATCGTCCCTGCGGACCGCTCGATCGCCGAGATCGGACATGTCGGATACTTCCGGGAGTCATCATCCGTCCTCTGGCCTGAGGTTATCGCCTGGATGGATCAGCAATCCGACGAGGCCAGCTAGACGACGGTCTCCGCTGGGGCCTTCTTTGCCCGGCGTCTTGTGTCGAGATCTGCGAGCACGATGCCGATCAGCACCAGGATGCCGCCGATGATGATCCCGCGCTGCAGCTCTTCATCGAGCAGCAGCAGCCCACCTGCGAGCGTGATGAACGGAACCAGGTAGCCGGTGAGCGAGGCGTCGGTCGCCGAAATGTGCTTGTAGAGCCAGAAGAGGATCAGGAACGGCAGCACAGTCGACGCAACCGCCATTGAAATGATGATTGCCCAACCTGCGCCGGACACGTCGGTCGGTAGTCCCTCAATCGCAAGCATTGCGACCAACAGCCAGATCGTTGCATACCCGAACTGAAGCCCAGTCAGCATTGTCGGGTTGTATTCGCCAGTGTGCTTCTTCGCAAACGCACCGGCGTACCCGATGGAGGCGACGGCGGTGAGGCCGAGACCGACTGCCACCACAGGTCGCCCGCCCTCGGAGAGACCCGAGTCACCCGACAGCAAGAGAGCTGCAACTCCGGTGAAGGCGACGAACAACCCGATGAACTTGGCAAACGTCAGCTTCTCATCGCGGAGCATGAAATTCGCAAATGCAGCGGTCGAGATCGGTATCAGTGCCGCCAAAAGGCCGACAAACCCTGCCGAGGCCTCGTCGTAGGCGAAGGTGAACAAGACGTACGGGATGGTGAGGTTGAAGATCGCCTGGTTAAGCCCGTACTTCAACTCCGCCCTTGACGGCATCGGAATCTTCCTCACCACGATGATCAGCGCGACGAGCACGGCAGCGATGGAGATCCGCATTCCGACCTGCGTCCATGGCCCGACATCCTCTCCGTATGCCAGACGCGTACCGATGGCCCCGTAGGCCCAGCCCAAGGACGCGACAATGATGGCAAACCAGTAGATCGGACGCATCCCGCGAGGCTAACGAGAGCCTGTGCCGGGAACTCTCCACCGTCGCGATCGTGCGGAGCGGCCTAACTTTCAGTAGAACGCTGGATGACGTCGGCAAGTTGTCTTACGGGAGTGCCTTCGAACAGCCTCTTGTGATCGGCGTCGATGTGTTCGGTACTGAGTTCCGGCGTGAATTCCTCCCAGGCGAAGTCCCAATCCTTGCCCTCCCCTGGCTGCTGCTCAGCGGAGCGAATCAGAGTTATGGGCGCAGCAGTCGGTCGCGGCTCGAAGCTGTTGAAAGCTCGACTACACGCCAGCGCAACCGGCACATACTTCAGCTGCTCATCCCCTTCTCGCTTGCGATCGGACGACTTGAAACGCTCCGAGACCCGCCAAGATGCACGTCTCCACGCAGCGCTGGCGGTTCCTGCGACACCTCGGCTTCGCACCATGTACGTTGCTCGTTGGAGCATGGAGTCGTAGCGGGCTTCTTCGATGGGAAGACCCCCATCGATGATCCCGATGAAGTCAACTTCGTTCCCTTGCGCTTCGAGCTGGGCTGCCATTTCGAGACAGACCGTTCCCCCGAAGCAAAAGCCGATGAGGCGGTAGGGACCCTCGGGTTGCACGACCTTCAGCTCCTCGATGTAGGCGGCAGCCATCTCCGGGACAGAGTTCAGGGGATCTGTGCTTCCGTCGAGACCGACGGGCTGGAGTCCATAGAGCGGCTGATCGGGGCCGAGTTCGTCCGACAGCCCTTTATAGAAGAGCACCTCTCCCTGGCCACCATGAACGGCGGCAATCGGGGGACGAGCACCATGTGGCTGGATAGCAACGAGTGATGTTGACTCGAACTCAACACCTGATGTGGCCGCATCCAGAATGGTTGCGAGTTCTGCGATGGTGGAATGAGTCAGCAAGGTACTCAGCGGGAGGTCAGTTTCGAATTCGTCGTTGATGGCGCTGAACATCCGGACCGCGCCGAGCGACGATCCGCCGAGATCGAAGTAGTCGGCGTCGACGACCGGGTCGCGGAGGTCAAGATGCTGAGCCCAGATCGTGGCGAGGCGTCGCTCGGTCGCTGATTCGGCAGCGCGACCGCTTTGGGCGGAACGGCCCGCGTCTCCAGAAGTATCTTGCTTGTGCCGTGAAATGCTGTCGCCGGCACTGTCAAGGATGGCGCCGACCGTTGCGTGAGGTCGCTCGACCATCACTTCAAGCACCGTTGTGAGCTGATGAATCAGGGCCTTGGCCAGCTCGTCACCGCTCGATCCCATGTCATACCGCAAGCGGAAGAACCACCGAGAGTCCATACCCACGGCGAGGGTGATTGGGTACGCCGTGGTCAGCCCGCTCGTGAAACCAGTTTGTAGGACTCCATCGTCACCGGTTTCTCCTGCCGGATAGTTCTCAATGACGACGAAGGTCTCGAACATTGGGCTGTGACCAGGGACGTCGCTCCAACGATGGATATCAGCCAGCGAAGCATGCTCGAACTGGCCCATCTCGAACTGGTTGTTGCGGAACCGTGCGAGCCACTCCGGCAGACCTGTTGAACGCTCGATCGACGCCCGAACCGGGACGGCGTTGGAGAGGTATCCAACGAGGCGCTCGATTCCTGGGATCTCTGCATTGCGGCCGGACACCGTCGTGCCGAACACAACGTCATCCGAGCCAACGAGAGCGCTCACCGTCAAGGCCCATGCAGCTTGAAGTAGGACAGCTGAGGTGACGTTCAGGTCGGAGGCTGTCGCGATTATCCGGTCGCTGAGAGACGTAGGGATCTCCGTCGTCACATCAGAGTGGCCAGCATCCGTATGAGCTCGTCGTGCTTGGATTGAGTGCGCACCCGTGTAGCCGGCAAGAGATTGAGTCCAGTACGCACGCAAGTCGTCCTGGCTCTGTTCCGACATCCACTGCACGTATGAACGGAGTGCGCGCGACGAGCTGCTCTGTATGGTGCCGTTGCCAGTGCCACCGCTGCGATAACTCGACATCACGTCCTCGAGCACAACAGCAGCAGACCAGCCGTCGACGTTCAAGTGGTGGCAAGTCCACACAGCCTCGTACACCTCGTCAGCCGTTCGGTAGAGACCAAGGCGCATAGCTGGAGCACGGGCAAGATCAATCCCAGCTTGGCGATCGGAACGCAACGTCTCCAAGATTCGTCCCCGAACATCTTCCACGTCTCGCCAGTCCTCAACCTCGATCGGTAGTTCTGCACGCTTCCAAACGATTGCCAGTGGTTTGCCGGCATCCCGCACTTTCACCGACATCCGAAGCGCCGGATGCTGAGCCATAACGTCCTGCCAAGCGTGTTCATATCGCTGAATGTCCAGTGGGCCTTCCACTCGAAAGCGAACCTGTAAGAAGCCAGGGTCTTCAGGCTCTAGATCGCGGTAGAGCAGAAGCGCCATCTGATTGGGAAGCAAAGGGAGAATGTCCTCGACGTTCGACTTGACATCGTTGGAGGCGCGAGCATCCGTGATTCCGCTGGTCATCACAACTCCTCCAAGAGGCTATCGAGATCAGCCTGGTCGAGACCTGCAGCAGGGAAGTCAGAAGGCGTGAAGGATCCTGTGCCTCCCGAAACACAGTGTTCTATGACCTCGCGAAGCCTTTCGAGGTAGGAATCCGCAAGACCTTGCACCACTACCGGGTCGTCGTGCGTACCGCTGAACTGCCATTCAATCCGGACGGACCCGTCGACAATCGCTGCCACGATCTCGAAACGGTGGGCACGCGGGCTGGTGGAATGCCGGGAAGTCTCATCGCACGTCGACAGCTGCCTGAAGGTTCCAGATTCTGCTCCTGATGCGCGGCTCAGATAGTTGAACACATAGTCCGGCTCTCCGTCGTTCACGAGATCCTTCTCCTCGCGGACGTAGCGCAGAGCTCCGTAGCCAACCCCGTCAGCTGGTATTCCACGAACCATCTCCTTGGCGTCCGTAATGGCTTCACCAGCAGAAGAAGCCTCCCCGTTCAAGATCACCGGGAACTGAGCGGTGAACCAGCCGATCGTCCGGGATAGATCAATGCCGGGCACGTCGGACAGACGGCCATGCCGTTCGAGGGCCAAGCGCACCTGGCCATTCGGCTGCTGATCAAGCACTGAGCCAAGGGCCGCTATGAGGAGCTCTTCGGGTGTCGTGCGATAGGCACGGTTGGCTCGTGTCAGCAGCTGTTCGGTGGCGTCCCGATCGAGGTAGACCGTGACACTCTCGGTGTCGCCTTCTGTCCCCCACTTCTGTGAGTCATCGACTCGATGGTCCAATCGGTCGAGCCAGTAGTCCAAGTCTGGACGAACGGCATCGGTACCGAGGTACGTGACCCAGTCGCGATAGGAAGTCGTGGGCGACGGCAAGTTGACAGCTGCACCGCTCGCTGCCTGCCGGTAGGCGACGTCAAGATCGTCAATCAGGATCGTCCATGACACAGCGTCCATCACGAGGTGGTGCACCGCGACGAAAAGCAAGTCTGGCTCCTGTTCGTGACGTTCGATGAGCGCAACCCTCAGTAGCGGCCCGTGCTCAAGGCTCAGACCGCTTTGCAACGCTTGTGTGACCTCATCGAGGTCGTCGTCGGCCGAGAAGAGTTCCAATGAAACCGTCGCATCGCCGTCAACGCTCTGTGACCAAAGACCAGGTTGCCGGGTGAAGCGGGCGCGGAGCATTGCGTGGTGAGCGACACACGCCTCGAGGGCGGTCCGCAGGTGATCTGGGTCTACGGCCAAATCCAAGGCGTACAGGTTCGACATGTTCCAGTGGTCTGGTTCTGGGCGTTCCATTTCGAAGAACCATCGTTGGATTGGACCGAGAAGAACCTCCCCCGGACCCTGGTCCGATGATGCGGTGACCACGGAGGAGTTGGAGTTTGCGACAAGCTGTTCGACCGTTGGATGAGCAACAATGAGGCTCGGCTGCAGATTGATCCCTTGCTGTCGGGCCCGCGAAATCATACGGATACTCACGATCGAGTCCCCCCCGAGCTCGAAGAAGTCCTCGTTTACACCGACTTCCTCAAGACCGAGCAGTTCGGCCCAAATGGTCGCAAGAATGCGTTCTTCGTCGTTGCGCGGTGGGACGCGGCGACCGATCGCTTCAGTCCGCTTGACCGGATCAGGGAGGGATGCGGCGTCGATCTTGCCGTTCGGCAAACGAGGTAGTGCATCGAGTTCGATGACGACATCCGGAACCATGAAGTCCGGCATCGTCCCGGCAAGTTCCCTCTTGAGCTCCTCGCCCAAACCCTTCGGGCCTTGGGTGGCTACGTAAGCGACCAGCTGTTTCGCTTGGTTCCCGGCGAGGGATCTACCAACCGCTACTGCGTCCGAAACACCGGGGTGGGCTCGAAGAGCAGCCTCGACGGAAGCGGGTTCGATTCGATGGCCTCGAATCTTGAGCTGGGCATCCGTACGACCCAAGTAGAGGAGACTTCCGTCTGGCCTCCACGCCCCAAGGTCTCCCGTGCGATAGATGCGCTCCTGTGTACCAAGCACATGCGTCGAAACGAACTTCTCCGCGGTCAGATCGGGACGTTCGAGATAGCCTTCGACGACACCATCACCGGCTACGCAGATCTCACCAGCGAACCCCGGTGGCACAGGGTTCCCGAACGCGTCGAGCACGTACAGTCGAGAGCCAGCGATTGGTCGCCCAATAGGCACCGGGTCAGAGTGTTCATCCGCCGTGTGGACAGCGCACCAAACGGTTGCTTCAGTGGGTCCGTACTCGTTGTGGAGCTCCGCGTGAGCGAGTGCATCCCGGTGCAAGTCGACGATACGTGGCGGACACGCCTCGCCGGCAACGATGGCCACGTTAAGGCTCGACAACTGGCCTGGCCGGGCATGCTCCAACAGGATTTCGTATAGCGACGGAAGGCAGAGCGTGTGCGTGACCCGCCGCGTCTGCATGAGGTCGAGCGTGGCGTCAATATCTCTCTCGAGTCCCGAGTTCGGCAGCACCAGGGTTCCCCCGGTGGTGAGCGTCCAAAAGATTCCAGCCACCGAGCTATCAAACGCGAACGAGGACAACAGCATGAAGGTGTCAACAGGCTCGTCGTAGTAGACCTCGCGCGCCCTCGTTGATTGGACAAGGTTCGCGTGCGTCACGCCGACGCCCTTCGGTCGACCTGACGATCCCGACGTATGGATTACGTAGGCGAGGTCCGTTGGAGCAAGAGCCGGAGGTGGCAACGAAGCGGACTCACTACGTGGATCCGAGGGTGCCCCGATGAGCAAGGTTGAGACAGAGTCTGGGAGCGCAGTCGCCAGGCCTGCTGATGTGAGAACTGTGCGAATCCCTTCGCTTGCGAGAAGGTCATTCAGATGCTGTTGCGGATAGTCGGGGTCCAGCGGCACATAGGCTGCTCCAGCCGTGAGAATGCCAAGCAGCCCAACGATCATCTGCGCCGATCGCGGCAGGTGGAGTCCGACGAGATCACCGCGGCCAACGCCGGCGTCAGCGAGCCGTTGGGCGACCAGCTCTGCCTCCCGGACAAGGTCGGCATATGACAATTCGGCTGCAGCGTCCACCACGGCGATTGCGTCGGGTGACGCTTGAGCTGCAACCCGGATGACTTCGTCGATCGTCTTCGTGACCTCGGGAAGACTCGTTCCAGTACCAACGGATCGGAGCCAGGCCCGGTCGTCGTCGGGTGTCAGGACGAGCCCGCCAAGATGGCTGTCAGGAGTCTCAATCATCGACGCCATGAGCGTTCGCATCTGACCTTCAAGACTCACCATTGCTTCAGCGGGAAACACGGAAGTGTCGTACACGAGAGAGATGCGAATCGGATCGCCAGGAAGCACAAGCACCGCAAGGGGGTAGTTGCTCTGCTCGATATACGTCCTCGTTCCGATCTCAATCTCACCGAAACGCGCACCCATCTCGACTCGCGGGTAGTTCTCGAAGACAAGAATGTTGTCAAAGAGTGGCCCTCCGTCGACGGCTTCGCTCCAGCGTTGCACCGAGGCGAGTGAGGACTGCTCGAACTCGCGTGTCTCGATCTGGGCGCGTTGGACATCCCGAAGCCACGGGCCCAACTCTGCTCTCGGGCTCACCGGAATCCTCAAGGGCAATGTGTTGATGAACAACCCAACCGCTTCGTCGATCCCCGGCGTCGCTGCCGACCGGCCAGCCACCGTGGCACCGAACAAGATATCCGTCGACCGCGTCCATGAGGCGACCATGAGTGCCCAAACCCCAACGAAGGCTGTATTGAGTGTCACGTTCATGCTTCGCGCCAAGTCTGCGAACTGCGTCGACATTTCGAGGTCGAATGCGAATGCGTGAGTGGTGTGGCCGGAGCCTTGGCTGTCGGGTGGGAGCCCCGGGATAGAGAGGTTCTGGGTCTCTGGTAAGCCCGAAAGACGATCACGCCAGAACGCCTCTTCCCTGGACTGGTCTCGGTCGAGGTAGGCAGCGATGAAATCGCGGTACGCAGAGGATGATCCAGCGGCCTGTTCGACGCCCCCGTACTCAGCGAAGACCTCATCGAGCACACGTCCCGCAGACCAACCGTCCGCGATCACGTGGTGGAAGCTCCAGACCCACAGCCACTCTGCAGTGCCAGTCCTGATCACGGCCATGCGACAGAGCGGCGCCTCAGCAAGATCGAACCCTTGGTCTCGGTCGAAGGCAAGGAATTCGTCGATTCGGGACTGTTGCTCCGTCGATGAGAAGGAGCGGAGATCGATGTGGTTCCAATCGGTGGTTACCTGGCTGCGAACCACCTGGAGCGGATCGTCAAGGCCGTCCCACAAGAACGCAGTTCGCAGCGCCGAGTGCCGGGAAACTGCGCCATCCCACGCCTGTTCGAACCGCCCGACATCAAAGGCTCCCGCGATTGGCGTGAGTATCTGATTCACGTAGACGCCGGAGTCCGGATCGGACAACGTGTGGAAGACCATCCCTTCCTGTGTCGCGGTCAGTGGGTAGGCGTCCTCGACGTTCTGGAGCGTCGTCACGACTAAGCGCCTTCTTCGGCAGTTCCGAGGAGTCCCGCAAGTTTGCTCATCCCATCATCGTCAAGACCAGCCAACGGGAAGGCTGTCGGTGCCCCGGACTCATCCGCTGCCAGGTTGACCATTGCGTCGATAGCTGCCCGCACGAGATCGCGGAGCAGGCCAGCTGACGACTGGTCAGTCGTCCACTCGACGACAAGAGCATCGTCTGCGATGTAGGCCATTATCTCTCCGCCGAATATCCGGTTTCTTCCCGGCGGCCTTTCGAGCGCGAAGGGACGAGCCAAGGTAAAGGGCTCATCTTCCTGCGTCTGAGAGTTTGCAACCCGGCCAAGGTAGTTGACCACCAGGTGGTCGCTGTAGTCGAGGGTCAAGTTCTCGCGAACATTGGGATCAGCGCTCAGATAGCGCAGTACTCCGTAGTCGGCCCCGCTGCGAGAGGCCATGCGAACCTGATCCCGTACGTCGTGTAACGCCAGCGTCGAGTCAAGCTCGCCCGACTGACGGACCACCACTGGATACAGGCTCGTGAACCATCCCATCGTGCGTGTGACATCGACGTCCGACGAGTCCGATTCACGCCCGTGCCCCTCGAGGAACAGCCGAATAGTCGGTGTAGAAGTCGACTTCTGCAGCTCGATGGCGATGGCCGCAGTCAGCAGCTCGTCAAGACCCATACCGAGCTCGGTGGCTCCAGCCAGCAGAACGGCGGTTGAGTGGGAGTCCACCCGCTCAAGCCCTTCTTCGTGGACGTTCGTCTCTGCAGCAGGCCACGAAGCAGCTTCCGTGCTCACTACGGTCATCCACGGCGCCACCTCAGTTGTGGCGGCCGATTCGGTGAGCAAGCCCATCCAGTCGCCGATCGAGGATGTCACGGATGGCAGAACGGATATATCGCCGTCGTCGGAACTTGTGAGATACCCAAGGTCATCAATGAAGTGTGACCACGAGACTCCGTCAACAATTAGGTGATGGGCGACAATCACGAGCTCAGACGATCCATCGTCCGAGTGTCTCAAAGAGGCACGCATGAGCGGAGGTCGACTCAGGTCGAACGGAGCTGTCAGGTCGTCAGGGTTGCTCGACTCCCCTGCCTCGACAATCTCGAGCGGAATGGCAGGCACCGCATCTTCGATGGATGAGACCCACCCTTGGCCTGTGCGCTGAAACGACTGGCGGAGTGCGTCGTGATGATCGGTGAGCGCAGCGAGCGCAGATGCCAGCCGGTCACCATCAATCCCACCCGCCCTTTCAACGTGCGCAACGTGGTGGAAGTGCGTCGAATCCTCGACTTCTTCGAAGAACCACTCCTGAATCGGCGTAAGGCCAACAGGACCGATGAGTCGCTCAGCGGTTGGAGCTGCGGTGCGCACGGAAACAGCGGCAAGATTCTCGATGGTTAGCTCATCGGCGAGCTGATTCATCGTGATTGGAAGTCCGTGGCGATGTGCCCTGGCGATGATCTGGACTGCAGTGATCGAGTCGCCACCAAGATCGAAGTAGTTGTCCCGAATGCCGATTCCCTCAACACCAAGCACCTGTTCCCAAATCCGAGCGAGCAACAGTTCGGCATCGGACTGGGGCGCAACGAATGCCGTCTCCATGTCCGGACGCTGCGCATCCGCTGCCGGCAGTTGCTTGCGGTCGACCTTCCCGTTCGCTGTCAGCGGCAGGGCGTCCAATCGAACGACGCGGCTTGGTACGAGCTGCCGAGGCAAAGTTGCTGCCATGTGCTCTCTGATCTTCGGTGTCGGGATCTCCACGGGAGCTACGTAGTACGACACGAGGCTGCGGCCCGAGTCAGACCCGGTCACGTCGTCAGGAAAGCCTATTTCGTCGAGCATCCGAGCGACCTCAGCTACGTCGATCTCGTCGTCGAGCTCGTCGATAGCGGCATCGCGGGTCTTGTGCCCCATCCGAACATCCCAGCTGTATGGGAGGGCATAGTTGTGGTACCCGCGGGTCTTCCGGTGGTAGTAGATCCCGACGTCATTGATCAGGCAGTTGGTTGACCGACCGGTATCTGACGGCCGGACCCAGGGAACGCGCCGATCCAGGTATGAATACAGCTCCGCCAGGCCGACATCGACATATCGATAGAAGTCGACGTAGGTCACTTCGTCGAAGACGGTTTCGTCATCAAACACCGAGACGTCTAGCAATCGCTTCACGGCATCATCAACCCGGTGATACGCCTTGCGAGCCTCGAGGACGCTGGCATCGATCTGGTCAGATGTCACCGACAGCTCGGTGAAGAGTTCCTCGGTTAGACGAGTCTCGAAGAACTGACCGCGGGACAGACC
>JBPCTY010000134.1:0-3960 GCA_051011415.1 Acidimicrobiia bacterium
GTGACTTGACCTCGTCAGGTGGCTCCTCGCCCCCGACGGTCCATCGGTCCTTCCAGTCTCCGGGTGCCTGGATGCCACGGACTTCCAGCCACAACTGGAGCGCCTCGGCCACAACAACCGACCTGGATCGATGTGTGGGTGTGGCGACGTCGACCGTCGAAACCAACTCAACAGGCAGCGATACGTTGACTCGGCGAAGGTTCGTTTCCGTCATGACTCGACGGTGTCACACCGGAAGCCCCGGTTCAAGGGAGCCGAAGGATGTCTAGCCGGCGAGGGTTTCGTCGTCCTCGGCTCGGACCAGACCCGAGAACAGGTGTGCGAGGTTGTCGAGCCACAGTTGGATGCCACGCTCGCTGTAGAAGTCGAACGCTCGTTGGGCTGCCGTTGCTCCGGATGCACGATCGAGCCCAACCAGCTGGGCATACACCGCCCTCGAGAGCGCAAGATCCAGCTGGCTCGCCGCCTCGGAATACGACGCGTCACATCGCTCGTGCGCAGCTTCAGCTGCGTCGGCATCGCCCCGCAAACCAGCGATCACCATGTCTCCAAAGGCCTCGAGTCCCACCGTGAAACGGAAGTAGGACGGACGCGGCGGGATACGACTGCGGATCAGCTCTGCGGCTTCAAGGTCACCGGCAAGTCCTGCCGCCATGAGTCCCAGCTGTGGGACATTTCTGTAGTCCACCTCGGCTCCAGGGTCGACGCTGCCTGCCACGGTGACTGCATCCGCATACTGGGCTGCCATCAGGAACCCCTCGATCCTGGACGAGATGGCGGCCTCACGGATTTGCGTATCGTCGAGCTTGAGCGTCGAGGTGTTCCAGGCTTCGAATCGGTCGTAGACCTCCTGGTCGAAGCCATCGCGGAGAAGCGTGTTGCGGTCTCGCGTTTGCACGAGGGTGTTGATCCAGAAGTCCGACAGGTCGTACGAGAGACCCTCATCGATCAACTCCTCACTAAGCGCAAGGTTGCCTTCGAGGGTCGCCGCATCGGCACGGAAGAAGGCGTGGCGTGACAACCACGCCTCGGAGCCCGACTTCTGGAGCAGCGGCTGCATCTGTTCGTACACCCCCATGTCGATCGCAATGTCATAGCGACTCACAGACTCAAGGTTGTTCAGTGCACGAATCTGCTGGAGCAACAGGTCGTAATCAGCAGCGGTCGCTGCCGCACCCATGAGCCCACTTCGGCCCTCAAGCCACCGACCGGTGTTGGCCAGCGCCGTGGATCGAGTGATCAAGGTCTCCAACAGGTCCTCCATGAATCCGAGCCGCTCCAGTACAGGCATCGCTTGATCGGCGACCACCAAGGCTTCGTCCATGCGGCCGGCCAGCATCAGCGCACGAGCGGTCTGGCTCGCGAGCTTCACCCACACCACGGTGTCTGCCGCAGGCGTCGCTTCGTACACCGGCACGATGAGGTCTGCTGCTGAACCAGCTTCGAACTCAGCAGTCATTGCAGAAGCGATCGCAGTCGCCGAGCGAGCGATTCCGTCGGCGCTGCCGATCTCCTTGTAGTAGTCCATGGCCTCGCCGGCGATCAGCGCAGCCATGTCCGTCCGTCCCGAGTGTTCCAATGAATGAGTAGCGAGGAGCTTCAGATCCGCAATCTCACCCGGATCGTTCGTCATCGATACTGCCTGCTGGTACAGCGAACCAGCTTGGGCATACGAGTGCAGCGATAGCGCTCGCTCGGCAGCCTCGGAGATTCTTGTGCGCGCACGATCAGCCAACTCGCCGTTGTCCGGGTCGGCGTTTGCGGCAGACAAGTAGTGCCCCGCGATCACTCCGGCCAACTCGATGTCATCCAACGCTTCGAACTGTCGAGCAACTTCGAGGTGGCGTGCCACACGCTCGGATTTCGACAGCCTTCCGTAGGCGACCTCAAGGATGAGTCCTTGCACAAATCGGTATTGGCCCCTTTCGGGTGACCGTGGATCCTCATCGAGCTCAAGGATGTCGCTTCGGACCAGCCGTAGGAGCGTGTCGTTGACCGAATCGGTATCGGTGTCGTTCATCTGTGCAATCGATCCGAGGGTGAACGACAGGCCAAGCACCGATGCATCCTGGATCAGCGACGACTCGTCGTCAGTGAGCCTGTCAAGGCGCGCACCGATGATCGCTGCAACCGTGTCAGGAACCGAGAGCTCACCGGGCTCGCCAACCAGGGTGAAAGTGTCACCGTCTCGGACCAGCTGGCCGCTGTTGACCAGCATCCGCACAAACTCAACGGCATGCAGAGGAACGCCCGCCGTGCGGTCAGCAATCCGAGCCACCACCTCGTCCGGCAGGCCTGGAGCGAGCCCCACGACCAGTTCACGCATCGCCTCGTCGTGGAGTCGACTCAGATGCATCAGCAAAGATCGGCGACGTGTTGCACCCCAGTCAGTTCTTCGCTCGATGAGGGCCGGTCGGGACAGTGCGATGACCATGATCGGATGCTGGGTCGTGCGATCGACGAGTTCCTCGACGAAGTCGAGCAGGCCCTCGTCGGCCCAGTGCAGGTCCTCGAACACCATCAACACGGTGCTCCGTTCGGCGATTCGCTGGAAGAAGGTGCGAAGGGCGGCATACAGCTCCGACTTGTCACCAGCTGGCATGTCGGTCAGGCCGATCACTGCAGCGAGACGTGGCTCGATCCAGCGCTGCTCGTCCTCGTCAGGCGCATACTCCGCAACAGCGGTCCGGAGCTTCATCCGGCTCTTTGTTGGATCCTCACCCTCAAGAATCCCAGCTCGTTGCCTGATCATCTCGCCGAGCGCCCAGAAGGTGACGCCGTCTCCGTACGAGGGAGACCGTCCGGAGTGGTAGTAAATATCCTCGGTGATGCCATCGATGTAGCGGAGCAGCTCGGTCGACAGACGAGTCTTTCCGATGCCTGCCTCCCCTATCACCGACACCATTCGAGCCCTGCCCTCACGTCCGGTCGCATGGAGCTGGTCCTTGAGAATGCGGAGCTCGTCGTCCCTACCTACGAATGGTCCCTCGGCAAGGTCACCGCTCCTCCGTGCTGCGGAGAGCGCAACGACACGAACCGCCCGGTAGGCGGCAACCTGCTCGGATTTGCCCTTGACGTCGTGGCTTCCGGCCTCGACGAACTCGATCGCATGCGAGGCCAACGTCTTGGTCGACTCCCCTGCCAGAACTCCACCCGGGGGTGCAATCGACTGGAGACGCGATGCAGTGTTGACGAGATCACCCACGACCAGACCGTGTTCGTTTCCGCCACTCCCCACCGAGGCCTCACCCGAAAGGACACCTGCCCTCGCTGAAAGATCCGGGATACCGAGCTCTGAACCGAGACCTTCGACCATGTCCACAAGTTCGAGGGCTGCACGTGTGGAGCGTTCGGCGTCATCCTCGTGAGCTTCGACGGCTCCCCACACGCCCATGACTGCGTCGCCAATGAACTTGTCGGTCGTGCCACCAAATCGGCCAATGATCTCCCGGCACTTCTCGTAGTAGGACGTAAGCATCCCGCGCACATCTTCCGGATCCCTGTGCTCCGAGAAGGTGGTGAAACCAACCAGATCAGCAAAGACGACCGATACAAGGCGGTGTTCGCCCGACGATTCGGTGGGCGCAGGGGAGGCAGAGGCGGTCGGCTCGGCGGTAGCAAGGTTCGTGCCACAACTGAAACAGAACTTGTTCGCTGGACCGTTTTCCGTCCCGCAGTTCGGGCAAGCGGTCGCAAGCGGAACACCACAGGTTGAACAGAAGGCGTGATCGGATGCATTCGCCGCACCACATGACGCACAGGTCACAGCGTTGTCAGCCACTCTCGTACCCGATCTGTAGTTTGGATCGACTCAAGCGAAACCCTTCATCCTGCGATCGCACCAGAAGCCCCGGCGCCACCATCGAGCACCTCGGCGAACACGTGCTCGAACGACTTCACCTCGTGGGCCTCAAGAAACGCCTTGGCCCGCGTTAGGGCGAACTCCCCGAGTGCATCGTG
>JBPCTY010000135.1:0-49117 GCA_051011415.1 Acidimicrobiia bacterium
GGCTACGAGCGCGCACAGGTCGATACCTACCTCTCCGATATTGCGGACCGATTGAGCGCGCTCGAGGACCAGCTCGCAGAGTCCGGTGGTCGCGATGTTGCCCTCGGGATCGACGAGCACGAAGCGCTTGGACGAGAGCTCCAGACAATCGGCGGCGACATCGCTGACATGCTTGAAGCAGCCAGATCCACCGCCGAGGGCATGCGCACGCGAGCTGGTGCAGATGCTGATCGATGGAGGACTGAGGCTGAGACCGAATCCGCTGCGATGGTTACCGATGCCACAGAGGCCAGCCAATCACTGCGTGCCGCTGCTTGGAATGAAGGCAGCTCACTTCTGAAGTCATCCGAGGCCGAGGCACAGGCCACCATCTCCACGGCCAAAGAGGAAGCGCTATTCGTTCGTGCTGAGGCTGAACGCGAGGCACTCCGTCTCACTGGGGATGCTCGGCGTGACAGAGAAGAGACGATCCGTGCGACTCGGTTGGAAGCAGACCAGATCATCGAATCCGCACGCACCGAGAGCGAGGGCGTGCTTGCCGCCGCGGGGCAGCAAGCAGACCTGGCGCAGGAGCGTGCACGGGCGCTGGAGGACCGACGCTCCGAGCTGCTTTCGGAGCTCGAGGCGACTCGCGCCTCAATCGGAGACCTTGAGAGCGAGATCGAATCACGTCGTCAGGAGCTTGAGACGCCCGAGCCTGAGCCCGAACCGCTCGAAGATGCACGCAGTCACCACTCGACCGACAGCGGCTCCGTCCGTATCGTCTCGTCGACAAACGTGGTTGCCCTCGAACCAGTCGATGCCGAGGAGCTCGCAGCCGAGGTTGAAGCTTTGAGATCCGGAGCAGTGCTTGATCAGCCGGAGGAGGCGACACCCCAAGATGAGCAGCCGGTCGCAGCTGCACCTGGTGAGTTGGAGCCCATGCTCGTCCCAGCAACAGACCCCTTGGTCGAAGAGACACCATATGTCGAGTTGCCTGAGCAGGAACCAGAGCCAGAGCCTGAGGTTCACATCGAAGCTGAAGCTGAGGTCGTCACTGACTCACAACCCGAGTTGGTACCCGATCCAGTCGTTCCGGAGACAGAACCCGAGCCGACTCCTCACACCGGTGGAGATACTCTCGGATCGCTGTTTGCCCAGCTGCGCGAACCGCAAGATGTGGAAGCAGCAAGCGACCCGGAGCCACTGGAGGTGGAGCCCGCGGTGGCCGAGGACGACACACCGGAAACGGCGGTGCCGGCGGAGGTTTCCGAGACTCCGGCTGAAGCCGAGGTGCCGGACGCTCCCGCAAACCCAGCCGCGACTGTGCCCGCTGACGATGCAGCAACCGCGATACCCCTCCAGAATGCAGCATTGCGCACCATCAAGCGGACCCTCGTCGAGCTCCAGAATGAAGCGCTGGAACAACTCAGGAACGACGCCAGCTGGTCGCCGGGCGAGTCGTTCACCGACGAGTTCGCAGAACCCTTCGCAGAATTGACCACCGCATTGACCGGATCGCCTGATCCGGATCCGGGCCAAGCGTTTGGCGCTGACTTGTATGACGCGATCAGCTCAGCCATTGACCATGCGCGCGAAGCTGGCGCCGGAGAACGGGAAGTGTCGTCCGCTGCAAGCAAGGTCTTCCGTACTTGGCGCTCAGATGAAGCCGAGCGCAGGGTGACATCGGTCACAGAGTCACTCTCCGTCAACGCCTGAACCGACTCGCCATTCAGTCGTCAGTGTGCGGAGTGACTGGGCTGCCATAGAATCTGGTTGGTGATCAATCGCGAACCAATCAATTATCGGCAAGGGTCAGGCCTCCGCCGGATCCTTACGTTCGTTGTCGTCGGGATCTTTCTACTTCTGATCTTCGGTCGGTGGCTTGCGACGCTGTTCACCGACTACCTCTGGTATCGCGAGCTCGAGTTCACAGGAGTGTGGTCAACGATCACGTTCACGAGGGTTTGGCTCGTACTCGGTGCGACCGTGATCGCGTTCTTGTTCTTCGTTCTGAACCTTTGGCTTGTCGACCGACTGTCCCCTCGGTCGGGTGCGATCACCGGCGCACCAGACGAGGATCTCCTCGACCGGTATCAGGAGTGGATCGAGCCGAGGGCCACGCTCGTTCGGATCCTCTTCTCGATGTTCTTCGGAATTCTCATTGGGCTGGGCGCCGCAGCGTGGTGGCAGAACTGGCTCAGGTGGCGTAACGCTGTTGACTTCGGAATCACGGACCCGATCCACGGCAACGACGTCGCTCTGTATGTGTTCTCACTGCCGTTGTATCGCGACATCTTTGGATGGATCTTCCAACTGCTGCTTGTCGCAACCCTGGTTGTCGTCGCTGCGCACTACCTCAACGGTGGTATCAAGATCGCGACACCAGGCCAGCGCACGTCGGATGGTGTCAAGGCGCACATCTCAGTGCTGTTGGCGCTCATCGCGCTTCTGAAGGCAGTCGGCTACCAGTTCGACAAGTGGGAGCTGCTGTACTCGCCGCGAGGTCAGGTATTCGGAGCGAGCTACACCGACGTCAACGCTCAGATCCCTGCCCTGAACCTGCTCATATTCATCTCGATCGTCTCAGCGATCATCCTTCTGGTGAACGTCCGGTTCAAGGGCTGGACACTGCCGCTCGTTGCTCTCGGTATCTGGCTGGTCACTTCGATCGGTGTGGGTGGCATCTATCCGGCTCTGGTGCAACGTTTCAGCGTCGAACCGAACGAGATCCAGAGAGAGACCCCGTATGTGCAGAACAACCTCGATTTCACGAGGCAGGCGTTCGGGCTTGATGAAGTTGAAGTGCGTCCGTTTGAGGCCTCGACCGATCTGACGGCAGAAGACATCGTCAAGAACGAGCCGACGATCGAGAACATTCGCCTGTGGGATCCGGGAGTTCTTGCCAAGACCTATCCGGAGCTTCAGAACATCCGGACCTACTACACGTTCGACGACATTGATGTCGACCGGTACATCATCGACGGAGATCTGAAACAGGTCATGATCTCCGCCCGAAGCCTCGACGAGAGTCGCATTCCTGGCGAGGGGTGGGTCAACGAACGGCTGGTATACACCCACGGTCTTGGCGTTGTGCTCTCGCCCGCCAGAGACGTGACGACTGACGGGCTGCCCGACTTCCTCGTGAAGGACCTCCCCCCTGTGAACCTGACGAACGACCCATCGCTCGATGTCGAACAGCCGAGGGTGTACTTCTCAGATGACTCGGACAATGACTTCCTCATCGCTGGCTCGAACCAGGGCGAGGCGGACCTTCCGCGTGGCGCATCCGATACCGGTGATGTCACCACGATTTCGTATGACGGCGATGGAGGTGTCGCAGTCGGTGGCTTCTTCAGCCGGGCTGCATGGGCCCTCCGGTTTGGTGATCTCAACACGCTGATTTCTGGCGAGGTCAGAGCGGACAGCAGGGTGATGATTGCTCGCAACGTCCGCGAGCGGGTCGCACGAGTTGCACCGTTCCTATATGCGGACAGCGATCCGTACATGGTGATCGCAGATGGACGTCAAGTCTGGATCATGGATCTCTACACGGCAACCGGACGGTATCCGTACAGCGAACTCGCCGGCACCGGAAGGCTCAACCGAACCTCTTCGCTACCCCGGAGCTTCAACTACATCCGGAACTCGGTGAAGGCCGTAGTGGACGCCTACGACGGCACGATCGACATGTACATCTTCGATGACGAGGACCCGTTGATTCAGGTCAACGAGAAGATCTTCCCCGGCGTGTTCAAAGGCCTCGATGAGTTCCCAGAGTCGTTGGTCAGCCACATCCGGTACCCAGAGGACCTGTTCCGGATGCAGACAGACATCTACCAGCTGTACCACATGACGGATCCGGTCGACCTGTTCCAGCGGATTGATCCGTGGCAGATCGCTCGTGACCCATCGAACTCAGACAAGCCCGAGCTGCGTGCCCGTTTCGAGACGAATCCGATGCTCCCGTACTACCTGCTGATGGAGCTCCCCGAAGAGGACCGCCTTTCGTTCCTACTGATGCAACCGTTCACGCCGTTGGCGAGACCAAACATGTCTGCCTTCGTGGTGGCCAAGAGCGGCCCGTTGGGCGAGTACGGCGATCTCATTGAATTCACGATGCCAGGGGACCGCCAGATTGACGGCCCTGGACAGGTCGGAGACTTCATCGATCAGGACCCTCAGGCGTCGGCAGAATTCACCCTGCTTGGCCAGGAGGGGTCTGAGGTCATCAAGGGCAACATGTTGGTTGTGCCGATCGAGGACTCCCTCCTGTATGTCCAGCCGATCTACCTTGCCGCCGACACCGGCGGTTCAGGCATTCCGCAGTTCAAGCGAGTGGTCGCCTCGTTCAACAGTCGTATTGAGATCGGCGAGAGCCTTGACGAGGTGCTGATCGCGTTGTTCGGTCTTCCCGGTCAAGGTGGGGGTAGCGGCGGTGAAGGTGGCGAAGGCGGCGAAGGCGGCGAAGGGCAGCCTCCGGACGGCACCATCGAGGAGCAGATTGCCCAGCTTCTCAACCTCGCCGACCTCGCTCTCAGCGAGGCAAATGTCGCCTTGGCACAGGGCGATCTTGGTCTCTATCAGCAACGCGTCGACGAAGCAGCGGACTACATCACCGAAGCGAACAGGCTTGTCGCAGAGGCTGAATCCGGCACGACGGAGTCTTCAGACAGCGTCACCGGCTAGTTCGTTTGCCCTCGATTCCAAGAACGCTCTCTCGGTCTGGGAGTCGGTGAGACCCGCAGCCACCCGGTATGCATCAATCGCATCATCGACTCTGCCCTCGTCGGCCAATAGCGACGCCTTGGCTGCATGGAGATAGGGGTACTCGTCGAGCGCTGTGATTCCATCGATGGCTGAAAGGGCTCCATGCCGATCGCCCGACATGGCAATTGCTACTGCCTGATTGAGCTGGATGACGGGGGTGTCAGCGTGTGTCCGGAGGGCGCGGTACAGAGCCACGATCTCAGCCCAATCGGTGTCGTCGCTTGAGGGCGCAGACGCGTGCAGGGAGGCGATGGCAGCTTGGATCTGATAGGGGCCTGGATCCCGAAGCTCGACGGCGTGTGCCAATAGCGTGTTGGCTCGGTCGATTTCGCCTCGATCCCATTGCGAGCGATCCTGATCAGGAAGTAGGACCGGCGCTCCCTGCTCGTTGGTACGAGTGGCGGACCTGGCGTCGTGGAACTGCATAAGCGCGAGAAGGCCGATCGTCTCAGCCTGATCCGGCATCAACTCGTTGACGATTCGTGCCAGTCGAATAGCTTCTGCTGTGAGCGAGGTCCGAACATGGGCAGCGCCGCTGGTTGCGGTGTATCCCTCATTGAAGATGAGATAGATGACGCGGAGGACGCCAGGGTGTCGCTCCTCAAGGTCTTCGGCCTCCGGAACCTTGTAGGGAATGCCCGCATCCCGGATCTTCTTCTTCGCTCGCACCAGGCGCTGTGCCATCGTTGTCTCGGAAACGAGGAAGGCCTTGGCGATCTCTCCGGTTGTGAGGCCTCCCACCGTGCGGAGGGTGAGAGCCACCTGTGTATCCGGGGCCAGAGCTGGGTGGCAGCAGGTGAAGATCAATCTGAGGCGTTGGTCAGGGATTGGCTCCTTCTCCGACCAAGTATCCGATGGCTCCTGATGGGTGTATGCGATCGTCTCGTACTTCTCGGCCAGTCGCTTCGCCCTGCGAACGCGATCGATTGCCTTGCGTCTGGCAGTCGTGTTCAACCACGCCGCTGGGCGATCCGGGATCTCGGTACGCCACGCTCCGAGCGCTGCAACGAAGGCGTCTTGAAGAGAGTCCTCTGCCAGTTGGAAGTCACCGGTGTAGCTGACCAACCCTGACAGCACAAGGCCGTGCTCCTCGCGGAACACGGCCTCGATCGCTTCGCGGCTGGGCGTCACTCCTCGTCCCACACCCACAGTGGCCGCACTTCAATGCTGCCTGTCTTTGCTGCGGGAATCCGAGATGCAGCATTGATTGCTTGATCGAGATCGTCGACATCAATCAGGTAGAAGCCGCCGAGCTGCTCCTTTGTCTCTGCAAATGGTCCGTCAGTGACGGCGAGCTCGCCGTCGCGAACCCGGACAGTCGTGGCGGTGTCGACACGGTTGAGTGCCTCGCCGCCCTCATTGATGCCCTCGTTCGTGATGTCCTCGGTGAAAGAGAAATACTCCTGATAGATCTCCATTGCCTCAGGTGTGCCTTCGTCCGGTGCCGCGTCCTCGATGTCGTAGATCAGAAGTGCGTACTTCACTGTGTGTCCTTTGCTCGATCTGCCCTTAGGCCGTTCTCGTGTGCACGACGAACGGGATGCCGTGATATCGACATCGCTTGCCACAATCTTCGCAGGTCGCCTTGTGGATCGTGACGGTGAGCTACTGCTGTGGTCACGGCCCAGAGCAGTTGAGCCAACCGGTTCGTATACTCCCGTCTTCACACGGCGCGGGGTGGAGCAGTCTGGTAGCTCGTCGGGCTCATAACCCGAAGGTCGCAGGTTCAAATCCTGCCCCCGCTACGAAGAGAACCGTTGGTAGTCCTACATCTACCAGCGGTTTTCTCGCGTCTGAGCCATTTGAACCGACGACCTTCTCCGAAGGCCGAGGTTTCGAGTCGCCCTCACTTCGTTCCGGTCGCTGTCTTCTGCCGAAGGGCTGGGGTTCGTGATGACAGACGGTGGTGTTGCGGTGCGGCTGGGTTGAGACTTCTGGTTCAAATCCTGCGCCCGCTACGAAGAGAGTCCTTGGAGTCCTACATCTCCAGGGGCTTTCTCATTTCTCGGATGAGATCAGCAGGTAGGTCGACATGTCGCCCCGGCCCTTCACCGGGATCGTTCCGCGTGGCGCACAATCGAAGTCATCCCGGATCAGTCCATAGGTCGACTCGGAGATCTGAATCTCGCCGGGGACGCCCTCGGATTCCATCCGGCTGGCGACGTTCACCACGTCGCCCCACAGGTCGTATGCGAACTTGTGCGTTCCGACGATCCCCGCCACGACAGGTCCAGAGTTGATGCCGATGCGGAGCGATATTTGATGACCCTCGAACTCGTGTGAAGCAACGTGATCTCTGATCCGGAGGGCGAGCTCGGAGACAGCCGTGGCATGGTCGTCCCGTTGCCTCGGGACCCCTGCGGCGACCATGTACTCATCGCCGACGGTCTTGATCTTCTCAACGCCGAGTTCGTCAACGAACCCGTCAAACGTCGAAAAAATCGAGTTGAGCAACGCTACGAGGTCGGTCGGTTCCATGTCGGCAGACATCGGCGTGAAGTCCACGACGTCGGCGAAGAGCACTGAGACACCGGCGTAGTGATCAGCGATCAGGCCCGGACTCGACTTGAGACGGGCCGCCACGTCATCGGGAAGAATGTTGTGGAGAAGGTCGTCCGACTCTTGCTGCAGTCGGTCACGCTGCCGCACGAAATAGGACATCGCGAGAAACAAGAACACCGTGACACCGGTGAGCGCAGCGGCGATGTCAATCGACGACCAGTCCACGTCATAGATCGGATCGATCGTTTCTGTCAGTGTCACGGTTGCGAAAAGCGACACGATGTAGATGGCGAACCAAATCAGTGCTGCGCGGCGGCTGAGCGCAATGAGCGCTCCAATGACAGCGAGGATGCCCCACGCCATCAGCAGTCCGGACTCGACGATTCCGCCGAGCATGATCGTCGGGATGGTGTTCTCGATGAGGATCATGGCGAGGAGGAAGTTGACAACCCATACGTACGTGTGGGGCCAGCGGGCGAGCACTGCGAGTGCCACGAGCGGCAGCACGGCAGCCGCGTAGTCCATCATGGCAACGGCGGTCAGGCCGGCACTGAGGGATTCGGTGCCGAAGATGATCCGGGGTAGAAAGCCCAGAATGATGTAGCCAATGACTATTCGCCGCTTCCCAGCCTGCGCTTCGGCTTCGCCTGGGTAGCTTCCCAGCCCCATCACCTGGTCCCACAGGCGGCGCGGGGTTGAGGGGGATGACATCTGGGCACCTTACCGATAGGGGCAGTCAGCCGGGCTCAATGATTGTGGCGAGCTGGGCTCCGCCGATGGGGTGAAACCGGCGCAACAGGTGGAGCGGGTCACACAGCCGAGGTACGGGAATTGAGAGGCGTCGACGAGCGTCGAGCGATGCCGCTTTGGACGGTCACCCACCTGCTTGTTCGCGAGCTGGGCGAGCGGAAAGTGGGCTAGTTGTCGTCCGATGTGTTGCTCGATGCGCGCCTTCCGAGTTCTCCGCTGATCGGCAGCAGCAATGCAAGGCCGATGAGTCCAGCTGCGATAACGGTGATCAACACGTTCGGGGTCGAAGAGAAGTTCATTCCCCCAACAACGAGAGCGGCAGAGAGGTTCCTCTGCGCAGTTCCGAGACCCATGACGGAGCGTGTTCGCGGGTCGGCCCCTCCTGCGAAGTAGCCGAGCACAAGCGCGACGAGCAGAAAGATCATGATCGCTAGGAGACCGCCTGTCCCGATGAGCGACACGATCTGCTGCCACTGAAGGACGATGGCGCCGATCAGCATCAGCACAATCGAGTAGGTCGATGCAGCCGCCATGTGGGGCTGGAGCCCCTTTGCCATGTCTGACCACCGAGCGTTCATCAACAGTCCGATGCCAAGGGGAAGGAGCATCGCCAAGATGAGCGAACGAGCGATATCCCACGGGTTGATATCGACCTCTCCGATCAAGAGCGGGAGGACGATCGGCATGTAGATGATCGTCGTGACCATCAACAGGACCATCAGGCCAACCGAGAATGCAATGTTGCCCTTTGCGCCCTGCGCGAGCTTTGGGAGAAACGGCGCCCCCGCGGCTGTTGCCATCAGCAGCAGACCGGTGTAGATGTCCTGGTCGAGATCCATCACGGCTTGAATTCCGACGACCAGCAGCGGGATGGCGACGAAATTCACTGCCAATGCGATCGCGACGAGCTTCACGTTCTTGAGTGGCGCAATGATTTGGGGAACCGTCAGGCTCATGCCCATCGCGAGCATCGAGGACAGCACGAACGCAAGGGCCGAGATTTGCACGATGAGGGTGAGCACTTCGGTCATGTGCAGTCTCCTAGGGATTTAATCGAGGTCTGGCTCGTCTGAGTATTGCAGTCACAGTGGGACTGGACCCGCGTCACGATCGACGGATGCTCCGCGTCCTCGTTTTCGAGGGGATCAGTCCAAACTCTTCCCACCGGCATCCAAGTAGTCGCCCGGCGTGTTGATGTCTCGGGGAGCCTCGTAGTCAGCTGCGACACGTCGGACTCTTGGGTCGTCGCTCAGCACAAGCGATTTCCAGAGGGCATGTGGCTTGTCGTCCCGTGTGGCTTCCTCAACGGCAGCGGCGGACAGGAGAAATGGGTGAGCGATCTTGTCCCGATAGCGCGTCACGGCAGCCCACGGGGGGTCCGTTGCCCAGGCCTCGGCAAGTGCATCGATAGCTTCGGTCCTCAGCTCGGGAAGATCGCCTGCTGCCAAGATGTACGCATCGGAGGGAATGGCGCCGACCGCAGTCAACAGCGACGACACGTTACCCCTTCGGTAGTCGGGGTTTTCAGCGATCGTCACCTCGGTGGCATCGATCGAATCTGCCACCGTGGATCCTGATGCACCCACGACGACAATCAGATTCTCGATCTGGCTCGACTGAAACGCGGTGATGGTTGTGTTCAGCATCGTCGAATCACCGAACGGGAGGAGCTGCTTCGGCGTCCCCATGCGCTCGGACGCACCTGCGGCGAGGATTATCCCGGTTGGCTCAGACACGGCAATGGCCCGGCTATCTCGCCTGGCTAGGAATAATGCTGCTTGCGAGCCGCACCGAGGCACCGCCGTCAATGTATTCCATACCGTGGTGTTCGTGGAGATGCGCGAGTGCTTTTTCCCTCGCCGCCTCTGGCGTATCGCTTGTCTCGCGGTGGGAACAACCGGGGATCATTCTTTCGCACACGTATTCGAACATTGCTCCTCCTCAACTCCGAGATGAGACCCTACCGAACTGGGTGGTCTCGAGCTCGGTCAGGCGTGCCGTGACCGATACTGTGGTCTCGATGACTTTCGGTGACCTCATATCGATTGATTGGAGCCATGTGCGCCTCAGGCGTGCTGCGTTTGGCGTGGTCGCGATGCTGATTGCAGTCGCGATCATCGGTGTCGTCGGTGATGTGGCTCTGACCGTGGTTATCGCGGTGTTGTTTGTAACCGCATCGGGTAGGTCGGAGGAGTGGAGCTACCGCTGGAAGAGCATGGCCCGATTCACCTTGTACGGCTCGATCATCGGCGGTCTCTCGTTTTGGTCGATCGAGTCGGCTCTTGGCGTCGCCGTTGTGCTTGGCATTGCGACATACATCGGGACGCTTGCAGCCGTCGAGGGCCCAGAAGCTGGCAAGGCAGGGTTGTTTCTCACTCTGTGGGCACTCTTTGCAATCATGCTCGGGTCGAGTTCGACACCGGCGATCGCCGTGATGATTGCCTACGCAGTCGGTGGGGCACTAGCAATAGCAGTGACAGGGGTTCGCTGGTACTTCCGACAAACAGATCGGTCGACAACGCCGCCGGAGTCCGGCGGCGGGCCTGATAGTTCTGAAGATCGACCTGGGGTGGTCCGCTGGGTCGCAGATGCAGCGACGGGGCCCGTCGGTCAGTTTGCGATCGTTCGCACCGTCGGAGTGATCGTTGGAGCGCTTCTTGGGGCGTGGTGGTTCCCGTCCTACCCGCTGTGGGTCGCGATCACCGTGATCGTTGTCGTCCGGCCATCGGCGGCTGATGCGATGACTGTTGCGGCAGAGCGCACCCTCGGTACGGTGCTCGGCGTCCTGCTGGCGGTCGCGGTGGCGTCAGTGCTTACGACCAATGACACCGGGGTGCTGCTGGCATTTGTGCTGTCGGCCTTCTTCATGATGGCGTTCAACAACGCCAACTACACGCTGTTCGCGATGTTCCTCACGGCGATGCTCGTGCTCGGCCAACGGCTTGTGCAGGCCGACGCTTTCGACGCTGGTATGGATCGTCTGCTGGCCACATTTGCCGGAGGTGTGCTTTCCATGGCATTGGTGCTGATCGCCGAGCAACTGTGGGCATTCAACGCTGACCAGGCTCAATGATCTGGCGTCGGTGCGCGGCCATGCGCTCAGCAAGATGTGGATAGTCGTGATCGATGGCGAAGGTGTAATCGTCCCACCACCCGTCGCGATCCGGATTGAACCGACGGACGGGTGCCAGTGATTCGAGGGCTGTGTCTTTGAGGTGGCGCTCAGCGCTGCGGAGACGTTCCGGGCTTGCGTCCCGTGCCTCGATTGGCGGGAGCACAGCAACGTCCACCCGTTGACCAAACCGAACCGTTGTATCAAAGGGGTAGCCCCACACCCTGTGCGTTCCGGAGATCGACACGGGGAGGATCGGAAGATCCAGGCTCCTTGAAAGCCGCCCGATGCCCTGTTCAAACGCAATCTCAACCCCAAGCACAGATCCTTGCGGAAACACGACTATGTCGAAGCCGGCAGCTTGTGCCGTGCGTGTGTCCTCAAGAAACCGTCTCAGCGATCCTGGAGTTCTCAAGTCCGGTACGACGATCTGACCGGACCGCCGCAACGTGCCTCCGAACAACTCGTGGTCGAGCAGTTCCTGGCGCACGGTGAATACCGGACGGAGCGGGAGACTCATCACGACTGGTGCGTCGACGAAACTCTCATGCAAGGGTGTGACCAAATAGGTGCGTGAAGGGTCGATGTTCTCTCGGCCGGAAAGGCGTAGGTCGATGCGGGCGGCGGAGATCAGTAGTTGCGACCACCTGCGGGCGATCGACGCGCGTGCGTGTCTCGCAGCGAGAGGCGCTGTGAGCGCTGCAGCGCGGAGCGAGCCTCGGACTGCAATCTCACTCGCTCGCGTTCGAGCCACATCGCGTCGAGATTCCGGATCAAAACGGCAGGCGAGCGGCTCGATGTCTGGGGTCGCTTGCGGACTGGGGATCGCATCCATGAGTGTTCAACGATGTGTGGCGGTTGGCGGTTCCGAGTCGAACACGTGTCATCCGCCTGGTTTCGTAAAGTCAGCAACGGTGGCACCCAGAGCCTCCACGAGAAGGCTGCCATCGACGGTGATCGACACGCCCGGCGCTCCGCCTCCGACCGACACCGATCCCGCTGTCAAACGCTCGTCTGCGAAGACAGGCCAGGGCTCCGATGCGCCGAATGGGGTGATCGTGCCGCGGACGTATCCGGTGACCGCGAGCGCCTCGTCCGCGTCTGGCATCGACAGCCGGCGTTCATCCAGCAGGGTCCTCAGCTTCGCCCAGTCGATGACCCGATCTCCTGGCACCAGCGCAAAGATGTAGGCACTTTCAGTCCTTCGGACGACCATGGTCTTTATCACCGCAGATGGCTCAACGCCTCGTCTCACTGCAGCTTCCTCCAAGGAGTTCACGCGTTCGTGGCGGACCACTGAGTGAGCTAGGTCCTTGAGCCTGGGATCCTCGAGTGCGGGTGTTGATTCTGCCATGGGCGCATCTTGGCACAGACTGTTGGTGCTACCTTGCGCCACGATGCAGATCGAGAGGGTCGCATGACGATGAACGCAGACGCAATGATCCTGTTCGGGATCACGGGGGACCTTGCCAGACGCAAGCTCTTTCCTGCTCTGTACGACCTCTTCGTCGACGAAGAAATCGACCTTCCGATTGTGGGAGTCGCATCACGGCCGTGGACAACAGAGCAGCTGGTTGAACATGCGCACCAGTCGCTGGTCGACGGCGGGGTGATTGTCGATAACGATGCGTTCGGGCGAATGGCCTCGTGTCTGCGATACGTGTCCGGCGACTACCGAGAGTCCGACACCTATGCGACTATCCGAGAGGTTGTCGGCGACTGCACCTGTTCTGTGGCGTACCTCGCAGTGCCGCCTTCATTGATCGATGACGTGGTCCACGGACTGGCTTCTGTTGGTCTCAATCAGACAGGCAGGCTGGTGGTGGAGAAGCCGTTTGGAAGAGATGGCGCTTCGGCGGCGGCTCTGAGCAAGATCGTTCATGATGCGTACCCGGAGGACAGGGTCTTTCGGATTGATCACTTCCTCGGCAAGGAAGCGGTTCAGAACCTGATGGTGTTTCGATTCGCAAACACCCTGCTCGAGCCGGTCTGGAATCGCGGCTTCGTGTCTTCTGTGGAGATCACAATCGCCGAAGACTTCGGCGTTGAAGATCGCGGACGCTTCTATGACGACGTGGGTGCGATTCGCGACATCGTGCAGAATCACATGCTGCAGATGGTTGCGCTCCTCGCGATGGAACCGCCGACGTCTGATGCGCCCGATGATGTGCGAGACGAACGCGTCAAGGTGCTGCGTGCGATCCGCACGATCGGGCCTGAAGATGCCGTGCTCGGTCAATATGCGGGCTACCTCGATGAGCCCGGCGTGGACCCCGGATCGTCTACCGAGACCTTTGCTGCGATCCGCCTGTACATCGATTCGTGGCGATGGGCGGGTGTGCCTTGGATCCTCAGGACAGGGAAGGGACTTGGGAGGACCGTAACCGAGGCGGTCGTGGAGTTTGTCAGTCCACCACGACTGCTCTTCGCAGGGAACGGCGAGTCCCCCGAGCCAAACCGGCTGATCTTCAGAACCAAGCCGGACTCCGAGATCGAATTGACGCTGCAAGCCAAGGAGCCTGGAGACGGACTGGTGAGCGGACCGGTCGAGCTCCACACGGAGCACAATCGATCGAAGGGACGGGACGCATATGAGCGTCTGCTTGCCGCAGCCCTGCGGGGCGACCCGAGTTCGTTTGCTCGGGAAGACGGTGTGATGGAGGCGTGGAGGATCGTTGATTCACTCCTCGGGGCCGGTTCGTCTGTTGAGACGTACCCGGTTGGTAGCTCCGGACCCCTGGCGGCTGATCGGCTACTTGCCGACGGGCGATCCTGGAACACCGACGTGACCGTGACAGCTGGCTAGCTGCAGACGACGACTCCGCCGGGATCAGGCCCAGCTCGCACCTCTTGCGCTGGTTGTGGAGGTGAGGGCGGGTGCGACCGGAACGTCAGCCAGAAAGCCGACGACCAAGTCGTTGATCGCATCCACATCGATTAGGAATGAGTCATGACCGTGCGGACTATCGAGGGCTGCGTATCGAGCCCCAGGTATCGCCTGTGCAAGTCTCCTGACCTCTGACACGGGGTACAACACGTCGGTTGCAACCCCGATGACGAGTGTTCGTGCGCGAACATGGCGCAGGATTGCCTCAGCTGGCCCCCTTCCGCGGCCGACGTCGTGGCTGTCCATCGCCGCAATGAGTGTGAGATACGAGTTTGCGTCGAACCGGCTGACGAGCTTCGTCCCGTGGTGCCTCAGATAGGACTGCACGGCGAAGCCGTCCGACGTCTCTGACCGGCCAAAGCGACTGTCGAAACTGGCCGCGCTCCGATAGGAACACATGGCAATCATTCGTGCCGTCGCAAGACCACCGGCAGGGGGTGCGTCTTGCGAGTACCAGCCGCTCTCGTATGCCGGGTCGGTGACTATCGCATGACGCTGTGCCTCTGACAGCCCGACGGCCCACGGAGACTGAGCGGCGCCGACCGCAATCGGAGCGATCGCCTTGACCCGATCCGGGTACATGACGGCCCACTCGATCACCTGCATGCCACCCATCGAACCTCCAATCACAAGGTCGAGGGTCTCAACGCCGAGTTGATCCAGTACCGCTCTCTGGACCGCAACGATGTCCCTGATCGTGACAGATGGGAACGTGGGACCGTACTGCTCGCCGGTTTCGTCCGTTGAGGTCGGACCTGTCGTGCCATTGCAGCTGCCGAGCACATTCATGGCAACGATGAACTTCTCCGTTTGGTCGAGCGTCCTTCCCGGTCCGAAGAGTCCCTGCCACCACTGATCCGCGTTTGCATCGCCTGTGAGTGCATGGCACACCAGCGTTGCGTTTGGCCGGTGTTTCCCCCACGTGCGCACTTCGACTGTGATGTCGTGGAGCGTTCCGCCTTTCTCAAGGGGGAACGCTCCATCAAGAGTGACGCTGTGTCTCACGATGCGACTGCCTTGACTGGTGTCAAGGCGGCGAACGCCTGCGCAAAGTCTGCCTTGATGTCGTCGATGTGTTCGATTCCGACTGACACCCTGATGAGATCGTCAGTGACGCCCGCCGCTAGCTGCTCCTCGCGGTCCAGCTGCTGGTGCGTGGTTGAGCCCGGGTGAATGACCAGCGTCTTTGCATCGCCCACGTTGGCGAGGTGCGATGCCAGTTCGACGCCATCGATGAATCGCTTCGCAGCGTCCGCTCCGCCGTCAACTCCAAACGACAGCACACCGCCGTATCCTTTGGTCAGGATCCTTGACGCGATCTCGTGATACGCGTGATTCTCGAGCCCTGGGTAGTTCACCCAGCTGACCTCGTCCTGGTCTGCAAGCCACCTTGCGAGCTCCAGAGCGTTGTCTGCGTGTCGCTGAACTCGGAGCGACAACGTCTCGACACCTTGAAGCAGCAGGAATGCGTTGAACGGCGACAGGGCTGCACCGAGATCACGGAGACCCTCGACCCGCGCCCTGATCGCAAATGCGATGTTTCCGAATGGGCCGTCCGGGCCGAAGGTGTCGGAGAACACCAGTCCGTGATAGCCGGGCGAGGGTTCGGTGAACTCTGGGAACTTCCCATTTCGCCAATCAAAGTTCCCGGAATCAATGATGACTCCACCAATGGATGTTCCGTGCCCACCGATCCACTTCGTTGCGGAGGCCACGACGATGTCGGCACCGTGCTCGATGGGCCGCGCAAGGAACCCCGCTGCGCCAAAGGTGTTGTCCACGATCAGTGGCACGCCTGCATCGTGGGCAACGTCTGCAAAGGCCGGGAAATCGGGCACGTTGAATCGAGGATTCCCGATCGTCTCGAGGTAGACGGCCTTCGTCCGGTCATCGATCCTCGCCGCAAAGTCCGCCGGATCATCGCTCGCCACGAACCGGACCTCGATACCGAGGCGTTCCAGCGCGACCTTGAACTGGTTGTACGTGCCGCCGTATAGATACGAGGTGGAAACAATGTTGTCGCCAGCTGATGCGAGCGTTGTGATTGCAGTGAGTTGCGCTGCTTGGCCGCTCGCAGTCGCCACCGCTGCGACCCCACCCTCGAGGGCTGCGATGCGCTGCTCGAACACATCGGTCGTCGGGTTCATGATCCGTGTGTAGATGTTCCCGAATTCTTCCAAGGCGAAGAGGCGAGCTCCGTGTGCAGAGTCGTCAAACGTGTATGACGTTGTCTGGTAGATCGGGACAGCCCTGGCATTGGTTCCGGGTGCTGGCTCCTGTCCTGCGTGGAGTTGGAGTGTCTCGTAGCGGTGGTCGGTCATGTTGGGTCTCCCTGTAGTCGTGCGAAGGTGCCACGGTTTCGGGAGATGCTGACCAAAGAAGAAAGGACCTGCCCGTTGCCGGTGCAGATCCTTCGAGTCGGTGTTGGTGTTGCTACGCGAGTGGTCTGCACGGCTGTGTCATGGCCATGCACATCATCTCGCGGGTGAAAGCAACGTTCATATGGCGAGTGAATATACCCGTGATGGGTTCAATGTCAATTCTCGTTGCCCGGACTCTGGTCGCCAGGATTCTGTTTGGCCCCCCACCAGAGGGTTGCCTGTGGGAAGGCGAACACGATCCCCTTGTCGTAGAACGCTTGATACGAGGCTCGTGCAGCCGCGTCGACAGCGGTCCACTCCGCCAACAGGTCTGACTGGTGCCAAAACCGAAGGATGATTCGGACCGAGGACGACTCGAACGATGCGACGAGAGCGGCCGGTGCCGGTTTGGTAAGGATTGCATCGAGTCCGACAAGCGACTCTTCAGCAGTTCGGCAAGCGTTGTCGAGGTCCGTTCCGTATTCGACATCCAGCACAACATGGCTCATGCGGAGTCTGCGATGCGTCAGGTTGACGATCGTGTTGGAAAGAACCGACGTGTTGGGAATGAACACCCTGCGGTTGTCGATCGTGTCGAGCACCACAACCCGCGAGTTGACTTCCTTCACCACACCAGTGCTCTCATCGAGTTGTACAAGGTCGCCTGGTTCGAAAGGAGCGCGTGCCTGGAGCAGTATCCCGGATCCGAAGTTCGCGATAAAGGGCTGACCAGCAACGAACAGAATCACAAGGACGATGAGGATGAACACCCAGAGAGGAGCAACGGTGAACCCGAGGAAGCTCAGTGCGATCGCAGTTGCGACGAGGATTGCGGTCCACATCGTGATCGTTCCAAGCAGGTCGACGACGTTTGCTGGAAGGTTTGCCCGCCCGCCGTATCGGCGGACCGCGCTACGTGCCACCCTCCCGACGATGTAGCCGACGAGAAGACAAACAATCGCCCACAGCGGGTCGAACGGAGACACTTCGGTGGTGTCGATCATCCCATCAGGGACTCCAGGAATCTGGGCGAGGACGGTGACCAGTGCGTGCATGGTGCGATTCTGCCGCACTCACGGTCGAAACGTGCGCTATGTGACGGCGTGCGCTTCCCGATAGGGTGGCGGCATGAGAACTTCATACACGAATGCACGTATCTGGACGGGTGCTGGAACCTCGCACGAGGCCGGTTCTGTCATCGTCGATGGAACACAGATCGAGGCTGTCACGGACGCATCCGTTGATGCTGACGAAACGGTTGATCTGAACGGGGCCTATGTGCTTCCCGGCCTGATCGACGCCCACTCCCATACGGGTATCTGGGGAGAGGGTGGTCAGGACGACTACGACGGGAACGAGATCTCGGCGTCCACGACGCCCTACATCAGGACCATCGACTCCATCTACCCGGAGGACATCGGGTTCGACGATTCTCGTCGTGGCGGTGTCACGACGCTTGGCATCATGCACGGATCTGCCAATGCGATTGGCGGACAGACGTCGGTTGTCAAAGCTGCTGGCTCAACTGCGGACGAGATGGTGATCCGCGCCCCGGCTGGGGTGAAGATGGCTCTCGGTGAGAACCCGAAGAAAGTGGGGGAGCACTACAAAAGAGAGCCCAACTCTCGGATGGGTGTGGCTTGGATCGCCCGTCGGACGTTCTACGAGGCCATCGAATACCGCAAGGACCTCGCACACCATGAAGCATTGGTCCTTGCACAGGAGTCGAAGGATGCATCGGAAAGAGTTCCTCTGAGAGAGCCAAAGCGCGACTTGGGCAAGGAAATGCTTCTACGGGTCCTCGATCGCGAGTTCCCGATACGCAACCACGCTCACCGAATGGATGACATCCGCACAGCGATTCGACTCTCCGACGAGTTCGGATACGACCTTGTGATTGACCACGGCACGGAGGCGTACCGCATCGCAGACGAGATCGCCGACCGAGGGATCCCATTGGCGCTGGGTCCGATGTTCGGTTGGAGGTCAAAGCGTGAGGTGAACAAGCAGACAGCTGCGAACGTGGGGTTCATGGTTGAACGCGGCGTCTCAGTGTCCGTCATGACCGACTCGCCATTTGCTCCGGTCCACCATCTTCGAGACCTGGTGATCCTTGCAATTCGGGAAGGGCTCGATCCGGATGATGCCCTGGCAACGGTCACGATGAACCCGGCAAACCTCCTGGGAGTCAGCGAGCGTGTGGGATCGCTCGAAGAAGGCAAGGATGCAGACTTCATCGTGATGGATGGAGACCCTTGGGATGCGAGGAGCCATGTCCTCGCCACCTACATCAACGGGGTTCAGGTCCACGAGCGTACGGGGCCTTACCTGCCGCTGTAGTCAGGTTGTGTCGGCTTGAAGATTCTCGAAGTCCCACTCGTCGCGAGATCGACGCGCAACGTCGACATCCACCTTCCACAAGAGAATGAGGCCAATGATGAAGAAGGCCGCCACTGAAACGATCGCCGCTCTACCGCTGCCGGTAGCCGCGCTGACAGCACCGAACACGAACGGGCCGATCCCGGAAAGCTTCGAGAAGACAGAAAAGAATCCAAAGAACTCGGCGCTTGCGTCCTCGGGAATCATCGACCCATAGAGGCTTCTGCTCAGCGCCTGCACGCCACCCAGAACGAACCCCACGAGTGAAGCAAGAGCGAGGAACCCGGCATCAGATCCTTCCGGCAGGAAGAACGCTACGAAGGCAAGTGCAGTCCACACGACGAGCGACACCATGACGGCGTTCTTGGGTCCGATCACGTTTGCCAGCCTGCCAAAGAGCAATGCCCCAAAGAACGCAATGAACTGCACGAGGAGAAATCCGAGGGCGATCGTCTGAAGCTCGAGACCCAGGGTGTCCTCCGCATACGGCCCAGATACGGCAATCACGGTGCCGACGCCACTGTTGTAGACGATGAAGGCGATCACGAACAGGAGAAGCTGGGGGAACTGCCCGAGCTTCTTCGTTGTCGCGATGGTTCGATCGAACCCGGTTCTCGCATAGGTCGCCAATGTTGCGCTTTCGCCGCTCGACGTGTCTGCTGGCAACCTCGCCAGCGAGAACAACGAGAAACCGATCCACCACAGCCCCGACCCGAATATCGCGATGCGTGCAGCGAGCTCCTCCGTGAGTGCTGCATCCGGCTCATCGCTTGATAGAAAGATCAGCACTATTGCAATCAGTAGATACAAGCCGCCACCGAGATAGCCGAGCGCAAATCCCCGTGAGGACACCTGATCAATCGTGTCATCAGTCGCGATCTCGGGTAGGAACCCGTCGTAGAACACGTTTGCCGCCACGAAACCGAACTGGCTCACCACGACAACGATCAAGAACAGCGGAACCTGACCATCTGGGACGAAGGGGACGAGAAGGACGAAGATTGCGCCGATGAGCGCAAAGTTGCGGAGGAACCGTCGTTTCGAGTTCGAGTAGTCAGCCATTGCACCGAGGATCGGCATGGCAAGCATCAACGCGAGCGAACCGATCCCGATGAGGATGGAGAAGAGCGCCTCGCCGGAAAGACCCCAGTAGGTGTCGCCCTGCATGATCGTTCCGGTGAAGAACGCACCTATCACCGCTCCGAATATCGTGATGTATGCGGAGTTCGCCCAGTCATACATCGCCCATCCAAAGATCGTGCGCTTGTCGTTCCGTTGATCTGTCAAGGCTTCCTCACCGGCTGGTTTCGCCAAACTAGCAGCGGTGTACCAGAGCTCTCCGCCGGACCCACAGATTTTCTCAGGAACCCTTCATGCTGCTGTAAGCGTCGATTCAGCATGACTTGGTTACATACGACCAAGCCCCAGAGGAGTTCCAGCTTGCTCATCCGAATCATCATCACGATTGCAGCACTCAGCCTGTTCCTCGCTGCGTGCTCAAGTGGGTCGAGCACCGGTGTTGCAAGCATCGCCGACAACACCGATGTCGTTCCATCGGTCGACGAAACAGCGTCGGCCGCAGTGGATGATGAGGACGCCTTGCTCGCCTTTGCAGCATGCATGCGAGACAACGGTGTCGAGGGATTCGAGGATCCGCAGATCAATTCTGACGGAACGATCGAGTTCAGCCGACCCTCCGGTGAGGGCGAAACGATTGATCGAGCGGCGCTGCGGACCGCGAGAGATGCCTGTGCGTCGCATCTCGAGGGGCTTGCATTCGGACCAGGCAGCGTCGACCGATCTGAGATCGAAGACACACTCGTCGAGTTTGCGACTTGCATGCGCGAGAACGGTGTTGATATGCCTGACCCGGACTTCTCGGGAGAACCCGGGGAGGGCACCGCTCGTGGTCCCTTTGGCGACATCGATACAGAGGCCCCCGCATTCGAGGAAGCCCTCGAGACATGCCAAGAAGCCTTCGGCGGCCAGCTCCGCATTCCAGGTGGACGAGGTGGTCGCGGATGACCCTTCTCAACCGGACAGTTCTATTCAGCCAATTCCTAGTAGCCAGGAGAACCACACGATGAAACGAACCATGCTGCTTCTTGCGGGAATCGCACTGATTGTCGCCGCGTGCGGCGGAGCCGATGACAGCCAGGTCGCAAGCCTCGACGGCGGACTTCAGTCCCAGGATGAGTCCGCAGAGAGCGCGTCGCAGAAGTCAGACGAGGAGGCACTCCTCGCTTTTTCTGCGTGCATGCGTGACAACGGCGTCGAAGACTTCGAGGACCCGATCGTGAATGCTGACGGAAGCGTCGAGTTCGGTGCGCTTGAGGGTTCAGGGACGGATCCGTTTGGTGGAGTCGATCGGGAGGTCGTCGAGGCCGCATTCTCGGCGTGCACTGAATACCTCGAAGGGCTCTCCTTCGGCCCAGGTGGCGCCGACTTCGATCTGACGGAGATCGAGGACACGTTTGTCGAGTTTGCAGCGTGTATGCGTGACAACGGCATCGAGATCGATGACCCCGATTTCTCGAATCTCCTCGGCGGTGGCGAGGGTGGATCGAACGCAGTATCGCCGTTTGGTGATCTCGACTTCGCCGATCCCGAGGTTCGGGCAGCGCTTGAGGAATGCCAAGAGGCGTTCGCTGGATTCGGTCGGTTCGGTGGAGGCGACTCCTGATGTCGGACACCATCGACACGTCGGAGACCACGTCAGAGGCGGATTTCGAGGCTGAGCCGGTAGGCAAGCGCCGATGGCCATGGATTGTTGTAGGCATCGTCGTTGTCGCACTCACCGCAGCAGCCCTTGCATTCGTGTTCACAGGTTCCGAGGCTCCGGAGGAAGAGCTTGCACTGAGCACGGCGACGGTCGAACGCAGCAACCTGATCGCTATGGAGACTCTGTCTGGAACACTCGGGTACGGAAGCGCAGACGCAATCTCATACCAGTCGTCGCCGGACGGCATTGTCACCGTTGAAGGGCTCAAGGCTGGATTCGTCACCGACGTTTCGGATCCAGAAGTAATCATCGAGTCCGGCGACGTGCTGTATGAGGTGAACACCGAGCCAGTCGTGGTGCTCGACGGTGACGTTCCTGCCTACCGGACTTTTGAAAGCCGAATGTCGGATGGATCAGATGTGGAGCAGCTCGAACAGGCGCTCGTGGATCTTGGTTTCGATCCAGACAACGACATCGAGATCGATGAGGACTTCACTGCTGCAACGGCGGATGCGATCGAACTCCTCCAAGCAGCCATCGGGGCTGCGGAGACTGGGCGTCTGCTGCTTGGCGACGTCATCTTCGCTCCGATGCCTTCCTTTATCTCCGAAATGCTCGTCGAGATAGGCGACCAGGTGCAAGCTGGCATGTCCATCGCAGCAGCCTCGAAGGCGCTGAGCGGAACTGCCACATGGGTCACGGAAGAGGGCTCTCTCATCGCTGCTGGCGAAACGTTGTTTGCCATCGATGGCGAAGCAGTCGTGCTGCTTGTCGGCGACATCCCGTTGTACCGAACGCTCCGCCAAGGTATGCAGGGTGAGGACGTTGCCCAGCTGCAGCAGAGCCTCCTTGATCTCGGCTTTGGCACCGACGAGTCGCTTGCGATCACCGGCGAGTTTGATGATGCAACCGTCCTCTCGGTTGCTGCGTGGCAGGCCGCATCCGGAGCGGTACCAGATGGTGTCGTCAACATCGGCGATGTCGTGATCCAGCCATCGACCATCAGAGTGAACGAAACGCTGATCTCCGTTGGAGACGCCGTCGGTCCGGGAACAATGCTGCTGACTGCATCTGTGAGCGACACGTTCGTAACGGTTGAACTGTCCACCGATGATCAAGATCTCGTTGCAGTTGGAGACGCCGTCATTGTCGAACTTCCGTCAGGGAGCCAGGAACCCGCTGTGGTGACGGAGATCGGATCGGTCGTCCTCGCTACGCAACAGGGAGAGACATACTTCGAAATGACCGTCACGCTCGACAGCCCTGACGCTGCCCAAGGCCTTGACAGGGCCCCTGTGGATGTTGAAGTGATCGGCGACAGGGCCGACGACGTGCTTGTCGTCCCTGTGACCTCGTTGCTCGCGCTTGCCGAGGGAGGCTACGCGGTTGAGGTCGTCGCATCGGACGGATCGACTGTCCTCGTTGCGGCTGATCCTGGACTATTCGCAGATGGGTTTGTCGAGGTGTCGTCAGGCACGCTCGAGGCAGGAATGCAGGTTGTGGTTCCGTGACGACCCTGGAAGCCGAAGCACCATCGAGGACAGCCCTCTCCCTCTCAGGAGTTGTGAAGGAGTATCCGGGAACACCTCCGGTGCGCGCACTCGCGGGTGTCGATCTTGAGATCGCTGACGGAGAGCTGGTGTCGATAGTCGGTCCTTCCGGTTCTGGAAAGTCAACGCTTCTCCACATCGTTGGAACCCTCGATCGGGCGACCAAAGGTGCGGTCCATGTAGCGGGATATGACGTCGCATCGCTCACCGACAAGAACCTCTCAGCGCTGCGGTCACAACACATCGGATTTGTGTTCCAACAGTTCTTCCTCCTCGCAGGAGAGACTGCTCGTGACAACGTTGCTGATGGGCTGCTGTACACGGGTATGGCCCTCGCCGAGCGTCGCGAGCTTGCATCGTTGTCACTTGAGAAGGTCGGCCTGTCCTCACGCGCTGACCACATGGCTACGAAGCTCTCCGGCGGAGAACGTCAACGTGTCGCTATCGCAAGGGCCTTGATCGGCACGCCGAGCATTGTGTTGGCAGATGAACCCACTGGGAACCTCGATAGCAAATCAGGTGCATCAATCGTTTCGCTGCTGGAGGATCTCAACCATGATGGGACCACCATCGTCGTGATAACCCACGACAGGGAGATCGCAAGCCAGTTTCCTCGGCAGATCGGCATTCTCGATGGACGGATCGAGCACGACAACAGGCAACCAAGATGACCACAGCGAACCTTTCGGACGAGATCGCGCCGTCTCGGCTGGCGCCAGCGGACGCCGTCCGGGCCGCAGGCATCGGGCTACGCACCAGACGTCTCCGGTCGATCCTCTCCGCACTCGGCATCATGATCGGCATCGGGGCCATGGTCGCCGTGCTCGGGCTCTCCGAATCTTCGAAATCGGACTTGCTGTCTCAGCTCGATCGGCTTGGAACCAACATGCTTCAGGTCCAGGCGGGAACCGGAATCGGGCTTGGATCAGGGACGCTGCCTGAGGATTCCCCAGCGATGGTTGGAAGAATCGCACCGGTCGAGACGGTCGCTGCCGTGGCCGAGGTCACCTCGGCCAACGTGTACCGCAGTGACCTGGTGCCACCTGGACAAAGCGGGGGACTCTCCGTCTACGCCGCTGACGACCACCTCATCTTCACCCTGCAAGGAGCTATGGCCGAAGGTGTGTTTCTCGACGGCGCCTCGCCGGACTATCCGGTGACCGTGCTCGGAGCTGTCGCTGCAGAGCGACTCGGTATCAGATCGTTGGACCAGCCGACGCGAGTTTGGTTAGGTGGCGAGTGGTTCACGGTGGTTGGGATCATGGAGGGTCTTGAACTGTCCCCCGATCTCGACCGAGCGGCGTTGGTCACCCATAACGCGGCGGAGACCTATCTGGATCAGGACCTCGTCCCGTCGACGCTCTACGTGCGCACGGACCCGGCGTCCGTCGACGATGTGCGAAACGTCATGGCTGCCACGGTCAACCCGGAGAATCCAGATCAGGTTGAGGTAACACGTCCATCCGATGCGCTCGAGGCCAGAGAGGCGGCAGAGTCCGCACTCACCAATCTGTTCCTTGGTCTTGGTGCAGTCGCCCTCCTCGTCGGAGGCGTCGGCATCGCAAATGTCATGGTCATTTCCGTTCTCGAGAGACGCGGCGAGATCGGACTCCGTCGGGCGCTCGGCGCGACGAGACGACATATCTCAGTGCAATTCCTCGGTGAGTCGTTGCTGCTCGCAGGAATCGGTGGACTCGGCGGCGTGGCACTCGGTGCCGCAGTAACGGCTACGTATGCATGGCTGCAAGGATGGAACGTGCTGATACCGATGATTGCGATCGTCGGCGGCTTGGTGGCTGCACTGTTGATCGGTGCGGTGGCGGGCCTGTACCCAGCGATGAGAGCAGCCAGAGTGTCGCCGACCGAAGCCCTGAGAACCCTGTGAATCGTTGCCCATGATTCAACGACTCCGGCGGTAGCCTTCCCGACCATGGCCAGACGAATGATCACACTGCTTGCGTTGGCGTGCGCCCTTGTGCTTGTGGCTTCGGCGTGTGACAACTCCACGGACGGAACGACGACGACCTCCGGCAGCACGTCTGGATCGACCCTTCCAGGCGAGAGCACCACGACCGTGGCGCCGAGCACGACTGTGCCAGCCGGCTCGATACCCGGTGAGAGTTCTGACTCGATCCCGGATGATGTCGCCGACCAAATTCGTTCAGAGATCGGTGAGGTCATGCTGCAGGTTGAGGAGTCGAGGGCCCTTCCGTTCCTTGAGATTCCAACGGTGACCATCCTCGACGAGGAGGAGTTCACCGCAAGAGTGAACGCAACGCTGCAGGAAGATCTCGACCAGGAGGAGACTGAAGGCCTGGAGGCGATGTTCCAGCTGCTTGGCATGCTCGACGAATCCGTCGATCTCTATCAACTCCAAGTTGATCTGTACACGGAGCAAGTCGCAGGGTTCTACGACGGAGAAGCTGATGAGCTCGTCGTTCCTGTCGCCGTCGACGGGATCACCCCGTTGCAGGAGATCGTTATCGCCCACGAGCTGGTGCACGCTCTCACTGACCAGCACTTTGATGCGATTGACGAATACAGCACGACGGTTGAGGAAGGAGTCGGCGACGACGCTTCGGCGGTTCTTGCGCTCATCGAAGGTGATGCAACGTATCAGCAGTTCCTCTATCTCGAGTCGTTCGATCCCGCACAAGCTGCAGCTGCGGCCCTCGAGGCCCTCACAATCGACACAACCGTGCTCGACTCTGCACCAGAGTGGATTCAACGAGATCTTTCTTTCCCATACGAGCAGGGTCTCGTCTTCGCTGGTGCGTTGATCGCAGACGGAGGTCTCAAGCGAATCGACGAGGCGTATCAGGCGCCACCGGTGTCGACCGAGCAGATTCTTGATCCAAACAAGTTCCTCCGTGGTGAACTTCCGGACCCAATCGAACCCCTCACAGTGGATCTTGCCGGTTGGGAGCTCTTTGACGAGGCAACCTTTGGCGAATGGGGTGTTCGCCTGCTGCTCATGGAAACCCTTTCGCCTGGCAATCTGGTGCAGGTTGCTGCGGGTTGGGGGAACGACACCTACCGAACGTTCCTGAACGGTCCGGAGACCGCCTTTGTGTGGTCATACCTCGCCGAAACGGAAGAGGACGCCGAGGAGCTCACGAATGCGCTGATTGCCCACAGCAGGGATGCCATGGGTGCGTCCGCCGCCGAGGAGTCAGGTGGCGGTCTGCTGTTCGCCGGCGGCGATCCCTACGTCTTTATCGATCGGATCGAGAATCAGATCTTCTACGTTGCAAGCACCGACGCGGTGGCTGGCGACGATCTTCGAACCCAGCTCGGTCTCTGAACCAACCTTCACGCTGTAGTGCGTTGGTAGGCCGACGCCCTACACCTCGTCTTGGACGTTGCGTTCGAGATAATCCCGCAGATGGGCTGTGGTCGCTTGATATGCAACGAGCTCAAGCTCGGGTACAAAGCCGATCGCATCGTTGATACCGAGCATCGGGGCGTTGGATTGAGCGTTCTCTGTCTGGATGTGAGTTGTGTCGGGGAACCGGGCGAGTCCGCGCAGAATGCTGTCTGCCTTCAGCCACTTGCCGAGTGCGTGTCCACGGTGATTTCGGTGCACCATCGTGAGGGTCGTGTTGAGCAGCGGTTCGGAATCGCTCACTCTCAGCAATTCTGAGAACCCAACAAGCGTGTCAGTTTCAATATGTCTGGCAACCGACGTAATCCTGCTGTACAAGCCTGCTTGTCGGTCCAAACGCTCTCGGAGTGTGGTCCCAGTTTCGGTCTGTGGCTCCAGATCCAGGTCCTCGAACGGCATGTCTTCGTCCGCCATGACCAACAGCCCGGCCACTTGGTTGTCATATCTGCGCTCGTAGTCATCGTCCCATTGGAGCACTTCATACCCAGGTGCGCGGCTCGGCCCTTGTACACGCCATCGAGCAAGCATGGCGACATCGACGTCGGCGACTGCAACGACATTGATGTGCTCTCGCATGCCTTCATCTGCTCCAGACGATGCGGCAAACAAAGCGGAAGCGGGAACCGTGTTGACGGCGTCGGATGTGATCACTGTGCGGCCGGACCCTTCGGCTGTCTCAACTGCGGTCATCAGGAGTGACTTGCCGTGGCCGTTCCTTCGTGCATCCGGGCGTACAAAGAGCTGGAGCCATTGCAGATGCTCATTCGATCCGTCGGTGAAATGCGCGGTGATCCCGAGCGCGGCAAGGCCGTCGACGTCGTCGAGGCCAAAGAATCTGTATTCCATCTCCGTCGAGTTTCGCGCCCGGAGCTGGTCGGCTGTCGTGCCGGCATGCCTTGGAAAGACTTCGCGTTGGCCACGGTTGTAGAACGGAAGAACCTTTGCCATGTCGACGTCCGAGGTGAACGGAAACAACTCGGTCAGCTTGCTCATCCGCGCGACCCTACCAAGGGGCTTGAATCGCCGTAGACGCGCGAATACAACCGACCCATGGGATTCCTAGGAGAACTAAGGAAGGTTGGCGTCGGTCAGCCGCGGCCAGCGTTTGGCTTGCGGCCGTGGTTCGCCTTCGAACGGCGAGCGCGGAGTTTGCGTCGTTTTGCCTTTGCCATAGTTGTGGAAGCGTACCAATGAGCGACTGGTACCGCAGGGTGAACCTCGCTTCTGGCAACTGGTGCATGCACGGCGTTCCCGTCCTTCCTAAGGGCAGACAACGACGCCAGGGTCTGAAAGAAGCGCATCTGGACGCTGTCCTCATAAAAGCGCGCTCGGTGCACACGATACGAATGCGCGAGTCGATCATGGTTGTCAGCCTTGGTCACGATGGCGTGGTGGGTACCGTGCGTCGCGTAAGCGCAAACCGGGTGATTCTGACCGGGCCATGGGTGCTCGAACATCGGTCGCGGTTGCCTTCGCCGGCACCGCACAGTGTGGTCACGGTCGTGGCATCATCGGGTCATGGCCGGAACCCTTGTGATGTGTGCGACCCCGATCGGCAACCTCGATGACGTGAGTCCGCGGCTCGCAGGCGAGCTCAAGGGAGCCGACGTGATCTTTGCCGAGGACACTCGCCGGACCGCCAAGCTTCTCAACCACCTTGGCATCGACACGCCGATGCGCTCGTACTTTGCAGGAAACGAGCGCACCCGCAACGAAGAGCTCGGGCAGCTACTCGCCGATGGCGCACGCATTGCCCTCGTTTCGGATGCCGGAACACCCGTGGTCAGCGACCCCGGTGCCTCGGCTGTAGCGACCGCAATCGAAGTCGGTGCCGACGTAACCGCGATCGCTGGACCAAGCGCCCCGGTGGTCGCGCTGTCGCTCTCGGGGTTTGACGGAGATCGCTTTGTGTTCGACGGATTCCTGCCGAGAAAGGGCCGCAAGCGATCCGAGTACCTCTCGGAGATTGGGGTTCAGACCAGAACCACCGTCATATTCTCGGCACCATCGCGGATCGCAGCCGATCTTGTCGATCTCGCCGATGCGTGCGGAGCCGACCGTCCGGTCATGATCGCTCGCGAGCTCACCAAGCTTCATGAGACGCTGTACAGGACGACTCTTGGCGAAGCGCCGGCTCTATTCGAGGACGGCGAACATGCTCGCGGCGAGTTCTGTGTGGTGATCCGTGGCGCGAGTCAGCGACCGCCGAGCCTCGATGAAGCTACAACGGCCGCTGCGGCCCTGATCGATTCGGGCTCATCCACATCCGATGCAGTGAAGGAAATCGCCGCAGCCCACGGCGTGTCGCGTCGTGAGCTCTACGAACGTGTCTTGTCCGAACGGTCCTAGATGGAGCTGAGGCGGATGCGACAGTCGTCGCAGATTCCTCTGCCCTCGAAGTTCTCGAGCTTTTCCGTTGCCTCGCAAAAGACACACGTCGCCTCGAGCTTGCGGAGAACGATCCCACCATTCTCCACTGTGATTGCCAACTCGTCCCCCTCATGGATGTTGAACAGGCGGCGTGTCTCAGCCGGGACGACGACCCTCCCGAGATCGTCGATCTTCCTGACCATGAGTGTGTTCAAGTGAACCTCCAGTCAAAGTGTCGATCCTGGCGACCGACGGCGGGAGGGTAGATGCGATTTCCAGATGGTGGCAGTAGTTGGAAACTGGAGACCATCGCCGGTCAAGTACCATCCCGCGTCATGACCAACCAACCTCCCAAGAAGGTTCTCGTCGCGGTCGCCTGGCCCTATGCGCAGGGTCCGTTGCACCTTGGGCACATGGCCGGTGCGTATCTCCCCGCCGACATATACGCCCGCTACAGACGGGCAAAGGGCGATGACGTGCTCATGGTGTCGGGATCTGACGTCCACGGCACTCCGATCACAGTGAAGGCAGATCAGCTTGGGGTTACACCTCAAGAGATAGTGGACAAGTTTCATCCGGAGTTCCTCACCTACTGGGCCGACCTCGGAATCAGCTTTGATCTCTTCACGACGACCGGTACCGATACCCACCGACGGGTAGTGCAGGAGTTCTTCCTCACCCTTCTCGAGAATGGCTACCTCTACACCGAGGTCTCAGAGCAGTACTACGACGAGACAGCGCAAAGGTTTCTTCCCGACCGATACGTCGAGGGCACCTGTCCGCACTGCGGAAACACCAAGGCTCGTGGCGACCAGTGCGACAACTGCGGTAAGACCCTCGACCCGACCGATCTCATCGATCCGTTGAGCGCATTGACGTCGACAACTCCAGTGCTGAGGGACACCGAGCACTTCTATTGGAAGCTGAGCGAGTTCAATGAGCCTCTTCTTGAGTGGCTCGACTCTCGTGAAGGCTGGAGGCCGCACGTCCTCAATTTCGCAAAGGGGATGGTGTCCGACGGGCTCCACGACCGAGCGTTCACCAGAGACCTTGAGTGGGGGATTCCGATCCCAGTCGATGACCTCGGCGAAGGGAAGTCGATCTACGTGTGGTGGGAGGCAGTGATGGGGTACCTGTCCGCGCCACAGGAGTGGGCTGAGCAGCAGGGCACCCCCGATGCGTGGAAGGCATGGTGGGAAGATCCCGATGCCGAGACGTACTACTTCCTCGGAAAGGACAACATTCCTTTCCACGCCATCTACTGGCCGGCCCTGATCATGGGGCATGGCGGGCTGAACCTGCCGACCAACGTGCCGGCAAATCAGTATGTGACGTTCGGTGGCCGAAAGGCATCGAAGTCGACCGGTGTCGGTGAGAGCTTGGGTTGGTATCTGGATCGGTTCGAGGTCGACGGGCTCCGGTACGCGGTCGCCCAGACGCTTCCGGAAAACAACGATTCCGACCTCTCTGACGATGAAATTGCACGGCGGATCAACGATGAACTGGTGGCCACTTGGGGAAACCTCGTGAACCGCGTCGTGTCCATGGTCAGCCGATATTTCGACGGCGTCGTTCCCGAGCCGGGTGAGCTGTCCGAAGGCGACACAACTGCGCTTGAGCAGAGCCGTGAGACCTTTGCGGAGACGGGGGAACTCCTCGACGAGGTCAGGTTGCGGGCAGGGATCGCACGAGCCATGAAGGGCGCCCAGGACGCAAACGTGTATCTGAATGAAGTCGCACCTTGGACCACTGCAAAGACAGACATGGTTCGCACCGCAACAAGCCTGTGGGCAGCGCTACAAATGATCGCATCGAGCGCCGTGGCCTTGGCGCCATACATGCCACGCACGTCTGCCGATGTGCTTCGAACGGTCGGTATTGATGTGCCGCAGTCCGGTCCTCGATGGGAACTTGTTCCCGTAGAGCCGGGAACTCGGCTTGGTGAGCTTCCACCGTTGTTCGCAAAGGTCGAACTGGATCCGGAGGAGTAGGCGTGGATCGGCCCCGCTGGGTAGACACCCATGGCCACCTCTTCCTACTCGATGAACAACCCGACGTCGTGCTCGAACGTGCGACTGACGCTGGTGTCGATTGGCTCGTATGTCCCGGCGTCGACGTTGCGTCATCTCTGGAGTCGAAGGCAATAGCCAGCGCACACCCTGACAAGGTTCTATGGACCGCAGGGCTCCATCCGCACGAGGCATCATCGTGGAAGTCGGAAGCCGATCGCATTGGTGCACTCGCCGCAGAAGCAGATGCAGTCGGTGAGTGTGGCTTGGACTGGTATCGAGAGCTGAGTCCTCGGGTGGATCAGATGGTCGCCTTCGTCGCCCAGGTCGAGATGGCGCGTTCTCTCGGAAAGCCGCTGATCGTTCACTGTCGGGATGCCTTCTCGGATGTCTACGAAGTACTCGGTGAGGCTGGCCTCGGGTGCAAAGCGGTTCTGCATTGCTGGACAGGCGGCCCTAAATGGACCCGTCGGTTCCGCGACCTTGGAGTCACCTTCTCGTTCGCCGGCCCTCTGACCTTCCGAACCGGGGAGACGCTGCGTCTGGGTGCCGAGCAGGCGCCGCCGGATCAAACGATGGTCGAGACCGACGCGCCGTATCTCACGCCCGAACCCTTGCGCGGCAGTGCCAATGAGCCAGCGAATGTCGGGCTTACCGGAGCCATGCTTGCGGAAGTCTGGGGTGAGGATGTAGCGACAGTTGCGAAGGCAACTTCCGAGACTGCCGCAAAGGTCTTCGGAGGGCCGAATGGCTGAGAATGGACAACCACGGTCCGAGGTACGGAGGTTGCTTGATGACGCCGGGCATCGCCCAAACAAGAACCGCGGGCAGAACTTCCTCACCGACCCGAATATCGTCGACAAGATTGTTGAGGTCGCCAACGTCGACGACAGCGCGGTGATTGAGATCGGAGCCGGCACAGGTGCACTCACGGCTGCCCTGGCGAAGGCCGCACGGCGTGTGATCGCGTACGAGATCGACGAAGGCCTCCGTCCGATTCTGGATCACGCGTTCGACGAGTCATCCAACGTTGAACTGCGCTACGCCGACGCTGCGTCGCTTGACTTCGGCCGCATCCTTGATACCGAACCGTGGACGATGGTCTCGAACCTTCCGTACAACGTCGGAACCGGGATCATTCTTGATGCCCTGCGAACTGCGCCGATGATTGTCCGCTTCGTGGTGATGGTGCAACGTGAGGTTGGCGACCGACTGCTCGCCCAACCAGGAAGTCGCACCTACGGATTGCCGTCGGTTGTCGTTGGCCTGCATGCAACAGGGAGACAAGCACTGACGGTTCCAGCACACGTATTCGAGCCGGCACCAAGGGTTGAGTCATCGGTCGTTGTCCTCGAGCGAACGAACGCAAGCGAGTGGTCGGAAGGTGCGATCGCAGTTGCCATGGCGGCGTTCAATCAGCGAAGAAAGATGTTGAGAAAGTCGTTGGCGACGATGTTCGTTGATCCGGTGGCGACGCTTGAAGCGTCAGGGATCGACCCAACGCTGAGACCCGAGCAGCTGTCGCCGCTCGACTACGTTGCGATTGCCAAGGTGGGAGGAGTCGCTTGAGGGCCGATGCGTATGCGAAGCTGAACCTCGCGCTCGCCGTCTATCCGCGGATGGCAGACGGCTTCCACCCTTTGCGCGGATTGTTCCAATCGATCTCGCTCGCAGACGTTGTCGCCCTGGAGCCGAATGACGCTGACGAGATCGTCGTGTCGAACCATGAGGCGCCGAACGACGAGTCGAATCTCGCATGGCAAGCGTTCGACGCAGTGCGGAGAACGGCGAGAGTGACTCAACCGGCCAGGCTGTCCATCACAAAGGCGATTCCTGCCGGTGCCGGGCTGGGTGGCGGGTCGGCCGATGCCGCGGCTGTGATCGGTATGGCGAGCGATCGGTTTGGCGTCGGAGCAGACGATCAACGGGACATCGCTGAGACTCTCGGCTCGGACGTGCCCTTCTCGCTGGTCGGTGGATCGGCGCTGGTCGAGGGGCGGGGAGAGCGGCTGGCTCCGATGGAGTCCCTCAAGGGATTCTCGGCGACGATCGTTGCGCCGCCGTTCGCTCTCTCGACGCCTGCCGTGTACGCAAAGTGGGATGAACTCGGAGGACCCGAAGGAGAGGCCATTCCCGAACAAAGACTTCCGCCGCAGTTGCGAGGCGGGCCCCCGATCCGAAACGATCTGTTTCCTGCAGCAATTGCACTTGATGCAAGGGTGGCTGAATGGAGAGATGAGCTTGCTGGTCGGTGGGGTGTTCCGGTGATGATGACGGGTTCAGGCTCGGCATTGTTTGGGCTATTTGCGACCGAGTCTGAGGCTGCTGATGCCGCGTCGTCGGTCACCCTCCCGACGCGCCTCGCCGTCGGGGTGTCGCTTGTCGACGTTGGCTGGCGACGGACCGATGGCTGAGATTCCAAGGTCGGCACGGTGTGACATGAGTTTTCGGCTCTACACTTCCGCACCGCATCCCGCGATGGGGGGTGGTGTAATTGGCAGCACAGATGGTTTTGGTCCATCTAGAACGGGTTCGAGTCCTGTCCCCCCAGCCAACCAACATGAGGTTGTGATCACATGAGCGTCGACGTCATCGTCCTCGCTGCCGGCAAAGGAACCCGGATGAATACCGGGCTTGCAAAGGTACTCCACGAGGCCGCGGGACGTTCGTTGCTCGGCTGGGCATTGGCTTCGCTCGATTCCATCGACGTCGGCGACATATCGATTGTCGTGGGTCATCAAGCTGACGATGTGCGCGACATGTGCCCGCCAACCACCTCGGTGGTGATCCAAGAGCCTCAGGAGGGGACCGGTCACGCCGCGATGGTGGGGCGCACCGGTCTTAAGGGTGGGGGGACCGACGTCCTGGTTCTCCCTGGAGACATGCCGTTGATAACGGCAGAGACCCTTGCATCACTCGTGGCTGATCATCAACAGTCAAACGCTGCGGCAACCGTGCTTTCGGTGAGGGTCGAAGATCCATACGGCTACGGGCGGATCGTGCGAGACAACGGCGACGTCACCGGGATTGTCGAGGAACGCGATGCTACGGACGATCAGCGAGGCATTGATGAGGTCAATACCTCGGTGTATGTCTTCAACGCCGAAGCTCTTGAGAAGGGGCTGTCGAGAATCTCGAACGACAACGCTCAGGGCGAGTACTACCTGACCGACGTCATCGGCGAACTCAGAGCCGACGGCTTGACCGTCGGCGCCGTCATCGGCGACGCCGTTGAGGGACACGGGGTCAACACCCAGGCTCAGCTCGCTGAAGCCGCTGCGATCCTCCGGTCCAGAATCAATGCCGAGCTTCTCGATGCCGGCGTGTGGATGCTCGACCCGTCGCGGGTGTACATCGATGCGACTGCGACCGTTGCACCCGGCGCACGGCTCTTTCCGGACACCTACCTGCGGGGAGCGAGTTCTGTGGCCTCTGGGGCAGAGGTCGGACCACATGTTCAGCTGGAGGACACGACGGTTGCCGCAGGGGCGACCATCCAGAACGCAGTTGCAATCTCGGCAGAGGTCGGGGAGCAAGCGACGGTTGGGCCGTTTGCATATCTGCGACCCGGGACCGTGCTCAAGGCAAACGCAAAGGTCGGCACATATGTAGAGGTGAAGGGTTCCGAGATCGGACAAGGTTCGAAGATTCCTCACCTCAGCTACATCGGGGATGCCTCCATCGGAGCAGGTTCGAACGTTGGCGCTGGCACGATCACCGTCAACTACGACGGTTACGCAAAGCACAAGACGCAGATAGGTGACAACGTGAGAATCGGTTCTGACACGATGCTGGTTGCTCCCGTGTCGATCGGTAACGATGCCTTCACGGGCGCCGGGAGTGTCATCACCGAGGATGTTCCCGAAGGTGCACTTGCAGTTGAGCGCACGCCACAGAAGAATGTGGACGGGTACGCGGACAAACGTCGAAGACGTGCGGAAGGGAACGAAAGCTGATGGAACGTCCTGGGCGAAAACGCCTGATGCTGTTCTCTGGTTCGGCCAATCCAGATCTCGCCGAAGAGGTCGCAAAACTGCTCGATGTTGAGCTCGGTGGCGTGGAGCACGGCAAGTTCGCCGACGGCGAGCTCTATGTGCGCTTCACCGAGTCCGTTCGCGGAGCAGACTGCTTTGTGATTCAAAGCCATAGCGCTCCGATCAATGAGCACATCATGCAACAGCTGATCATGATCGATGCACTCAAGCGGGCGTCGGCAAAGCGAATCACTGCGGTGATGCCTTTCTATGGCTACGCACGACAAGACAAGAAGGGCAGACCACGCGAGCCGATTACCGCCAAGATGATGGGCGATCTGTTCATGACTGCTGGTGCTGATCGCATTGCATCGGTGGATCTACACACCGGTCAGGTCCAGGGCTACATCGATGCGCCATTTGATTCGCTCACGGCGCTGCCTCTCTTCGAAGAGCATCTCACGAACCGGATCGACGGACCCATCACCTTTGTGTCACCTGACTCTGGCGGTGTGAAGCGTGCGACGCGGTTTGCAGCGCATCTCGATGCAGAGGTCGCTTTCGTCTACAAGCGTCGTCGCACAGATGTCCGGAACCAGGTCGATGCCCAACAGGTCGTTGGTGAGGTTGAAGGCACACATTGCGTCATCGTCGACGACATCATTGACACAGCGGGGACCGTTGTCGCATCCGCCGAGTTGCTGATCGAGAAGGGCGCCCTATCGGTGATGGTGATGGCAACCCACGGAGTGCTCTCTGGTCCCGCAGTGGAACGTCTTGCGGCTTCACCATTTAGCGAGATCGTGATCACCAATACGTTGCCGGTTAGACCTGAGGCGCTTGCGCTGCCGAACCTCACGGTGTTGTCGGTTGCGCCGCTTGTGGCCGGAACTATCGAGGCGATCTTCAACGACCAATCCGTGAGCGAGATCTTCAAGGGCGAGAACACCTGACAGCCAACGGTTCCGCCATTGCCCCCGAGGTTGTGTCGGCCACGGTTGCGGTTGGGTTCCACGGCTTTCGGTCCCGGTTCAGATCTGCGACCCGGCGTGCGAATGCACGGTTCGAAGCGCGCGACTGGGCTTCGCTTCGGAGAGATCATCTGGATCGAATGGATGCTTACGGTGACGCCGTCGATGCCACGCTCGATGCCCTTGCAGGCGCGGGGGTCACGTCTGCACACCGAGAGTCTTGGGCCAGCGCCAAGTCGCTGTACCGCGACGAAGTATCGACAGAACCGTTCCCGGAGATTGCGGAGACATTCTTCAACTCGGTGACCCGACGGATGTTCGACACCAAAGGAACAGATGCCCGCGTTGAGTTCCTGTCATCGGAGGCGCAGCCGGCAGCGGAGGGTGACGAGATCACTCGTGTGTATTCGTACGACGGCAATCGACGCGAGCTGCTGGCTGCCCTCTTGAGAGATTGTCGATTTCAGGCAACGTGGGCAGATCTTCCCGGCGATCTCGACGAAGGCGCTGGACGCCTACCGGACGTCGAGGGAACGGTGGAGGTGTGCAACGCGCTGTTCTTCAGGGGAAAGGGTGCATACGTCGTGGGGCGCTTCGTATCAGCAACTGCGGCTATCCCGTTTGCTCTGGCGATCAGACATGGGAGAAGCGGGCTACGGCTTGGCGCCGTGCTTGTCGGAGAAGGCGATCTGGCAATCCTGTTCTCGTATACGCGGGCTGCCTTTCTCGTCGACTCATCCTCGCCTTCTGCCCTCGTTGCGTTTCTCTGGCAGCTTCTTCCCGGTCGACGTCGCTACGAGGTCTTTGCATCGATCGGTTTCCGCAAGCAGGCGAAGACGGAGAACTTCAGGGAGCTTGCATCCCATATGTCCTCGAGCGACGACCGGTTCGTGTTCACCCCAGGGGTACCGGGTCTTGTGATGATCGTCTTCACTCTCGAGTCATACGACGTTGTGTTCAAGGTCATCAGAGACCGGTTTCCACCGCAGAAGACAGTCACTCCTCCACAGGTGAAGGAGCGATATCGGCTCGTGAACAGACACGATCGGGCGGGCCGGCTCGTGGAAGCCCAGCGCTTCATTGATCTTCGACTACCGAAGAGTGCATTCGATGTTCACCTGCTATCGGATCTTCTTGAGAATGCATCACGCACAGCGACGATCGATGGAGAGGATCTGCTCCTGTCGCTTGTGTACGTGGAGCGTCAGGTCATACCGTTGGATGTGTTTGTTCGCTCGGCATCAGTTGAAGAGGCAAGCGAGGCCCTCATCGACTACGGGGACGCCATCAAGAACCTCGCGGCGTCGAACATCTTTCCTGGTGACATGCTGCTCAAGAATTTCGGCGTAACGAACAGGGGTCGAGTGGTCTTCTATGACTACGACGAGATCGGTTTGGTCACCGATCTACGTTTTCGCAGCTTCCCACAACTCGACGAACCGAACGATGCGATGTCTGTGACACCGGCGTTCGGCGTTGGGCCCAACGATGTGTTTCCAGAGGAGCTTCCTCGGTTTCTCGGTTTGTCCGGTGCGAAGCTCGAAACGCTGTACGACTATCACGCAGATCTCTTCGACACCGAGTTCTGGGAGCATGTGCAAGCTCGGTTGCAATCGGGTGAGATCATCGAGATTCTTCCGTATCGCAGGTCAAGAGCACTGGAGCAAAGGTGAAGACAGAGACTCATCGGATAGCAACAGGACGTTCCAAGCGCGTCGTGGACCTCACCGGCGATGCTACGGCCTTCGTCCGTGGTGAAGGCGACGGCTTGCTCAACGTGTTCGTGCCGCACGCCACCGCGGGGGTCGCGATACTCGAGGTCGGCGCAGGGTCCGATGCCGATCTTCTGGATGCCGTTGAGCGGTTGCTCCCCTCTGACGACGGCCTCTACCGCCATCGTCACGGAACGCCCGGGCACGGCGCTGATCATGTGCTTCCCGCATGGGTCGCTCCATCGATCGTGGTGCCTGTCATCGATGGTCAGATGGCTCTCGGGACTTGGCAGTCGGTGGTTCTCGTCGACACCAACGTGGACAATCCGGAGAGGACCGTTCGGTTCAGCTTGCTGTCGCCCTAGCTCTGGACACACGTGCACCTCGCTTGCAATGCCCCTGTCAACTGTGTGGGTCTTTCGTTACACTTTCGCTCTGACTTCACCTGATTCTTTTGTGAGGAGTACCCCATGCAGCAGGAGAGCCTGCAGGCAACAAAGCGCGTGACCTCAGGGACACGTGCATCGAAGCGTCTCCGCCGTGATGGCCGTGTGCCAGGCGTCTTGTACGGAACAACCGTTGAGCCGGTTGCGGTACATGTCTCGGACCGCGATCTCTATTCAGTTCTGCACACCGAGGCCGGGCTCAACGCCATTATCGAGGTGGATGTTGAAGGCAATGCGGTCCTGACCGTTGCCAGAGAGATACAGCGGCACCCCGTACGCGGAGAGATCCAGCACCTTGACTTCATCGAGGTTCGTATGGACACCGAGATTGAGGCTGAGGTCGGTGTCGAGTACACCGGTCTGCCAATCGCTGTCCGTGACGAGGGAGCTCTTGTCGAGACGCTCGAAGCGAGCATCACGATTTCTGCACTCCCAACTGCGATCCCGTCATCGATCGAAGTCAGTATCGAGGACATGACGCTCGGCGACACACTCACCATTTCAGACCTACCTGTCATCGAGGGCGTGACGTACATCGCTGAACAGGATCATCCGTTGCTCACGATTGTGCTGCCTGCAGCTGAGATCGAAGAGCCGGTTGACGAGCTCGAAGAGGGCGAAGAAGGCGAAGAGGGTGCCGAGGGCGACGAGGACGGCGCCGAAGGCGAAGCAGAGGACGAGGGCTGACGCTCTCAACCTGCCTCATTGCGGGACTCCGGAACCCGGGGTCGACGTACGACGGTACCCGACACAACATCGGTGCAGTCGCCGTTGAACGGTTTGTCTCATCTCATGACGGCTCGTGGAAACGCGCCCGTCAGGGCATCCGTGCCGAAGTTGCTGAACTCAATCTCAGAGGAGTCCGCACTGTCGCGGTGCTTCCGACGACATCCATGAACGAGTCGGGTCAGGCTATTGCGCCACTTGTGCGGTACTACGGCGTCGATCTGGACCGGATCCTGATTCTTCATGACGATATCGATGTTCCTTTTGCGAAGCTGAAGGTCCAGTGGTCACGCGGCCATGCCGGCAACAACGGGGTGAGGTCGACCATCGGAAGCCTCGGGAGCGGTGACTTCTGGAGGCTGAAGATCGGAGTGGGGAGACCACATGGGAAGACAGATCCTGCGGATTTCGTTCTCTCTCGGTTCGCAAAATCAGAACGCGAGGACATTGGCGTGACGGTGTACCGTGCGGCTGATGTCGTCGATCAGTTTGTGACTGAGGGCGGGGAGAACGCACGGCAATATGCCGGCGAACAGAATTCCTGACCGACCGAGGAGGGCCGAGCATGGCGTACGTTGGTGCGATAGATCAAGGAACCACCAGTACGCGTTTCGTGATCGTCGACGATTCAGGCCGGTTTGTCTCCATGAGCCAGATGGAGCACACGCAGTTCCTGCCGCAGCCGGGCTGGGTTGAGCATGATGCCGAAGAGATCTGGCGGAATACAGAATCTGTAGTCCGCGGTGCGCTGGACGAGGCAGGTCTGACAGCCGAGGACCTGGCGGCTGTTGGAATCACGAACCAGCGCGAAACCACGGTCATCTGGGATCGCGAAACCGGGATGCCCGTGGCCCCAGCCATCGTGTGGCAGGACACAAGGACCGCACGCATTGCGAGGGACCTCAATGCGGCTTCCGGAGAAAAGATCAGACAGATCACGGGGCTGCCGCCAGCGACCTACTTCGCCGGGCCGAAGGTTCGCTGGATGCTCGAGAATGACGATGCAATCCGTGACCTCGCGGATGTGGGCCGTATTGCCTTTGGCACCATCGACTCATGGCTTGCCTTCAAGCTCACCGGGCTACATATCACCGACGTCACGAACGCAAGCCGGACCATGCTCATGGACCTTGCAACCCTCAAGTGGGATGCTGGTCTATGCGATCTGGTGGGTATCCCGATGTCGATGCTTCCGGAGATCGTTCCTTCTATTGGCACCATGGGGGAGTGCACCGGAGTCCTGCAAGGTGCGCCGCTCGCATGCATGCTCGGAGACCAGCACGCAGCCCTGTTTGGCCAGGCAGGATTCGACGTCGGTGCAACCAAGGTGACGTACGGGACCGGAGCGTTTCTCGTAGCGAACACGGGTCATGAGATTGTCAGGTCCGATGAGGGACTTCTCACCACGGTTGCGTTTCAAATCTCCGGTCAGGCGGCCACCTACGCCCTCGAAGGTTCGGTGGCTGTCGCAGGGTCCGGGGTGCAATGGCTCCGAGACCAGCTTGGGCTGATTTCCGAGGCGCCGGAGGTTGAGGAGCTTGCGGCGACGGTCGACGACAACGGCGATGTGTTTTTTGTCCCCGCGTTCAGTGGGCTGTTCGCACCGTACTGGCGCGACGACGCCCGTGCCGTCCTCGTCGGCATGACCCGGTTCTCCAACAAGGGTCACATTGCGAGAGCTGTGCTCGAGTCGACAGCCTTTCAGGTTCGTGATGTGCTTGCGGCGATGGAGAGGGACACTGGGGTCACGCTCGACGAGATTCGGGTCGACGGCGGCATGGTTGAGAACGACATGTTGATGCAGTTCCAAGCCGACATCCTTGACATTGACGTGGTCGTGCCGCAGGTGACCGAGACCACGGTGCTCGGCGCCGCATATGGCGCAGGGATCGCTGCCGGGGTTTGGAAGGATGAGCACGCAGTGGCACAACAGTGGAGGGAAGCCTCAAGGGTGCAACCCACAATGGGTGATGCCGATCGATCTGTCCTGGTGCGAGGTTGGGAGAAGGCGATTGACCGATCCCTTGGCTGGGTCGAAGAGTAAGACCCAAGGATCGGGCCAGCGATAGGCTCACCCCGATGTCAATTCCGAACCTGCTTGCGATTCTGCGCCTCATTCTCACGGTTGTCGTAATCGCAATGGTTCTTGCGTCACCAGGCAACCGTGCGATGGCAGTCGCGGCCACCGTGGTATTTGTTATCGCAGCGCTTACCGACTTCGCCGATGGGTACCTCGCACGCCGGTGGAAGATCGCTACAACTCTTGGTGCGTTCCTCGACACCGTTGCTGACAAGATCCTTGTCGCTGGAGCGCTCCTTGCGCTTGTCGAGATCGGAACGGTCAGCAGCTGGGTTGCGTTCATCATCATCGGTAGGGAGATCGCGATCATGGGTCTTCGATCCGTCGCGGCTCTCGACTCGTCGACAGTTCCTCCGTCGATCTGGGGCAAGTGGAAAGCGACTATTCAGTTCGTCGCGATCTCGCTTGCGATACTTCATCTCGACATCGTGCTCGGCCCGTGGCGTCTCGACCAATGGGCAATGGCGCTCGCCGTCGTGGTAACGGTGCTGTCGGCCGGCGACTACTTCTCGCGGTTCAGGTCGGTCTTCAGCCGCATGGACAAGGATGACTGAAGCCACGATCACCGGTGCCTCCGGCATCGTTGGAAGCCACCTCGCATCGACACTTGTCGAGCAGGGTCGCACTGTGAAGGCGATCGTGCGGAGTGATGCAGCCGCGTCGATCGTTGCTGAGCTTGGTGCCGATCCAGTAGTCGTTGACCTCTTCGATCATGACGGCTTGCGTGACGCGTTGTGGGGCTCGCCGATCCTCTTTCATGTTGCAGGGGTCAATCAAGCCTGTGCCAAGGATCCGAGTTCGATGGACCATGTCAACATTGGTGGAACACGATCTGTCGTCGAAGCCGCTGCGGACGCCGGCGTTGGGAGGGTGGTGTACACGTCGTCGGCTGCCGTGATCGGTGAGCCCCAAGGCACAGTCGGACATGAGGGGACTGCACACACAGGGGAGTTCCTTTCGCCCTACGCACGCTCGAAGTATCTCGCTGAGAATGCCGCGTTCGAGACAGCAGCGTCGACTGGGGTTGACCTTGTGGCTGTGAACCCTTCATCGGTACAGGGTCCCGGTCGATCGACGGGATCTGCACGAATCCTGATCCACGCGTTGTCGAAGCCCAAGCCGTGGCTCGTTGACACCAAGGTTTCGATTGTTGACATACGAGACTGTTCGGCTGGCCATATCGCTGCGGCAGAACATGGCCGAACGGGAGAGCGCTATCTGCTTTCGGGTGCAACGATCAGCGTGAAGGATGCGGTTGAGCTTGCACAGGGAATTGCTGGATCGGTGATTGAGCCGAGGTGGATCTCCCTCAGCACGCTTACAACTTGGGGTGGCATGGCCGCTGGTGTGGCCCATCTCCTCAAACCGAACAGCGACATCTGTCCTGCGCTCATTCGAACGTTGTCACACGGCCACCGGTTCGACGCCTCGAAGTCCGAGCGCGACCTCGGCCTCCGATACACACCGATCTCGAACACGTTCCAGCGCACAATCGACTGGTTTTCAGAGGAAGGCCTCATCTAGCCATACGGTGCGTCGCACCGGCCTTCTACTCTTGCCCTTCTGTGACCGCACCATTGGGCGTCCTTGTCGACCAGTGGAACAAGCAGCTCGACCCGGCAATACCCGGTCGCACTGTCGTTCCGCCCCCCGCGCGCGCCATTCTCCTTGCGGCGACGGCCATGCGCACAGGCTCGCCCGTGCTTGCGGTCGTGGCAGGTGAGAGGGAGGCAGAGGATGTCTTCGACGACGTCGGGCTGTTTCTCGACGAGGTGTATCACCTCCCCGCATGGGAGACGCTGCCGTTCGAGCATGTGTCACCAAACGTCGTCACCATGGCCAAGCGCATCGAGGCCCGTCATCGATTGTCCACTGACGGGCCGGCCGTTGTTGTCGCCTCCGTCAGAGCGGTGACACAGCGGCTGTCGCCAACCACCGTTGTCCCGCTGGTGATATCCGTGGGGGATGACATGCCGTTCGATGCCACGGTCGATCAGCTTGTATCGCTTGGATACGCTCGAACGGACCGTGTCGAGGCCCGCGGTGATGTTGCCGTGCGCGGCGGGATCATTGATGTCTATCCACCCAATGCCGACAACCCCTTGCGCATCGACTTCTGGGGGGATGATGTTGAGTCGATCCGCTCGTTCTCGGCATCGACGCAGCGTTCGACGGGGGATCTCACCACGGCCCAGATCTCTCCGGCACGAGAGATGCTGCTTGATGCAGCTCTTGCCGAGCGGGCGGCCGAACTCCGCACCGATGCCCCGTGGGCAGCAGATACGTGGGACCGGATTGCTGAAGGCGTGACGTTTCAGGGCATGGAGTCGTGGCTTCCGTGGCTTGCGAATCCCCGGACCGTGCTTGACGCCACCTCGTGCCCCGTCTTCCTGTTTGATCCGGCTCGTTGTACCGATCGTGCCCAGGATCTGATCGATGAGGAAGCCGACCTTGCTGAGGCACTTGCTGACACGTGGGGCACCGGTGCACCTGATGCCCGAAACCACCCTCCGCTGTATCTGCCACTCGACATCGATTCGATCGCGGATCGTCTGGTCGAGGCCCCACCTCTTGCTGCAGGCCCCGGCGAGGACGGGTACGAGATCCGAGGCTTCGACGGCGTTCCTGGCGACCCCGAGTCGATCGCGGCAGCAATCAATCGTTGGCGAGACCGAGACATCAACATTGTTGTCGCCATGGATGGAGACGCTGCTGCTGACCGCGTTGCTGGGCTGCTCTCCGAGCACGGAGCTGACCTGCCCGTTACGAATCATCTCGACGAGGTCACGACCGCGGTCACCAACATTGGTATTCACGTCGGCTTCGTGTTCCCAGCGCTCGGCTTGGGCGTGGTTGGTGAACGTGAAATCGCTGGACGGAGAAGAGCACACCGCACAGCGGGAAAGGGCACCCGACGCGAGATCGGAGATGCATATCGCGATCTCAACCCAGGGGACTTCATTGTTCATCATCACCACGGAATTGGCCGCTTCGCAGGGCTCGTGCACAGGGATATGGCAGGCGTGGAGCGCGACTATCTCCTTGTCGAGTACGCAGGCGATGACCGCCTGTACGTGCCAACCGACCAGCTCGCTGCCGTCGCCAGGTATTCGGGAGGGGAGTCTCCGCGGCTTTCGAAGATGGGCGGGACCGACTGGTCGCAGACGAGATCACGGATTCGGAAGGAAGTTGCGGTCGTCGCTGATCAAGTAGTCGAGCTTCACCGCAGGCGAGCCGCAGCCGCTGGCCATGCCTTTGGGGCAGATACGCCGTGGCAGCGTGAGTTCGAAAGCGCTTTCCCATTTGAGGAGACCCCAGACCAGCTCCAAGCGATCCTGGATGTAAAAGCAGACATGGAAGCTGAACGGCCCATGGACAGACTCATCTTCGGCGACGTCGGATTCGGCAAGACCGAAGTCGCGATACGAGCGATGTTCAAGGCGGTCCAGGACGGAAAGCAGGCGGTGATGCTGGTGCCGACAACGCTCCTCGCACAGCAGCACTTCGCAAACTTCCAGGAGCGCTTTGCTGCCTTCCCGATGAGGATTGAGATGCTCTCGCGCTTCCTGACCCAGAAGCAGCAACGAGACGTCGTGAATGGGATTGCCGACGGCTCCGTCGACATCGTCGTCGGCACGCACCGGTTGCTGTCACAGGACATTGCGTATAAGCAACTCGGGCTGGTGGTGATCGACGAGGAGCAAAGGTTCGGCGTGTCTGCCAAGGATGCGCTCCGTGAGCTGCGCGCAAGCGTGGATGTCCTGACGTTGACAGCAACACCGATTCCTCGAACACTCGAAATGGCGCTGACCGGCATCAGGGATGTGTCGAATATCCGCACGGCACCGCAGGACCGACACCCGATTCTCACCTATGTCGGGCCATATGACGAAAAAGCTGTTGCTGCCGCCATCCGGAGGGAGATGCTCCGAGAGGGGCAGGTCTACGTGGTCCACAACCGTGTTCAGTCGATCGACCATGCCGTTGCGCGCCTCAGGGATCTGGTTCCCGATGCCCGGTTTGCCATAGCGCATGGCCAGATGAGTGAGGGCCAGCTCGAACAGGTGATGTTCGACTTTTGGAACCGCGAATACGACGTACTGGTTGCCACGACAATCATCGAGTCGGGTCTCGATGTCCCTCAGGTCAACACCCTGATAGTTGAACGTGCCGACCGCCTGGGTCTTGCGCAGCTGTACCAGCTGCGTGGACGTGTCGGCCGGTCGAACCAGCGCGCGTATGCATACCTGTTCCACCCGATCGAGGATCGCCTGTCGGATACGGCCTACCGCCGCTTGGAGGCAATCGGCGAGTTCTCCAATCTTGGAAGTGGATTTGAACTGGCGATGAGGGACCTCGAAATCCGTGGAGCCGGCTCGATCCTCTCCGAAACACAGTCCGGACACATCGCCGCTGTTGGATTTGATCTCTATTCAGAGCTGGTGGCCGATGCAGTTCAAGAGCTGAAGGGGGAAGCCGTAGCCGAAGAGGACGAACCGACTGTTCGCATTGATCTGATTGTCGATGCCCATCTGCCGTCTGACTATGTACCAAGCGGCGAGACGCGGCTCGAGGCGTATCGCCGCCTCGCTGCTGCTCGGACACTCGAAGAAATTGCCGATGTCGTTGGCGAGTGGGAAGACAGGTATGGCCCACTTCCCGAACGAGCACAGGAGCTGATCAACCTGGCCGAGCTCCGTATTGAGGCGATCCGTCTGGGGATCGAGGAGATCCTCCAGAATCGGCGAGAGGTCAAGGTGCATCCGGTCACCCTCAAGGCATCCCAGGAGGTGCGGCTCGAACGGGTTGCAAGAGGTGCGGTTCTACGGAGTGCCGCGCTCTATCTGTCACCGCCCGAGGGCTCTCCCCCCAAGGCCATAACCCAGTTCCTCCGTACAATGTGGCCGGAAACTGAGGAAGCACCATCCACATGAAGCGTCGCACCCGACTCATCCTTCTCGTTGCGTTGCTCGCCGTGCTCGCGGCGGCATGCGCAGCTCCAGACACAGCTGCCCGAATCAACGACACAACGGTTTCTGATGGTGACATATATGCCCTCCGGGCGGCAGATGTGGACGTCACTGCGTCTGGCGAAGACTTCCGCGCAGATCTGACGCTGGTGATCGTGAATCAGTCGATGCTTGACCAGGCAAATGACCAATTTGGCATCACCGGCACCGACACCGAAGAGGGACGTCGTGCCTACATGGAGACCGCTACCCAGCCGGAACTTGACGCGATCTCGAGAGAGATTTCTGACCCGACGCGTACCCAGAGTTACTCCGAGCTTGTCGTGACGTATATGGCAACACGGTCTGCCGTACGTTCGGTCCTTGCAACCGACGAAGAGATTCTCACAAGGGTGTGGGAAGAGCAGCAGCAAGCTCTCGTCGAGGTTTGTGCCAACAGCATCCTGGTCCAAACTCAGGAAGAGGCTGAGGTAGCCAAGGCTCGTATCGACGCCGGCGAGAGTTTCGCCGCTGTGGCTGACGAAGTGTCAGGCGATCCCAACTGGCCCGGTGGTGCACTTCCGTGCCCGGCCAAACCCGGCGACTTCTTTGGTGTCTACGGGCAGACGTTCGTGAACGCGATGTATTCCGCACCCGTTGGATCGGTGACCGTGCCGTTCCAAGGCGACGCCGGGTGGCACCTTATGCTGGTCGACTCCCGTGAATTCCCGCAAACGTATGAGGAGTTCGCTGCTGACCCCCAACGTTGGATCCCGAACGACGTGATTTCCGGGGCATGGTCTGTGTGGGTGAACGATGCGCTTTCTGGAGCCGATATCACTGTTCGATCGCAGATCGGCAGCTGGTACTCCGAGGCGGATGGAATCCTGCCCCCGCCCGAGTCCCCCTGATGTCGATCATCATCGTCGGGTTGGGTCCGGCATCGCTCGACCAAATCGATGTGCGCACAAGCGGGATACTGCACGATCCAAACGTAGATGTGATCGTACGAACCGCTGATCATCCGGCGGCGCAGGAGCTGTCGAAGCATCGGCCTGTCGCCTCGTGCGACGACTTGTACGACTCCCACGACTCGTTCGATGCTGTGTACGCAGCGGTCACGCAACGCGTACTCGAAGCAGGCCGCACAGGAGATGTCGCGTACGCCGTGCCTGGTTCCCCTTTGGTCGGGGAAAGGGCGGTTTCGGCACTCCGGCGCGACGCTGAGGAAGCAGGTATCCCCGTCACGATCGTTCCTGCGAGATCCTTTCTCGATCTCGCCTTTGGAGCTGTCGGGATCGATCCAATTGCTGACGGCTTGCAAGTGCTGGACGCAAGAGACCTACCTGACCCGCTCCCGCTCCACGTCCCGACCATCGTCACACAGGTGGACTCTGCGCTCCGCGCCGCGGACTTGTCTGTTTCCCTGGCGCGCGTTCTTGATGATGAGACCGGTGTCAGCGTCCTTGACAGACTCGGTGACCCTGACCAAATCGTCCGAGGCATGACCGTGGCCGAGTTGGCGAGATATGAGGGCGGTCCGCGAACTTCCGTATTCATTCCGAGACATGACGTCGGTCTTCTGGGTCTCGTTGCGACCAACAGGGTGCTCCGAGAGCAATGCCCGTGGGACATGCAGCAGACCCACCACTCGCTCTTGTCGCACCTGGTCGAGGAGGCCTACGAGACGGCGGATGCGCTTGGGCAGCTGCCAGCGGCTGCGCCCGAGGGCGAGGTCGACTTTGGTGCGTATGCCGAGGTAGAGGACGAGCTTGGTGACCTGCTTCTTCAGGTCGTGTTCCATTCGACGCTGGCCGCGGAAGCCGGTGCATTTGACATTGACGAGGTCGCCGAACTCAACCGGCGGAAGCTGGTGCGGCGCCACCCCCACGTGTTCGGTGGCGTCGAGGTTGATGGAGCATCCGACGTTCTTGCGAACTGGGAGCAGATCAAGAGCGAAGAGAAGCAACGCGAGAGCCTGATGGATGACATACCGAGGGCGATGCCAGGAGTCGCACGTGCGGTGAAAGTGCAGAAGCGTGCTGCGAGCGTGGGGTTTGATTGGCAGGAAGCCGCCCCTGTGTTCGATGTGCTCCGCGACGAGATTGATGAGCTGAGGGATGCAGCGGGCGACACCGACGAGACGCTTTCGGAGCTTGGAGATGTCCTATTCGCTGCCATCAACCTTGCGCGCCACCTCCGCGTTGACCCGGAAATCGCGCTGCGGGGTAGCGTTGAACGGTTCATGGCCCGTTTCCGAATCGTGGAAGCCGAATTCGCCTCAAGCGGTCAACCGATGACCGACGCATCACAAGACGAGCTCGAGCAAGCCTGGTCTCGAGCCAAGAGCGAATTGGCGACAGATTTCGAACAAAGCACCTAGTCACCTAGGTCACCGTCTACCCTCGGAGCGTCATGGGCCACGACACAACCATCAGCAGGATTCACGCACGCGAGGTTCTCGACTCTCGGGGCAACCCAACGGTCGAAGCCGACGTCGTGCTCGCCAGCGGAGCGTTTGGCAGAGCCATTGTTCCTTCAGGTGCCTCGACCGGCGCGCTCGAGGCCGTCGAACTGCGCGATGGGGATGAGCGATACGGCGGCAAGGGCGTCCTCACTGCCGTCCAAAACGTCAACGATGCGATTGCACCGGCGCTTGTCGGCATCGACGCCACCCGCCAGGAGTCAGTCGATCAGGTCATGCTCGATCTCGACGGCACGCCAAACAAGGGTGTGCTCGGGGCGAACGCGATTCTTGCCGTGTCTCTCGCGACGGCGCGAGCTGCCGCTGCGGGAGTCGGTCTGCCCGCCTACCGATACTTGGGTGGGACGAACGCGCGGACGCTGCCAACCCCATGCTTCAACGTGGTGAACGGTGGTGCCCACGCAGCAAACTCGATTGATACCCAGGAATTCATGGTCGTCCCCGGGGGAGCACCAAGCTTCAGCGAGGCTCTGCGGTGCGGTGCCGAGGTATATCAGGCACTGAAGAAGGTTCTGAGCGGTAAGGACCTTCCGACGAACGTCGGAGACGAGGGTGGGTTTGCACCTGACCTAGCGTCCGACCGAGAGGTACTCGATACCTTGAGCGAGGCAATCGAATCTGCCGGCTACACCGTGGGCGACGACGTCGCCTTCGCCCTCGACGTCGCCGCAACAGAACTCTTTGACGATGGCACTTATCAGCTTTCAGGAGCGTCCCTCTCGTCGGAGGAAATGGTTGACCACCTCGCAGGGTTGGTTGGCGATTATCCGATCGTTTCGGTCGAGGATGGTCTCGATGAGGGTGATTGGGACGGTTGGAAGCACATGACAGACGTGCTTGGCGACAAGACCCAGATTGTCGGCGACGACCTTCTTGTCACCAATGTCACACTTCTTGAGAAGGCGATCGACCTTGGCGTTGCAAACGCCGTGCTCGTGAAGGTGAACCAAATCGGAACTCTTTCGGAGACCCTGTTCACGATGGAGCTTGCCGAGCGGG
>JBPCTY010000136.1:0-10905 GCA_051011415.1 Acidimicrobiia bacterium
GGCTCACTCATCGTCGTCGCCAGTCGGTTGGTCGTGATAGAGCCAGCATCGAACCATGTGGCCGCTGCCTGTATCCGATAGTTGTGGTTCCTCGTGGTTACAGACGTCCAGGTCGTTTTCGACGCGGGCGACGCAACGTGCAGCAAACCGACATCCGGGTGGCAAGTCGATCAGGTTTGGGACGACACCTGGAATCGTCTCAAGCTCCTCTGCAAGATCACCAAGCACTGGGATTGATGCGATCAGCCCTCTTGTATACGGGTGCTTTGGGTCTTTGAATATCGTTCGGACGTCCGTCTCTTCGACTACCTCGCCGGCGTACATGACAGCAACCCGGTCGGCCATTTCGGCCACAACTCCAAGATCGTGCGTGATGAGGACGACGGCAGTGTTCGAGTCCTGCTGGAGGTCGCGGATCAGATCAAGAATCTGAGCTTGAATGGTGACGTCAAGTGCAGTCGTCGGCTCGTCGGCAATCAGCAACTCGGGCTCACACGCGAGGGCCATGGCGATCATCACCCGTTGTGCCATGCCGCCGGACAACTCGTGCGGGTATGCCTTCACACGTGCCTCCGGGTCGGGAATACCGACTTCGGCAAGCATCTCGATCGCCTTCTCTTCGCGCTCCTTCTTTCCGTAGTCGCGGTGCAGTTTGTAGACCTCGGTTATCTGCTGCCCGACTTTCTTCACGGGGTTCAATGCCGATGTCGGCTGCTGGAAGATCATCGACATGTGTTCACCGCGTAGGTTTCGCATGTCCGCATCGCTGTACTCGAGGATGTTCTCCCCGTTGAAGATGATCTCGCCTCCAACCACGGATCCAGGCTTGGGCACCAGTCCCATGATCGAGAAGGAAGTCACAGATTTTCCGCAACCCGACTCACCAACGATTCCGAGGATCTCTCCTCTATTGACCGAGAGGCTCACCCCATCAACTGCTTTGACCACGCCTTCTCGAGTGTCGAAGTGGGTCTGGAGCCCCTTGACCTCAAGCAGGGTTTCAGCTGCGCTGCGCGATACATCGGGGGGAACGATGCTGACTTGCGGTTCTTCAGAACTTGTCATCGACTCGCTCATTTGTTCAGTGATGGGTCGAGGGCGTCTCGAAGGCCGTCACCCATCAGATTGAACCCGAGGACGGTGATCATGATTGCGATGCCGGGAAAGAAGACAAGATGGGGAGAGGTGAAGAGATTGTTGCGCTCCGACGCCAGCATCGTTCCCCATTCAGCGGTTGGCGGTTGCGCGCCGAGACCAAGAAACGAGAGTCCGGCGGCTTCGAGAATGGCGGTCGCCACGCCAAGAGTGGCTAGTACGACGAGCGGAGTGAGCGCGTTTGGTGCCACGCGCCGAATGAGTATCTGACGAGGCTTCGCACCGAGAGCCTTTGATGCCGTGACGTAGTCCGACTCCCTGATCGAAAGCACCTGCGCGCGCATGACGCGCGCATACGCCGGAATCGATACGATCGCGATCGCGATGAGCGCGTTCTGAAGTCCAGGGCCTAGTACGGACACGATCGCGATCGCGAGGAGAAGTGATGGGAATCCAAGGATGACATCCATGATGCGCATCACGACGTTGTCGAACCACCCTCCGACGTATCCGGCGAGCGCACCGAGGGTGCTGCCAATAAGCAGCGCAATCGTGACGGTGAAGAAGCCGAGCGTGAGGCTCACTCTTGCTCCGTGGATAATCCGTGAGAACTCATCTCTCACGTTTCCGTCGGTGCCCATGATGTGTTGGGGAAGATCCTCGTCACACCCGAGCGCGTGGATACAGGGCTTCTCGCGAGGTCCAACGTCTTCCTTACCGATGAGCACTTCGTTGGGGTTGTAGGGGGCGATGATTGGAGCGAAGATTGCAACGAGAACGAGGAACACGACAATTCCGAGACCGATCATTCCCGATGTCCTGCCTCGGAACCGCTTCATCGTCAATGCCCATTGACTTGTCGGCTTCTCGGTGAGCAGATTTGCATCGCTCGCCGAGGCTTCGAGCATTTGGACAGTCTTCTTCGAGGGCATCTACTTCACCCGAATCCGTGGATCGAGGTAGCCGTACGAGATATCTACAACGAGATTGACAATGACGTAGACAGCGGCAATGAATACGGTGAAACCCTGTACGACGGCGTAATCCCGTCCAGTGATGGCGTCGAACAGCGCCGTTCCGACGCCTGCGAGCCTGAACACCGTTTCGGTGAGGATCGCACCACCCAGTAGTGCTCCAAGCTGGAGCCCGATGATCGTAACCACAGGCAGCATTGAGTTGCGGAGGGCATGGCGAGTGACGACCCTCGACTCCTTTGCACCCTTGGATCGAGCGGTCCGGATGTAATCCTTGTTCATTGCCTCAAGCAGTGAGCTGCGGGTTATCCGAGCGATGATCGCAAGTGGGATGGTGGCCAGAGCGATCGCAGGCAGAATCATGTGGCGAACTGCATCCCACCAGATTGACCACTGTGCTGTGATGAACGCGTTGAAGATCACATGGTTGGCGACGTATTCGTGGAACTTTGCCCAGAAGCTCCCTTCCTGAAGGTTCCACTCCCAAAGCACGTAATACGGAATGGGGATGACCCCGGCCGTTAATCGGCCGGACGGCGGGAGTTCGAATATGGTGCCCTTCAGCACCACTGCGAAAACGTACGCCAGCATCAGACCGAGCCAGAACACGGGCATCGAGACACCAATGTTCGCAAAGGCCATCGTTCCTGCGTCGACAGCGGTGTTGTGTTTTCGGGCGGCGATGATCCCGAGCGGAACACCAACGATGATCGAGAGGGTCAGCGCAGAAATTGCGAGCTCTGTTGTGGTGGGCAGTCGCTCGATCAGCAACTGCGCGACCGGTCGGGAGAACCGAATCGATTCGCCCAGGTTGAAAGTCAGGATGTTCTTCATGTAGATGCCGAGCTGGATGAAGACGGGTTCGTTCAACCCGTTGGCTTCGTTGAATCGCTCGCAAGCTTCCTCCGTCGCGCGTTCGCCGAGCATCGCGGTACATGGATCACCAGGAATCGCTCTGATGAGGAAGAACACGACGATCACGATCCCGATGAGCACGGGGATCGCGAGCAAAGTTCGCCGTGAAATGAAGCTGAGCATGGAGTGTGGTTTCGGGTCGGCTGCGGGTCATCGTAGACAGTGGGGGAGGCGCAAGCGCCTCCCCCACATTGTCCAAATAGTGGAGTAGATCAGCCTTCTGCGTTGATCAGGCTTCCCCACAGGTATGAGTAGTAGTCGAATGCACCGCTGTTGCCAGTGTGCAATGGGCTCGCAGCGTCAAGTCCTGCCTCGAACGAGGCGACGACGTCGTTTGCGTCGAACGTGCTGCCGTCATGGAAGGTCACACCTTGGCGGAGTGAGCAGGTCCACTGGGACAACTCGTCATTTGCGACACACTCGGTAGCCAACTGTGGCTGCACTTGTCCGTCCTGGGTGTAGCTGTACAGGGCCTCAACAACCTGTGCACAAGCCCTGAGGGACTCGCCATCTGACTCATCGGCGCAGTACAACGAGATCGGCTCGTTGCCCTGAACAAACACCATGGTGTCCGAACCGTTATCCCAGTAGTTGAACATGACCTGACCCCATGGTGGGGCATATGCGCCGTTCGTGCTGGCGGTTGCTGCAAATGCACTACCCGCGTGAGCGATCGGCACCATAGGTACGAGTTCCTTGATCGCGTTGTTTGCCGCCTCGTAGAGAGGAGCTGCCTCTGCGGGATCTGCGATTGCAGACGCCTCGGCGAGTGGCTCGTAAATCTCTGGGTGGCCGTTACCGAACTGTGGATTGTCCTCAGCGAAGTGGAAGTCCAAGAAGTTCGTTACGTGTGGGTAGTCGCCTGTCCAACCAAGCAGGTGGATGCCGTCACATTGTCCGGCGCTCGAGCACTGCTGAATGAACTCGCCCGACTCCATCACAACAACCTCTGCGTTGATGTTCAGGGTCTCCTTGAGCTGGGCCTGGATGTCTGCAGCAACGTTGCCTGGTGTCGGCAAGTAGCCACGAGTCACATCGCGGTAGAAGATCTTGGTGTCGAACCCTCCTTCGAGACCTGCATCAGCCAATAGTGCCTTTGCTGCCTCGACATCCTGGTCGTACCACGACTCACCTTCGCAGCCGTTCTCAACAGAGCACGGTGTGAAGTGTGAAGCGGTCTCGGAACCAGGTGGGTAGAACGTGTCGATGATTCGCTGGCGGTCCATTGCAAGACCGATAGCCGTCCGAACCCTCACATCGTCATAGGGAGGGAAGATGTCCGTGAACCCCATATAGAAGATGTTTGGCTCTGGCTTGTCCAACAGCACAAGGCTGTCGTCGCCTTCGATCGTCGCATAGTCCTCTGGACCAGGGAACGTCATGCCGTCTGCGTTTCCGGACTGCAGCTCGATGAGGCGTCCAGCGCTTTCCGTCGCCCACTTGAGGACTGCGGTTGCGTGTGGTGCCTTCGTGCCGTAGTAGTTGTCATTCCGGGCATAGACCACGGAATCACCTCGTACCCACTCAGTGAGCGAGTACGGACCAGTCCCGATTGGGTTGTCGAGCGGTGCTCCGCCCGTTGCCTCGAGATGCTCTTCTGGCTGGATACCGAATACGCCAAAGGCGATCTGTGCCAGGAACGGTGGGTGCGGCTGACAGAGGTTGAACTGGACAGTGAACTCGTCCGTAGCCTCGATCGTGTTGACGATCCCTCCGTAGTCACAGCCACCGGCATCAACGATGCGACCCGCAAACTCCGGGTCTGGTGCACGTGTTGTGGTCGTCGTCGACTCTTCGGGTGCCGCTGTAGTTGTTGTTGCCGCCTCGGTTGTGTCGGTGGATTCACCGTCACCACCACAAGCCGCTGCAACAAGCGCCAGCGCCAACACGAGGACGAGCCACGTGTACTTGTGCTTCATTTTGGATGGCCTCCATGTGCTTTTGTGACCGTTGTACGACGGTCAACGTGAGGTCACGCTAGCCGATGTTGGCCATCGTCACCGCAAATACGGGGAGATTTCTTAGTAATGTCCTTATCAAGTACAAAAGAACTCCCTTAGAAGTGAATTCAATCGGTGAGCAAGTACGAGAGATCCACCGGGCCACGCTGTGTTCTCCAGTGACATCGGGCGACGGCGCGGGATCGTCCCAGCCGTTGGGATGACGGACTACCGACGCCAGGGAGGAGTGTCCTCGACCTTTGCGCTCATTGCATCGATTGCCTTCTGCACTGTTGCAGGCTCCACGAGACCATCGTCTGCAAGAGCTGACAGGACCGCAACCACGACGTGGTCGGTGTCTACCTCAAAGAACTCACGTAGCGCCTCGCGGGTGTCGCTCCGGCCGTAGCCATCGGTGCCGAGTGTGCGATACGTCCGCGGCACGAATGGTGTGATCTGGTCCGGCACGATTCGCATGTAGTCGGTGACAGCAACAATCGGGCCTTCGGACTCTGTGAGCGTCTGTGTGACCCAGGGAATTCGAGCGGTCTCTGTGGGATGCAGCCTGTTCCAACGGTCAGCTTCAAGGGCTTCCTCACGAAGCCGCTTATATGACGTGGCGCTCCACAACTCGACGCTCACGCCGTATTGGACCAGCAGTATGTCCCTTGCCTCTCGGGCGGCGGCGTGTGCTGGGCCAGAGAACAGGATCGTTGCTCGCAGCTCTCCTCCCTGCGGAGCTTCGAGGAAGCGATACAGACCCGAGACGATGCCGTCCTCGGCCCCCTCGGGCATGGCGGGCTGCACATACGGCTCGTTGTACAGAGTGAGGTAGTAGAAGACGTCTTCATTGTCTCCGTACATGCGCTGAATGCCACGTTCAACAATCGTCGACATCTCGTAGGCAAATGCAGGGTCATAAGCCTCACATGCAGGGACCACCGATGCCAGCACATGGCTGTGTCCATCCTGATGCTGCAAACCTTCGCCATGCAGCGTCGTTCTCCCCGCAGTTGCACCCAGAAGGAACCCTCGCGCCCTGGAGTCCGATGCAGCCCACAGCGCATCTCCAACACGTTGGAATCCGAACATCGAATAGAACGTGTAGAACGGAATCATCGGAACTCCGCGGGTTGCATATGAGGTAGCTGCAGCGACCCAGGTGGCCGTCGAGCCAGCTTCGGTGATTCCCTGCTCGAGGATCTGCCCATCCTTCGATTCACGGTACGACAGAATGAGGTCGTGATCGACCGGCGTGTACAGCTGGCCCTCGGATGCGTAGATGCCAATCTCTTTGAAGAGGGCTTCCATGCCAAATGTGCGGCCTTCGTCGGGAATGATCGGCACGATCCTTGAACCGACTGCGTCGTCTCTCGTCAAGGCTCTGAGCATCCGCGTGAATGCTCCCGTGGTGGAGACCTCGATTGTTCCGGACCCCCCGTCAAACTCTGCAAACGGGGTGTGGTCAGGGAGAGCGATCTCCTCGCGCACCGGGATCCCTCGCTTGGGGACCGGCCCGTTCAGGTGTTCGCGGCGCTCCTTCAGGTATGCAAGCTCGGGCGACTCCGACGAGAGTGCTAGGTAGGGGGGCTCACCGCTGGCAAGATCCTCGTCGCTGATTTCGTCGTTGAGGTGCAGCCGGTCACGCAGGTTCATGAGTTGGGCCGCTGTCAGCTTCTTGATCGAGTGTGTTGCATTCTTTCCCGCAACATCTGGTCCAAGCGTCCACCCCTTGATGGTCTTGGCGATGATGACGGTGGGCGCCCCCTTCAGATTCGCAGCAGAGGCGTATGCGGTGTAGATCTTTCGATGATCCAGCCCGCCCCTTCGCAGATCCCAGATCTCGTCGTCAGACATGTCCTCGACAAGGGCCCGAAGCTCTGGTTCTGGGCCAAAGAAGTGCTCACGGATGTACGCACCGGACTCGGCTTTGTATCGCTGATACTCGCCATCGACGACCGCATTCATCTTGTTGACGAGGGCACCGTCGGAATCGCGGTCGAGGATCGCATCCCAATCCGATCCCCAGATGACCTTGATGACATTCCAGCCGGCACCGCGGAACATGGCTTCGAGTTCCTGGATGATCTTGCCGTTACCGCGTACCGGACCGTCGAGTCGCTGGAGGTTTGCATTCACAACCCAGACCAGGTTGTCGAGTTTCTCACGGCCCGCCAAGGAGATTGATCCCAGGGTTTCTGGCTCGTCTGTCTCGCCGTCCCCGATGAATGCCCATACCTTTGAATCGCTCGTGTCCTCGATGCCGCGGTTCTGGAGATATCGGAGGAACTGTGCGTGATAGATCGAATTGATTGGTCCGAGGCCCATCGACACCGTGGGGTACTCCCAGAAGTCAGGCATGAGCCGTGGATGCGGATAGCTCGATAGCCCCGGCCCACTGATCTCAGTACGGAAGCCATCTAGCTCGGCCTCGCTCAGTCGGCCTTCGAGGAATGCACGGGCATAGACGCCTGGCGTTGCGTGGCCCTGGAAGTAGATGTGGTCACCTGGAGTGCCATCCTCCGCTCCTCGAAAGAAGTGGTTGAAACCAACTTCATAGAGGGTTGCGGATGACGCAAAGGTCGAAAGGTGGCCGCCAATGCCATCGGCCTTCTTGTTGGCACGGATGACCATCGCTGCAGCGTTCCATCGAATGAACCGCCGAATCCGCTTTTCGAGATACTCGTCGCCCGGGTACTCGACATCTGACTCCGGAGGGATCGTGTTGATATAGGGAGTTGACACGGACCCGGGGACGCTGATGCTTCGCTCACGTGCGTGCTCAACGAGCTTCGCCATGAGGAATCTGGCCCGCGTATCGCCATCCACATCGATGATGTCGTCCAGTGCCGCAAGCCATTCGTCGGTCTCATCTGGGTCGTCGTCGCTGAACTGATGCGTGAAACCGTCGAGATATATCGGTTTGTCTGTCACGTCGTGTAGTCCTCCGGCGGAATCGACGGCAGGCTAATGCCGCTGCAAAGCCATGTTCGCAGAGTCTTAGTGGCCTCTTCGCGTCCCGCCGTATTTCATGCGGGTGTCTGCCATGGATGCGGGCGTTGCTTCATCATCGTTGATGCCTGCACCAACGAGCTTGCCAATAAAGAAAGTGTGGCTTCCGCAATCGACGGCGTTGCGTACCTCACACTCCATCCATGCAATGGCGTCGCTGAAGATCGGAGCGCCCGTCGAGCCCTCTGTGATGGCATATCCGTTCAGCGCCATCCCTTCCTTCGCAGCCGGCTTTGAGAACTTCACAAACGGTCTCGTGTTCTCGGAGTTCCAGAGATTGACGGTGAAGGACCCGCCTTCCTGGATCAGCCTGTGGGTGACGGCAGCGCCATCGATGCCCACACCGATCAACACTGGCTCCTGAGCGACCTGCGTGATCCAGCTCGTGGTCATGCCGTTCCAATCGTCTCCCGAGCGGGACCCGACCAAGGCAAGTGCATTCGGGATCTTCCAAGTGACCTTGTTGATGAGTTCGGCTTCCAGCATTTCGTACTACAGCCCGGCCACGCAGATTCGCGTTGCGATATCGATGCTGCCGGTGACCTCAAGTTCGCACGACTCCTGGAGCTTCTCGACAGCAGCAACGGTGCCCCTGCCAAAGTCACCGTCGATTGGGCCGGTGTACATCTCAAGATCGGTCAGGTCCTCCTGGAGCTGCTCGACGTACGGCTTGTCCGCCTCCAGAAGCGGCACCATGGCAGCATCTGTGTTCGGGCCGAACTCGCCGTCAGCCTCGATGCCGACGTCTGCCTGGAAGCTGGCAATAGCACTCCGCGTCTCGTCGCCAGCTATGCCGTCAATGGCTCCAGTGAAGTAGCCGAGAGCTGTCAGATCCTGTTGAACGACCAGCGTTGTCGCGGTGGCGGTGAGGCCCGAAGTGGTCGTGGTCGTCGTTGCAGGCAACGTGGTCGTTGACGACGAAGAAGTCGATGCGGTTGAGGAGGTCGTCGCCGGAGCCGTGGTTGTTGTGTCCGTTGCGTCGTCTCCGCCGCATGCCGCGGCGAGCATCGCTACGGCCATTGCGACCGCTCCGATCTTTGCCCTTGTCATTATCCGCTCCTGATTCGCCCGTTGACGCCTCTGGACTTGCTGCGGACTGCCCAGCACCCAGATCGCCTGGTCATGCCTACCGATGACGGGATTTACCCTACCGGATGATCACATACACTGCTTGGGGAGGCGGCGCCCCAACGTGTAGGTAGGATGCCAGCGGAGGTACTCCTGACACCCCCAACAACCCTCAAGATTCCGGTGCAAGCTCTGACGTGTCCCGGTTGTGACTGCGGCATGTGCGTGGGCACGGCCATTACCTCGATTGATCTTCTCGATGGCGTGTCGCACGTCCGGGTTGACCGGCTTCGCAAGCAGTTTGTGGTCCGCATGGACGATGTAGCCGTCGGTGAAGGTGAGATCATCTCGAGGATCGAATCAACGGGGCTCTCTGTTGTCTGAAGGCACGGTGTCGTTTCGTGGCGTGATGTTGGCCAAGCCACCCATTGGTGCCGTAGCCATCGGATTGCTGTTTGTTTGGTTCTCCCTCGGGCCGAGCCTGTTACCCCGCGCGCCGATGATGCAGGGCGTTGCGACGGGCACATCATTCATGTTCGGTTATGGCATCGGTGTTGCGGTATTTGCGATCGTGCGGGTGGTGCTTCGCCGGCTGGACAAAACAGTGCCGAAGACACCGGGTTGGGCGTGGCTCGTGGTCGCGTTGGTCGTCGCGGCGATCGTTGGCGCCCTGGTGATTCTGTGGCCCGGATGGCAAACGGAACAGAGAGAGCTCGTTGGTCTGCCGGAGGTTGGTATCTCATCTGGTCTTCTTGCTGTGGTGTGGTCCTTCGTCGTGTTGGTCGTCCTATTCCTTGTCGTAAGGATTGTCCGGTGGCTGGTCCTTGGATTCGACCAGCTGATCGCCAAGTGGTTGCCTGCATGGGGTGCACATGCCGTGACAACCGGTCTCGTACTCCTGATCGTTCTGGGAACCTATGCATTCATTGCCTCGAGCGGTCTCGCTCAGTTCGCAAATGCGCGGTTCGCCGCGTCAGATGAAGCAACCGAGGCAGGTGTCACCCAACCGACAGATTCGACTTCCTCCGGCAGCCCCGAAAGCCTCACCGAGTGGGACGATCTTGGCTACCAAGGACGTACCTTTGCGGGCACCGCGACATCGGTGGATGATCTCAACTCGTTCAATGCCAATCCGGCCGAAGTCGAGACGCCGATTCGTGTGTACGCCGGCCTCGAATCCGCCGACACCGCCGAAGCGAGGGCACAGCTTGTGGTCGATGAGCTGATACGGACGGGTGCCGCAGATCGAGAAGTACTGGTCGTGGTTGCAACAACGGGAACTGGATGGGTGGATCCGGTGGCAGCAGCGGCGATCGAGTACATGTACAACGGCGACACGGCGATCGCCGCGATGCAGTATTCGTTTCTCCCAAGTTGGATCTCATTCATACTTGACACGGCGACGTCGACCGAAGCTGGCATCGCCATCAACGAGGCTGTCGTGGCCTGGTGGAACACGCTGCCGGTCGATGACAGGCCAAGCCTCTATGCATTTGGCGAGTCCCTGGGGTCGCTTGGCTCCGAGGCGGCGTACGCCCAGGCCGACCTCGATGCTTCCCTTGCGTTTGCACAGAGCAGTGTGGACGGCGTCGTCTGGATTGGCCCGACGGAGGCGAACATTGTCCGCGGCCAGCTCGTCGCCGAACGTGATCCGTCTCCAGTGTGGAAGCCTGAGTACAGCAACGGCGGAATCGTTCGGACGGCCAACCGGCCGGGGGAAGCTCTCGAAGACATTGCCTCGTGGGCTGCGCCCAGGGTTCTCTACTTCCATCATCCATCGGACCCCGTTGGCTATTGGAGCTGGGACACGCTGTGGAAGCCTCAGGAGTGGACCCAGGAACCAATCGGCTATGACGTCCCCCAGTCTGTGCGGTGGGTTCCCTTCACCACCTTCGTGCAGG
>JBPCTY010000137.1:0-5460 GCA_051011415.1 Acidimicrobiia bacterium
CGACCAGGACCGAGGCCTACCTGCGCCATCTCGTAGCGTCGAAGGAAGCGCTCGACATTCCGGTGATCGCATCGCTGAACGGCACGACCAGGGGTGGGTGGACGCACTACGCCCGCAAGATCGAGGAATCCGGGGCTGACGCCCTCGAGCTCAACGTGTATCTCATCCCAACGGATCCGTACGCATCCGGGCCCGATGTTGAACGACGGTATCTGGACCTGGTCGAGGCGGTCCGCGCCGAGGTCACGATCCCCCTTGCGGTCAAGATCGGCCCCTACTTCTCGTCGACGCCCAACATGGCGCGCCAACTCGTTGAGGCAGGTGCGGACGGCTTGGTGCTGTTCAATCGGTTCTTCCAACCAGACATCGACCTCGAAACCCTCGAGGTTGTGCCTCGCGTCAACCTCTCACCGAGGACGGCGCTGCTGCTGCCATTGCGCTGGATCGGCATTCTGCGTGGACAGGTGCAGACCGACTTCGCGATCACCTCCGGCGTACATACGGCTGAGGACGCCCTCAAGGCTGTTCTCGTCGGAGCTGACGCAACGATGATGGCTTCGGCCCTACTCCGTGGCGGAGCTGGCCAAGTGTCGATGATGCTTTCGGAGATGCAGACGTGGTTGGACGAACACGAGTATCAGTCCATCGAGCAGATGAAGGGGTCGATGAGCATTGGCTCAGCGGCGAACCCAGATGCGTTCGTACGTGCCAACTACATGAAGATCCTCACGACCTATACCTCCCAGGTCAGCTGACGCCCGCCCCGGTGATGGGCGATGCTGCTCGAGATGCGGACGTGGCTCGATGGCCACGACTACGAATCGGTCGAGCACCTGAAGGGTTCGATGAGCAGCGGTGCCTCGCCGAACCCGGATGCGTTCGTTCGGGCCAACTACATGAAGATGCTCACCACGTATACGACCTCGCCGCAGTACGCGCCACCAGTGCGTGTCAGCCATCGGTCAGGCCCTCGGCGGTGAGCCACTCCGTGGCAACGTCATCCGTCGACCTCGCTTGCCGAGAGTGCCTCGCCGAGCAGCGGGCCGAACTCGATCGGCACGGTGTCGGCGAATTCGTCCCGTAGATGGCCGGATCGATGAACCCAATGAAGCACACGCACTCACGGCACGTGCGTTCGACGCGCGAGGTGTCAACGTCACGCTGTCTTAGGGTGTCGTTGTGAGATACCTCGACGCTGTGGAGCGCATCGCCGACGAGACACCGGACCACCGCAATCGTGTTGTCGACCTGTGGCGAGTCGTCGCCCTGATCATGGTCGTGTTTGGCCACTGGCTTGCAGCCTCGATCTGGGTCGCTCCTGACGGCGAAGTCATCGTTGGCAATACGCTCGAATGGATCCCCTTCGCTGGCTGGTTCACATGGGTCGTACAGGTGATGCCCGTGTTCTTTTTCGTCGGCGGATACGCAAACGCGAAAGGTCTCGAGCGCCACACCGACAACCGCCGTTCGTGGATCACGATTCGCTTCAGACGTTTGTTCACTCCTGCGGTTCCGGTAATTCTGCTGTGGACGCTCCTTGCGTTGGTCCTTCGCAACTTCATCGACGCCGACCTCGTCTACGCAGGGGTCCTCAACGCAACCATCCCGCTGTGGTTTCTTGCCGTCTACCTGACACTCATCGCCGCCGCTCCGTTCACCTTCAAGCTGTGGCATCGCATCGGTCTCTGGTCCGTGGCGGTCTTCGTCGTCGGAGCGGTCACCGTCGACCTCCTGTATCGAGTTGCGGACGCGCCTGGCGTCGGATGGCTCAACCTTCTCTTCGTGTGGGGTGCCATCCACCAACTCGGCTACTGGTGGGCCAACCGTGAAGAGACGGGCGACGTGCTTACCCCTGCACGATCGTTCGGTCTCGGCGTTGCTGCACTCACAGCACTGATGGTCGTGACATCGATCGGCTGGTATCCCGTTGCGATGATCACGATTCCCGGTGCGGGCCCTCAGAACGTGACACCACCAACCACGGCCCTGTTCCTTCTCGGTGTGACACAGATCGGCATCATCCTTGCGACACTGCGGCCGATGCAGCGCCTCTCCCGAAAGCGGTCTGCGTGGAAGTTCGTCGTCGGTGTGTCCGGATTCATGATGACGATCTATGTCTGGCACCTGACGGCGCTGTCGCTTGTGATCGCAGCGGGGCTGTTCACCTTCGATGGTGTCCTCTTCAGCCTCGAACCCGGAACGACCGTCTGGTGGCTGACCCGACCACTCTTCTATCTGGTTCTCCTTCTCGCCCTTGCGGTTCTTGTGGCAGTCTTTGGTCGGTTCGAGCGGGACATCGACACCACGCCAACGACCAGACCCATGGCAATCGTGTTGCTTGGGATGGCGGCCACCGTCGTTGCGCTCAGTGCGACTGCGTTCGTATATCTGGTTGACAAGGAAGCCACCATCACATGGTGGATCCCGGTTCTCACGGTCGTTGCAGCAGCAGTCATGCAGGCATACCCCGCAAGCTGGAAGCGAAGCTCGCCGTAGCCATCGCGCCGAACGCGACTGAGAGGTCCGCCTATGCTCGTTGGCGGAGGACCACATGGACAATCACTACGTTGCACAGCACTACGGCCAGGCGCAGGTCGATCAGGATCTCGATACATTGTCCGAACTCATGCATGACGACATCGTCGTGACCTATCCCCAATCGGGCGAGACGATCCGCGGCAGCGCGAACTATGCCGAGATGCTTCGGAACTACTCCGATGGCCTTGCAGATATGGAGATCGAGCAGCAACACGCACCCGAACGCTCCGTTCAGGTACGTACCTCACCAATGGGGATGCCGGTCATCACCGTTTCAGGTGAGGGAAACCTCTTCTTCACGGAGTCCGTGGCCACCTACCCCGATGGCTCGGTCTATCACGTCGCAGGGATTCTCGAGATCCATGGAGGACAGGTGACGAAAGAGACGATGTACTTTGCTGCACCGTTTGATGCACCGGACTGGCGTGAGCAATACCGGGAAAGCTGAGCCCGTCGTGAACCTTCCCGTCATGCCCCCGGTCAAGCCGATGCTTGCCAAGCCATCACCGGAACTCCCTGAAGGCGATGTCTCCTACGAACCCAAGTGGGATGGGTTCCGATGCATCGTCTTTCGCGATGGTGATGAAGTCGTCATGGGGTCTCGCAACGAGAAGCCGCTCAACCGGTACTTCCCGGAGATGATCGAGCCCTTCAAGGCATCACTTCCCGACCGATGCGTTGTGGATGGTGAAATCTTCGTGGCCATCGACGGCAACCTCGACTTCGACGCACTTGGCCAGCGAATCCATCCGGCAGAGTCGCGTGTCACGATGCTTGCGGAGAAGACGCCGGCAGCATTCGTTGTCTTCGACATCCTTGCCCTCGAAGATGAAGACCTCACCGAGCTCCCGTTCGGCGACCGCAGAAGAAAGCTCGAAGCAATCGCCCCCGGGTTCTCTTCGCCGGTGCACCTCGCACCCGCGACCGCCGATCCGGCAGTGGCGATGGAATGGTTCACTGAATTCGAAGGCGCCGGCCTCGATGGGTTGATCATCAAGCCGCTCGACAAGCCATACGCCTTCAACAAGCGGAGCCAGTTCAAACTCAAGCACGTCCGGACCGCTGACTGTGTGGTCGCCGGGTACCGGATGCACAAATCTGGAGATGGTGTCGGCTCGCTTGTGCTTGGTCTCTACGCAGCCGACGGTTCGCTCCACCACGTAGGTGTTGCAGCAAGCTTCACGGCAAAGCGGAGAGCCGAGCTCGTTGACGAGCTAGCGCCGTTCGTCCTCGACGACATCAAGGACCACCCATGGGCCGCATGGATGGATGCGGAGGCAAACGCCGACGGAACCATGCCGGGGGCGCCAAACCGGTGGAGCGGAGCACGAGGCGGCGACCACTCCTGGATTCCGGTCACCCCTACCCAGGTCGTCGAAGTGCGATACACATGGACCACGGCCGGAAGGTTCCGGGGCACAACCAAGATGCTCCGTTGGAGACCTGATCGGGACGCTGACTCCTGTCTTCTCGATCAACTCGCTGAGCCAAGCCCTGTTCCCTCTGACTCGCTCATCCGGGACATCGTCGGCTGACGACCGCATCTGCGGGTCGACACGTGAAGTAGATTCGATGGCGATGGCAACTCTTGTGACGATCCGACAGCCGGACGCCGAACCATTCGCGCTCGCGATCGAAGGCAACACGTTCGTTGATCCAGCCGACGCCGATATCACCGCAGAGATGGCGACGGAGAACCTGTGGGCTCTGCCAGGACTGGTCGACGCACACGCCCACCTCACGATGACATCTCCCCAGGACATTCGGGGCATCACAGAATCAGAGATGGCTGGGAACGTTCCGAAGACTGCGTGGGCACACGTAGAACGAGGCGTCCTACTGATTCTCGACAAGGGTGGCGGGACTGATCTGAGTTTGATGTCCCTCGATCACGATGCTGACCTCCGGCCAATCGTTGAGGTCGCTGGAGCCATGATCCATCCAGCTGGTGGCTACATGCCAGGGTTCGGCGTCGAGGTCGAAGGTGATGCTCTGGTTGCTCACGTTCGGGACGTCGCAGCGACCAGAGGTGGATGGGTGAAGCTGGTTGGCGACTGGCCACGGAAGGGCCAAGGTCCCGTCAACAACTACACGTTCGAGCAGCTCACCGAGGCGGTGGAGGTCGTGCACGCCGCCGGCGCGAAGGTAGCTATTCACACGATGGCCAACAGTGCGTCTGAGGCGGTTGCTGCGGGAGTCGACAGCATCGAGCACGGACCGTTCCTCACTTCCGGCGACCTCGGACAGCTCGCACGGCGCGGTGGTGCCTGGGTTCCGACCATTGTGAACATGCTTGATGTCATCGACATGCTCGGTGCAGATTCGACCGGCGGTCGTATGTTCCAGAAGGGGCTCGACCAGATGCGCACGAACCTTCCGATCGCCGAAGAGCTTGGAGTCACAGTCCTCGCCGGAACCGACATGGCCGTCCCGCACGGCGAGGTTGCGATCGAGGCGAGTCGGCTCCATGAATACGGCCTGTCGAACTCAGCAGCAGCAAAAGCAGCCACGACAGCTGGCTACGACTACACGGGCCGCACCGATCCCTTCACACCCGGGAGCCAGGCCGATGTTGTCTTCTTTGCCTCGAATCCGTTTGACGATGTCACCGTTCTCGAACGCCCTGAGCTTGTCATTCATCGGGGCCGGACGATTGGCGGCGACATATGACGACCTCTGCGGAGGCGTTCTACACCCGTTCAGGCGACGTCTTCACTCCGACTGACTACGTCGCTGGACCGTGGGATCCGGAGTTGTGTCACGCAGGCCCTCCATCGGCCCTACTCATCAACGCGCTTGAGCAGGCAACGCCCGGCAGGGCAGTCACACGAGCAACCTTCGACATTCACCGAGGTATCCCGAAGGTCCCGGTCACCATCGACATCGACGTCACCCGGCCAGGCAAGAAGGTCACACATCTCA
>JBPCTY010000138.1:0-30198 GCA_051011415.1 Acidimicrobiia bacterium
GCCCACCGACGCTCCCACCGTTTGGACTTGCCGACGGCATCCCTGCACAGGCAACCGCAAACGCCGTCATGATAGCGTTGTACCACAGGGATGCGGCTGGAGGCAGTGGCCAGGTCATCGACATGGCCATCATCGAGCCAATCCTCACCATCCTTGGACCCCAGCCGATCGTGTACGACCAGCTGGGCGTGATTCAGGAGCGCAGCGGGAATCGATCCGTCAACAACGCACCCCGCAACACGTATCAAACCTCAGACGGCCGCTGGGTCGCAATTTCGACGTCGGCCCAACCGGTAGCGGAACGGGTGATGGAACTCGTTGGTCATCCTGAGGTGATCGAGGAGGACTGGTTCTCGTCTGGCTCCGGACGTGCAGCCCATGCCGACATGCTTGACGACATGGTTTCAAGCTGGATCGCTCAACGGCCGATGGACGACGTCGTCGCAGAGTTCGAGAAGGCCGAAGCCGCAGTCGCTCCCATCTACGACATCTCTCAGATCTTCGAAGATCCGCAATACCAGGCCCTCGACTCGATCACCACGGTCGACGACGACGACCTCGGGCCCCTTCGGATGCAGAACGTTATGTGGCGCATGTCCGACACCCCAGGCGAGATCCGCTGGTCGGGGCGCGGAATCGGGCAGGACAACGCTGAGATCCTCGGTGCCTACGGTGTCGATGCGGACGATCTTGCGGAGCTCACCGCAAAAGGGGTGTGTTAGCCGTGGACCTGATCACCGCAGCACGCGATGCGACTGTCATTGATCTTGCACATCCTCTCGAACGAGGGATTCCGGTGTCCCCGAATCACCCCGGCTTTGAGATCGCGATGATGCGTCGGCACGGTGACATGGTGCGCTCCGATGGTGGGTCCGCAGCGAACGAGATGTTCACACTCGGTGGACACGTTGGCACCCACATCGATGCGCTCGGCCACGTCAGCCAGGACGGCAGGCTCTACGGAGGAGGCGATGCAGCAGCAGCCTCAACGAACCGTGGTCTGTCCGAACTCGGCGCAGACACCATCCCGATGATCGTGACCAGGGGAGTGATGCTGGACATCGCTGGTGTCCACGGCGTCGAGACCCTCGATCCCGGATATGAAATTACCGTTGACGACCTGAACTCCGCAGAAGAACTGGCTGGAACCAGCGTGCAATCTGGTGATGCTGTGCTGTTGCGTACCGGATGGAGCTCCCACTGGGACAACACGGACACCTTCAGGGGGCAAACCGGTGGAGCCCCAGGACCAGGCGAACCGGCCGCCGAATGGTTGCTTGCCAGAGACATCATGCTCGCCGGTGGCGAGACGATTGCTTTTGAGGTGATCCGTCCCGGCGCAGGTCACGCAACCTTGCCGGTGCATCGCCGATTCCTGGTCGACACGGGTACGTACATCGTCGAAGTTCTCAATCTTGATGCCCTTGCAGCCGCGAAGGCGTACGTGTCGCTGTTCATCCTCACCCCGCTCAAGATTGTCGGCGGAACAGGTTCTCCATCACGACCGATCGCGTTGGTTTCATGAAGACGTACTCGCAGGCACTCGCTGAATTTGCGTTTGAATCGTTCGAGGCCGGTCTCGAACGAAACCGCCAAGCCGACCAGGTCGGGCGAGTGCTTGACATCGTCGGCAACGCCATCGCTGCGATTCGTGAGGAACCGGCGGCAATTGTCTCTGACAGCGTCAGTCATCAGGCAGGATCCGGTCGTTCGATCGCCATCGGTACCGGTCGACGGATGTCCGCGCGATCGGCCGCGTTGATCAACGGGACGTTGGCACATGCACTCGATTTCGATGACACCCATCTTCCGTCTGTGCTTCACCCCTCTGCATCAGTAGTACCCGCAGCACTGGCGACCGCTGATCGGCAGGGATCCAGCGGACGCGAACTGCTCGCCGCAATCGCCATCGGCAACGAGGTGACGTGCAGGCTGGGCATGGCTGCCTTCGATCCTGAACTCGGCAATTCCGTCTTCTTTGAGAAGGGGCTACACGCGACATCGATCTGTGGCACCTTCGGTGCTGCGGTCGCCGCAGCGCTGTTGCTCCGATGTGAGGCAGACGGCCTCGCAGATGCGATGGGTATTGCTGCATCGATGGGTGCGGGGTTGATCGAGGCCAATCGAACCGGTGGGTCGGTAAAGAGGCTGCATTGCGGCTGGGCTGCGCACGGCGGCGTCACGGCCGCACTCCTTGCCGCTGGTGGGATGACCGGCCCTCCGACGGTGTTAGAGGGTCGTTTTGGATTCTTCAATGCGCTGACCGATGGGTATTGCGACAAGGATGCCTTGGTCGGGGACCTGGGGATACGTTGGGAAATCGACCGATTGTTCTACAAGCCCTATCCGGCCAACCACTTCACCCATGCAGGAATCGACTGCGCCCGCCACCTCCGCGCCGCAGGTGTTGAAACCCACCGCATCACGGATATTCAGCTCGGCGTGCCCGGTCCCGTGCTTCGAACAATCGCCGAACCCGCCGAACAGAAGGCTGCGCCTGCGAACCCGTACTTTGCGAAGTTCTCGGGGCCCTACACCGTTGCTGCGGCCCTTGCTGGCGGAAGCGGCCTGGGTGTTGGTGCGCTCGACTTCACCGATGAAACGGTGTCGGACCCCGAACGGCTGCGGCTGGCTTCTCTCGTTACGTGTTACGCCGACGAGCGCGCGACCGAGGTGTTCCCACATCAGTTCCCGGCAGTTCTGTCGTTGACCTTGGATGATGGGTCAACCGTTGAGCATCGGATCGATCACAATCGCGGCGGTCCCGAGAATCCGCTCGCCATGGACGAACTCTTCCTCAAGTTTGAGCTCAATTCATCCGCAGTCGCGAGCCCCGCGCTGATCGAGCGAATTGAGGCAGGTGTCCGCTCCCTCCCTGAGACTGAGGACATCTCAACCCTGACCGGGGCATTGGAAGACGTTTCGCGATGAACCTCGACCCGAACGCGATTGCGCTCGCTGTCCACATCTTGTTTGCCGGCCTCTGGATCGGTGCCGACCTCGGAACCTTCCTTTCCTACCGTCGTGTTCTCGATGAGAATCTCGATATCCCATCTCGCAAGGCGATGGCCGGCTATTTCGCCTGGATCGATATGGGTCCGCGATCTGCGCTGATCGTCATGTTCGGCCTCGGGATCTATCTCGCATTTGACCGAGGGTTTGGCTTCCAACAAGACCCCTGGCGCGCTCTGGCAATTGTGATGATGGTGCTGTCGATCGTGTGGCTCGTCGGTATCTGGTATTTGCATTGGGTGCAGCATCCCCGAGCCGGGGAAACCAGATCTTCCGCACACAATGCGGCTGCCGGCACAATCCGAAAGCTGGACATTGGGTGGCGCGCCGTAGTGCTCGTATTCCTCCTGGTTGCCGGCGTCGGAACACTCTCCTCCAAGAATCCTGCACTGCTTGATGTCCTTGGATGGAAGATGATTCTGCTGGCAGCCATAGTTGCTATCGGCATAGTGATGCGATTCGTCCTTCCTTCAGTTCTTGGCACGTTGGGATCGATCTTCGTCGACGGATCCACCCCCGAACGCGAAGCTCAACTCAAGCGCCAGTCGGTACCGGTCCAGCTACTGGTGTTCGGCATCTGGATCCTCGTCATGCTCATCATCTGGACATCTGTATCGAATCTGTGAACAGCGAAGCAACCATGCGACGACACCTGGAGGGTCCGTGAGCGAAGGTCTCTTGTTTGACACGATCCTTGCGAATGCGAGGGTGGTTCGACCGAATTCCGATGGCCCAATCGAGGCATCAATCGGGATCAAAGATGGTTCGATCGTCGCGGTCGAGTCGTTCCTCGATCCGGCAACCGCATCCGAGGTTGTCGATGCCGGCGGGAAGTACGCACTGCCTGGAGGCGTTGATGCGCACTTCCACATGGGCATCTACAACCCCTTGGAGGAGGACGCTGACTCGGAATCGAGAGCGGCGGCCGTTGGAGGTGTCACCACCGCCCTCAACTACATGCGCACAGGGGCGTATTACCTGAACCGCGGAGGGTCGTACGAGGAGTTCTTTCCAGAGGTGCTCGAACGGATGAGCGGCAATTCCTTCGTTGACTACGGATTCCACCTTGCGCCGATACAGAGCAGCCACATCGATGAGATCCCAATGCTCGTCGACCGCTTTGGAGTGACCTCATTCAAGATCTTCATGTTCTACGGGGGCCATGGCCTGCACGGGAGGAGCAACGATCAGGCGGCATTTCTCATGACGCCGCCAGAGGAGCGCTACGACTTCGCCCACTTCGAGTTTGTGATGCGCGGAATTACCGAAGCGATGGAAGCCTTCCCCGACAAGGCCGATCAGATATCGCTGTCGCTGCATTGCGAGACAGCGGAGATCATGACCGCCTACACCAAGATGGTTGAGGACGCTGGTGAACTCGATGGGCTTGCTGCGTACTCAGCCGCTCGGCCCCAGCACTCAGAAGGGCTTGCGGTAACGATTGCGAGCTACCTGGCACACGAGACCGGTTGTTCGAACATCAATCTTCTCCACTTGTCGTCGTTCAAGGCAATGGATGCTGCGAAGCGGATGGCGGGAACATTCCCCCACGTCGACTTCCGAAGAGAAGTCACCATCGGGCACCTTCTTGCAGACATTGAGACGGCCAATGGTGTGTACGGGAAGGTGAATCCCCCGATCCGGCCGCGGGAGGATGTTGAGGCGCTGTGGGAGGCGCTTGAGGACGGTTGGGTCGACTGGGTCGTATCCGATCACGCATGTTGCAAAGAAGAGTTGAAGCTTGGCGTGCCAAAGGAAGACGTCTTCTTGGCCAAGTCCGGGTTCGGTGGCAGCGAGTACCTTCTCGCTGGGCTATTCAGCGAAGTGACCAAGCGCGGATTGCCAATTACCAAGGTCGCCGAGCTGACATCCTGGAATCCTGCCCGGCGGTACGGGCTCACCACAAAGGGCGATCTGGCTCCGGGCTTCGACGCCGACATCGCACTGCTCGATCCTTCACGATCCATGGTCGTTGCGGCCGAAACGTCGCCTTCGACCCAGGAGTACACGCCGTTTGAGGGGCACGAGCTTTCAGCGACGGTGACTGACGTGTGGGTACGAGGCAATCGGGTCGTCGACTCGGGTTCGGTGGTTGGGTCTCCAACTGGCCGGTATCAGCACCGACCGACCTGATCAGGTTCGGTAGCCAAGCAACTGGGAAACACGACGGGATGCATTGACGATCAATGTACTTGCCTCTGGCACTTCGTTGGCGAACCTTTCGGCGGGGCCACACAGCGACATGGCGGCGACTGGTCGACCCTCATGGTCAAATACGGCGGCCGCGACCGACCCGGCATCTGATCGTCGCTCACCAAGCGACACAGCAAATCCCTGCTCACGAATCTGACTGAGCTCTTCTCGCAATTCGCCGGTGTCGGTGATCGTTGCATCGGTCAGCGCGGAAAGATCGTTGTTGAGGTACTCATCGATTTCGTTGAGAGGTAGGTGCGCCAGCATGACCTTCGACGAACCTCCTGCATGCAGCGGGTAGGGGTGACCAAGCACCACCTCCATCTTGACCTCTCTGGCAGGTGTCACTTGGTCGATGTAGATGCGTTCGGATCCCGAAAGGATTGAAAGCGTGGCAGTCTCATCCATTGTGTTCGAAAGCTCACGAATGATCGGTCTGGCAACGTTTCGGACGTCGATCCGGTTCAAGTAGGTGAGACCAAGCGCGACTGCTGCGGGACCGAGGGAGTAGCGGTGCGTGCCTTCATTGGATTCGACCAAGTCGTTCGCCTTTAACGAGTTGAGGATGCGATGCACGACCGCCTTGGACAGGCCAAGCTCGTTTGAGATCTCGGTGACGCCGAGATCCGCGCGATCTGTCTCGGCGAAGAGCAGCAGAACGTTCGCTGCGCGTTCGACAGCCGTGATCGTTTGCGTGCCCTGATCGGTTTCCGTCATGATACGGAGTGTAGTCGATTCGTTCCGTCAGGCGGGACGATGTACCGCTAGGTGGAAAGCCGATCCCCGGTTGACTGCACCTCATCAAAGGACCTGATCTGTGCCTGCGCACGTCCGACGCTAGCCTCGGCGACATGGTCGATCTCTATGAGTTCATTGCCGACGTCCCCGACTACCCCGAACCCGGTGTCGTCTTCAAGGACATCACACCGCTGCTTGCGAACCCCGAAGCATTTCTGCAGGCGGTCGACGAGATGGCAGGACCATATCTGGACGATGATGTCGACATCGTGGTTGGTATCGAGTCTCGTGGCTTCCTGATGGCAGGCTCGATCGCCGAACGAATTGGCGCAGGTGTCGGCTTGGTACGCAAGCCAGGAAAGCTTCCACGAAAGACGGTGTCCGTTACCTACGACCTCGAGTACGGGACTGACTCGCTGGAGATCCATGAGGATGCCTTCTCATCGGGAGCTCGGGTGTTGATCGTTGACGATGTCCTAGCCACTGGTGGCACACTTGCTGCAACCGACGAGCTTGTGCAAAAGGCAGGCGGAACCGTTGTTGGCGCTTCGATGCTGATGGAACTCTCGTTTCTCGGGGGTCGATCCCGTTTTGAAGGACCGCTACATGCGGTCCTCAGCTACTGACGCTGCAATCCCAGGCCGACACCGCAGCGACCACGGATGCGCCTATGACACCTCAGAATGAGACCCTGACTTCGCTCACTCCTGGCATGCCGATCCCGTGGGGTGGAGACAAGGTTGCGTACGTCGGCGACGAGTTGGCCGAGGCATTCGTCGACGGTGATTCTCTGATCGTGCTCCAGCACAACGGAGAGCTTGTCCATCTGCCATCCGAAGCCGCGGCGACCGCAGGAACTGCGGTGACCGCTGCCGTCAACGCCTTCATGGAGATGGGGGATGTCTCGGATCAGAGCATCACCAACTTCTATCTCGAGTTCGCAGAGAGGCTTGCGGACAATGCAACCTTCGATGCAATCGCAGAGGCGAACGCAGCAGACGTGGCGGACGCCAAGCAGCGTGGTCGATCTGTAACCCGGTTGATCCTGTCCGACCGGATGCGTGCCGGGATGATTGAGGGTCTGAGTGGCTGGGCGCTCGCAGCCTCTGGCAGGGGGGCGGTCGTCGACACGATCGACCACGACGGATGGCACTTGGAGCAGGTCATCGACGGACTCGGGGTGATCGGGTTTGTATTCGAAGGCAGACCAAACGTCTTTGCCGATGCGACGGGGGTGCTTCGTGGCGGCAATACGGTCGTTTTCCGAATCGGTTCTGATGCACTCGGCACCGCAAGCGCGATCGTGAAACATGCGCTTGATCCAGCGCTTGCGGCGAGCGGGCTTCCCCAGGGTGCGGCTTCACTGGTTGCCAGCCGATCCCGCGCCTCTGGTCTTGCGATGATGAACGATCCCCGGCTCAGCCTTGCCGTCGCACGGGGGTCTGGCGAAGCGACTACGCGCCTCGGTGCAGTCGCTCGTCAGGCGGGGAACGCCGTGAGCCTTCATGGCACCGGCGGGGCATGGATCGTTGCGGGCCCAGACGCATCGGGAGATGTGTTCGGGGCAGCGGTCTATCACTCACTTGATCGAAAAGTGTGCAACACGGTGAACACGGTGTGCGTGACCTCGGACCGTGCTGAAGACCTTGTTCCTGCCCTGCTCCACGCCATGGAGAAGGCGGCTGAGCGCCGAGGCGTGAACCCCAAGGTGCACGTGACGGAGGACGCGGCGCCGCATGTTCCTTCCCGGTGGTTTGATACGACTGCGGCGATCGCCCGCTCTGGCGGCGACGTTGAGGAGCCACTTGCCGAGATGATCGGACCGGATCGCCTCGGCGAGGAATGGGAGTGGGAGGACAGCCCGGAAATCACTATCCACGTCGTTGATGGGGTCTCCGATGCAGTGAAGCTCTTCAACACACAGGCGCCGCGATTCGTGGCTTCCTTGATCTCAGAGGACCAGGATCTTCAGGACAGATTCTTTGCCACGATCGACGCCCCGTTCGTAGGAACAGGTTTCACGCGATGGGTAGACGGTCAATATGCGCTGAATAAGCCCGAGCTTGGCCTGTCGAATTGGCAGAACGGACGCCTGTTTGGGCGAAGTGGCATCCTGTCTGGGGACTCTGCGTACTCGGTCCGTATGCGTGCAACCCAGACCGACCCGGACGTAGGCCGCTGAGGCCTTCGTTCTCGAAGTTGGATGGAATCGGCGTCCGGGCGTTGAGTCGCTACGCTTCCGGCTCCACGAGGAGACACCCCTGGCAAGCTACGACTTCCAAGAAATCGAGACCCGTTGGCAGCGGATATGGGACGAGGACGGGACGTATCGCGTCCCGAATCCTGGCGATGTCGGCTTTGACGACACCAAGCCAAAGAAGTACATCCTCGACATGTTCCCGTATCCATCGGGATCGGGTCTGCACGTTGGCCATCCACTTGGCTACATCGGTACCGACATCTACAGCAGATACCACCGGATGCACGGGGCGAACGTCCTCCACCCGATGGGGTTCGATTCATTCGGTCTCCCCGCCGAACAGTATGCAGTGGAGACGGGGGTGCACCCTGCTGCGACGACCGCCGCCAACATTGACACGTATCGCCGCCAGCTGAAGTCGTTCGGCTTTTCGTACGACTGGGACCGCAGCATCGCAACGACCGATCCGTCGTACTTCAAGTGGACCCAATGGATCTTCCTCCAGCTCTTTGGTGCATGGTTCGACGACGAACAGCAGAAGGCTCGACCGATCTCGGAACTCGTTGCTGAACTTGAAGATGGCCTTCGGTCAGCGGATGGCGTCATGTGGCGAAACCTCCCGGAGGATGACCGTCACGCGTATTTGAACAGTCAACGACTCGCCTACATCGACGAAGTACCCGTGAACTGGTGCCCCGAACTCGGAACCGTTCTGGCCAACGAGGAAGTGACACCAGACGGACGATCAGAGCGAGGAAACTTCCCTGTCTACCGACGTCCGCTCCGCCAGTGGATGCTGCGTATCACCGCGTATGCCGATCGTCTGATTGATGATCTCGATGACATCGATTGGCCGGAAAGCGTTCGCACGATGCAACGCAACTGGATCGGGAGATCTGAGGGCGCCCACATCGTCTTTGAGGTCGAAGGGCAGCAGGCGCCGCTTCGTGTGTTCACGACACGCCCTGACACGATCTTTGGTGCGACCTACATGGTCCTCGCACCTGAGCATCCGCTCGTCGACGACATCACGACGAGCCAATGGCCGGATGGGACCCTGCCGGAGTGGACCCTCGGAATTGAGAACCCAACCGATGCCGTTGGTGCGTACCGACTTGCCACGTCGCAGCGATCAGAGAGAGACAGACAAGCGGATGACAAGGAGAAGACAGGCGTCTTCACCGGGACATTCGCCATCAACCCGCTAACCGGCGACCAGATCCCGATCTTCATCGCCGACTACGTGCTGATGGGATACGGCACCGGTGCGATCATGGCCGTGCCGGGACAGGACGAGCGCGACTGGGAGTTCGCAGAGAAGTTCGAGCTACCGATCGTCCGAACCGTTCAGCCCCCGCGCGAGTTCGAAGGCGACGCATTCCTTGGCGAAGGCCCGGCCGTTAACTCCGGCTTCCTCGACGGCATGTCGATCGATCAAGCGAAATCGCGCATCATCCAGTGGCTCCAGATCAATGGGCATGGAGAGGGAACGACGACATACCGTCTCCGAGACTGGCTGTTCTCCCGACAGAGATACTGGGGAGAGCCCATTCCGATTCTCCACGGACCGAACGGCGAGCTGGTTCCCGTGCCCGAGGCTGATCTGCCGCTCGAGTTGCCGGATGTCGATGACTACCGGCCGCATGCTTCTGAGGACAAGGACGCCGACCCAACGCCAGCCCTCTCGCGCGCCGGCGATGATTGGAAGTTTGTCGACATCGACGGAGTGCGGTACACGAGAGAGCTCAACACGATGCCCCAGTGGGCCGGGTCGTGCTGGTATTACCTGCGTTTCATCGATCCGGACAACGACAGCGTGCTTGTCTCGCCGGAAGCAGAGCGATACTGGATGGGGGAGAACGGCGTAGATCTGTATGTCGGAGGCGTCGAGCACGCTGTGCTGCATCTTCTGTATGCCCGCTTCTGGCACAAGCTCCTGTACGACCTTGGCCACGTTTCGACGCCGGAGCCGTTTGGCCGGCTCTTCAATCAGGGCTACATCCTTGCTGAGGCATTTCAGGATGACCGGGAGTTCTACGTCCCAGCTCATGAGGTTGTTGAAGTGGACGGCACCTACACCCATGACGGCACACCCGTCACCAGGCTCTACGGAAAAATGGGTAAGTCGCTCAAGAACGGGGTAACCCCTGATGAGATCTTCGACGAGTACGGCGTCGACACACTTCGTCTGTATGAAATGTTCATGGGGCCGCTCGACACATCACGCCCGTGGAGCACCAGGGACATCGTTGGTGTGCACCGGTTCCTTCAACGACTCTGGCGCAACTTTGTTGGTGAGGAAGGCGAGCTGCTCGTCTCCGATGAGCCAGCCTCGGGCGAACTGCAGATTCTGTTGCATCGCACGATCGATGCCGTGACAACTGATATGGACAACTTGCACTTCAACACAGCCGTTGCTCGGTTGTTTGAACTCAACAACGCGCTCGTCGGTGAGGACACAGTTCCCGCCGACATCGCATCGGTACTTCCCCGGTTGCTCGCCCCGCTAGCTCCCCATATCGCCGAGGAGCTATGGAGTCGCATGGGCAAGGAAGGGTCGATTGTCGTGGCTGAGTGGCCGATCTTCGATCCCGAACTGGTCACTGAGGAGACGACGACGATGGTGATCCAGGTGAACGGAAAGGTGCGGGACCGCATCGATGTTCCAATTGCGATCAGTGAAGCCGACGCTGTCGCGCTCGCTCTCGCATCTGAACGTGTCCTGGCCCACACTGGTGGAGCCGAGCCGCGCAAGGTGATCGCCCGGCTGCCGAATGTCGTCAGCCTGGTCGTGTGAGCATTCTCGCAAGCTCGGTTGCATCTGATCAGGAACGTCTCGCAGAACTGCTGACCCTCGACGCCTTGATCGAACCCATGCCGGCACCGATGGCGGCCTTGCTCGGTTCTGGAATCCATGCGATCACGCTCGGGAGCCGAATCTTCGTGTCGCCAGAGCGATATGAGGCGGTCGTCGCAGGCGAGGACCTTGAGCTTGTGGCGCATGAACTCGTCCACGTGCATCAATGGGCAGACGAAGGGCCTTGCCGTTTCCTGGTGTCCTACATCGGTGACTATGCGACATTTCGCCTGATGGGCCTCGACCATTCCACGGCGTACCGCTGCATTCGGTTCGAGACCGAGGCCTATGACCGAGCGAGTCGTATCTTTTCGGAACAATGATCGAGTCATCAGCACCACCGCCGAAGCCGGATACGTATCTCGACACGATGCACTGGAGATACATCGACGCTGTGTCAGTGTTTGTCGCCGGCATCGCCGGCGCATTCATCGTCACGATTGTCTTTGCGATCGCTGGTATCGATCCGCTTGATCCTCTTCCGTTTGCGACTGTGTTTGCGGCCCAATTCGGCGGCAGCATGCTCGTCGTGTGGTGGCTGTCCCGGAAAAGAGGGACCGGGTCCCTGTCGGCGGATGTTGGGCTCGTCATCCGGGGCAAGGATTGGTGGGGTGTACCTGCAGGCTTCCTACTCCAGATCGCCGTCGCGATCATCACCTTCCCGATCATCTACCTCGTTTTCGGCAGCGATCCTCCGCAACAGGGTGTATCCGACGTCGCCGGGTCCGCAACATCGACGGCCGAGCAGCTTGTCACATTGATCTCACTCGCCGTGCTCGCTCCGATCGTCGAGGAGATCATCTACCGAGGGATCCTGCTGTCTGCGCTGAGGCGCAGTCTTGGAGCCTGGCCCTCGATCCTGATTTCGGCAGCGATATTCGGCGGAATTCATGCGCTGCTCGACTTCAATGCGATTGCTGCGGTCCCGGGTCTCTTCCTGCTCGGGATCGTGCTGGCCTGGGTTGCCCTGCGTCGAGGAAACCTGTCGCTACCGATCGCCCTGCATAGCGGTGTCAACCTTCTGGCAGGCGTGTTCATCGTGTGGGGGCCACAGATCGAGGACTGGGCTGAGACCCAACTCGACGAGATCGAAGGCCTGATCGCCTTCTTGCCCTTCTAACTGCAGGTCTTGTACTGAGTCCAGCGAGCTGATACATCTGGCCCGTGGCGAGCGGCATGTGTATGCAACGCGTCCAGCCGAATCTTCATGTAACAGTGATCGGAGTCGCCGCGCTTCTTGTCGTCGGAGGAGTGTTCTGGTTCGGTCTTGGATCGACTGGCACAGTACCTGAGGGGACACTTCCTCAACCGCCGACTTCCGTGAGTTCGGGCGTGACAGTTCACGTGTCCGGTGCGGTTCTTCGGCCCGGACTGGTCGTGGTTCCGCCTGATGCCAGGGTTGCGGATGCGATCGCGGCAGCCGGCGGTGCATCGCACGACGCAGTGCTGGACTCGGTAAATCTTGCCGAACCCGTTCGCGATGGCGGACGGATTTCTGTCCCTCGTGCAGGGGATGCCGTTGGGGGCGGTACTTCGACCGAAGCAGGTGTTGATGTGAACACCGCTTCGCAATCGGATCTGACACAGCTTCCAGGTGTTGGGCCGGTGTTGGCTCAACGGATCGTTGATCATCGCACCGACGCTGGGCTGTTCCGGACGGTTGAGGACCTTCTCGACGTCGCCGGCATTGGCGAAGCAAAGCTTGCCACCATGCGGCCACACATATCGAATCCCTGATCCGAGACATCTCGGTCCCTGGCCGGTGGTGTGTTGGAGGGGCCCTCTGCGTCGCTGTGGGGATTGCATCGCCATTGTGGCTTTCTGTTGGTGCGGCGGCGCTGGCGCTGCTGGCAACCCGATCTCGCCCGTGGAATGGTGCGACGTTGGCGATTCTCGTGTTGGCCGGTTTCGTTTCGGGACTGGCCGCTGATGCGCGAAGCATCTCGGGTGAGCCAAGGCTGACTGGGAGTGGCCATCTGCGTGCAACGGTGATTGAGGATCCCCAGGGGAAAGAGCAGCTGGCGGTCGTGCGACCGATCTCGTGGGAGGGAATCGAATGGGATGGGCCGCCGATCGCTCTTGTCGCTGGGGATGCGATGGTTGAGGTGGGCGACACGCTCGAAATGGACGGGCGATTTGTCGGCGGTCCAAGACGAATTGGTCCGGACATCGTTGCCGGAACCTTCCGAACTCCCGAGGTCGACGTGCTCTCCAAAACCGTAAACCCGATTCTCGTAGCCGGGAATGCGCTTCGGTTGCGGGTCCGCGACACGTTCGATACCTCGGCTCGATCTGGCGCCCTCCTTGTCGGCTTCCTCGTGGGAGACACCGACGACGTCTCCGCAAGGGATCTGGAGAACCTCAGACGAAGCGGGCTCTCTCACTTTGTCGCGGTGTCCGGATCGAACGTTGCCCTCTTTCTTGCAGCATGGTGGCTCGTCGGTATCCCGCTCTCGATCAGCCCGCGGACGAGAGCCGTCTTTGGGATCGTCGGACTCCTGGTCTTTGTGGTTGCCACTCGTTGGGAGCCGTCGGTCGTGCGAGCCGCTGCCATGGCAGCAGTCCCGCTGGTTGGCGGACTCGTCGGCGTTCCGACGGATCCATGGGTCGCAATCGGGGTCGCTGCATCAGCGCTGCTGCTCGTGTCAGCCGATCTGCTCCTGTCTCTCGGGTTCCAGCTTTCGGTTCTTGCGACAGTTGGCGTGATGCTTGGAGTGTCCGTCACCCGCAGCCGCACACCTCGCTGGCTGTGGACACCACTCGGTGCAACGATTGGCGCTCAGCTGGCAGTGGCCCCATTGATCGTCGCGGTATTTGGCTCGATCCCGCTCGCCGCGCCGCTTGCGAACCTTGTGGCGGCTCCAGTTGTAGCTCTGTCGACCACTATCGGGATGGCGGCAGTGGTACTCCCGGTTCCGCTGCTCGCGACGGCCGCCCAAGGCGGTGGATCGATCGTCCTGGCGATTGCAGAGGCTGCGGAGTCAGGTCCACAGTTGGATCTGCTGGGTGCGACAGCGACAGCCGGAATCGGGTTCGGGCTGATGTTCGCCCCGACCAGGCCTCTTGCGGTAGCACTCGCTGTGGTTCTCTTCGTCTCATTGCCGACCGGCCCGGCACCTTGGCCAGCCACACCGCGAGCCGTGGCGCTCGACGTCGGGCAAGGCGATGCAATCCTCGTGCAATCGCCGTCTGGCGCGACGATGCTCGTCGATGGCGGCAGGGATCCGCTGGTGCTCGATGGCCTTCTGAGGAGCTATGGCGTGTCCCGTCTGGACATCGTCGTTGCGACCCATGGCGATGCGGATCATGTCGGAGGACTGATGGAGGTGTTCAGCACCGTTGACGTTGGCCAACTGTGGGTCTCCGGCTTTGCCGAACGGGATCCAGGTATCGCGGCAGTCAAAGACCGAGCGACCGATGCCGGTGTTGTGGTGGTCGAGGTATCCGCCGGGCGTTCGGCGCTTGTTGGGGATGTCACGATTGAGGTCCTCTCACCGAATCGGAGGTATCTGTCCGACAACGACGGTTCGGTCGTGCTGCGTGTCGCCCATTCGAGGGACTTGCTTCTCGGCGGAGACATCGAGGGGGCCGCACAGCACGATCTACCTGCGGTACACCCCGACGTCCTTGTCGTGCCTCACCACGGATCGTCGACGAACGATTTGCGATGGCTCGAACGAACGGTCCAGTCCGAAGCTGTGCTCTCGTACGGGTCGAACACCTACGGCCACCCTCATGACTCGATCGTGGAGCTCCTCACCGATCTCGGTGTCGCGATACGTTCCACGAGCGACGGCGACGTGGTCATTCCGCTCTCAGACCCCTGAGATCACGTCTCGCCCTCCGGCTACATTGCAGATATGGGTTGGCATGCTGTTGCAGGACCGCGAGAGGCTGGGCCCTCAGAACGCGAACGAATGCTGGAGGAAGCGGAGCGATTGCTCGCGGCCGATGGCGTGGAGGATCCGCAGCGCATCGACGTGCCTGCAAAAGGCACAGGCTCTGACGATGCCTCGCTGCTGCGAGAGCCTGTTGCGGCGATCGTGCCTGCGCTGCAATCCGGTTCGCTTTTCGGTGGAACGACAGGTGTGATCGTGGTTGATGCGCAGTCGCTTCTGAAGGCAGAGGTGGACACCATCGCCGAGCTGCTTTCCGATTCCGATCCGGACTCGTCCGCGGCAGTCTTCGTGGCCTCTGGAACGCTCCCGGCACCGATCAAGAAGGTGCTCACGGGTGAGACGGTTGCGATCAAAGCCATCACCGAGAGAGATGCTGCCTCGTGGCTTACCGCCGAGGCGCGCGAGCGCGGTCTCCGGATCGATCAGGAAGCTCGCACGGAGATGCTCCACCGATTCGGTTCGGACACCTCAGCAATGAAGCGAGCTCTGGACCAGCTCTCCGTGGCGGGCAAGACCATCACCGCCGACGATGTTCACGACCGGTTCACTTCTCGGCCAGACGAACCAATGTGGTTCCTCGGTGATGCGATCATGTCAGGGGACAGCGGGGAAGCGCTTCGCCGGCTTGCTGACTTTCTCCATCACCAGCACCCACTCATCTTGCTGTCGTACCTCGAAGGTGAGGTTCGGAAACGGTCGCTCGCCGCTGTCGCTCCCGACTACGACACGTTCGCATCATGGGCGAAGGTCAATCCGAACAGTTATGCGACGAAGAAGATCTGGCAGTCACGCACCCGCGCCAATGGCGAAGCGCTTGCGTTGTCAATCAAGGCAATCGCAAAGGCTGATCTGACGTTGAAGACCCAACCGGAGCCGACGCATCGTGTCACTTTGGAACGTCTTACGGTTGCGATGAGCCGCTGGATGAATACCTGAGAAGCGCTTGGGTCAGTGGACCCTGACTTCTTTCACGGTGTAGGTGAAGGTGCCGCCCGGTGCATCGTAGGTGACGTCATCGCCAGGAGCAGCCCCGAGGAGCGCTGCACCAAGCGGGCTGTCCGGAGAAGCGAGCAGCATTCCAGGCAGCTTGTTCTCGGCGGGAGCGACGAAGAATTCCAGCTCATCGCCATCCTCGTCGATGACCGTTGCGATCGAGCCGATGGAGACTGATGATCCGTCGCCAGCTTCGATCATCCGGGCGTTGTCGATGATGTGCTTGAGCTGACGAATCCGGGCCTCCATGAGGCCCTGATCGTTCTTGGCGGTGTCGTACTCAGAGTTCTCTTTGAGATCTCCGTGGTCACGTGCCTCAGCAATACGAGCGACAACTTCCTCGCGACCTGTTGTCGTGAGATGGTCGAGCTCGTCCTGAAGCTTCTTGAGAGCCTCGGGAGTGAGCCAGGTGCCTTCGCTGTCGGTCACTACGCGAGGAGCGAACGGACCTGTGCGGTCAGGCGTGACTTGCGGCGTGCTGCCGTCTTCTTGTGGAGGACACCCTTGGATGCCGCCATGTCGTAGCGCTTCTGAGCGACGACGAGCAGTTCTTCTGCCTTTGTTGCATCGCCGGACTCGGCGGCGGCAAGAGCCTGCTTCGTGCGGGTCCGCAGCTCGCTGCGAATTGCACGGTTGCGCTCATTCCGACGTTCGTTCTGTCGGTTGCGCTTGATTTGTGACTTGATGTTGGCCATACGAAAAGAACCTCGCGAGGTGCAGTGGGAACGTCGGCAGAATAGCACCCGAACGCCGCAACGGTACACTCGTTTCCGTCGCAGCAGCGGCACACCCCGCCGGAGTCGTCATGGATCAATCGCGCATCCGCAATTTCAGCATCATCGCCCACATCGATCACGGGAAGTCGACGCTCGCCGATCGCCTTCTCGAAAGGACCGGCGCCATCTCCGAGCGTGAGATGCGCGCCCAGCTTCTCGATGAGATGGATCTCGAGCGTGAGCGCGGGATAACCATCAAGGCCAACGCCGTCCGGATCGATTACACCCGCCCAAATGGCGATATCTACGAGCTCAACCTCATCGACACACCGGGACACGTCGACTTCTCGTACGAGGTCTCCCGATCGCTCGAGGCATGTGAGGGTGCGCTGCTTCTTGTGGATGCATCGCAAGGGATTGAGGCGCAGACACTTGCGAACGCGTACATGGCGATCGAGTCGGGACTCGAAGTCATTCCCGTCATCAACAAGATCGATCTGCCAGCTGCCGAGCCGGACCGGGTAGCAGCCGAGATTGCTGGCGTCCTCGGTGGGGACCCAGCCGAAGCGATCCGTGTTTCCGCAAAGTCAGGCATCGGCATCGATGAGCTTCTCGAATTGATCGTTGAGCAGCTCCCTCCACCCGAAGGAGATCCGGACGCACAGCTGAGAGCCCTGGTGTTCGACTCGTACTACGACACCTATCGGGGTGTCGTGGCCTTGGTTCGGGTTGTCGACGGCACGATGACCAAGGGCGACCAGATCAGGCTGATGGCGAGTGAAGAGGACCTCGGAGTCGATGAGGTAGGTGTCCGGAGGCCCGCGATCGAGCCGACTGGACAACTCGGGGCAGGTTCGGCCGGGTACCTGATCACAGGAGTCAAGGACATCGACCTGATCCGCGTTGGCGACACGGTGACATGGACTGAAGACCCGGCGGACGATGCGCTTGCTGGCTATGCCGAACCGAAGCCCATGGTGTTCTCCGGTCTGTTCCCGACCGACGGGGACGACTTCGAACGGCTTCGTGAGGCACTCGACAAGCTCAGGCTCAACGACTCCTCACTTGTATATCAAGCGGAAACAAGCCGTGCACTTGGGTTCGGTTTCAGGGCAGGGTTCCTTGGACTTCTCCATATGGAGATCGTGCGGGAGCGCCGCGAGCGCGAGTACGACCTTGATCTGGTCGCCACTGCGCCCTCGGTGGAGTACCGGGCGAACCTTGCCGATGGCTCAAAGATGGTGATTCAGAGTCCGCAGGATCTGCCGGATCCGGGCGGGCTGCTGTCCATCGAGGAGCCGTACGTCAAGGTCATGATCATTACGCCAAGCGACTACATCGGCACGGTGATGGAGCTTGTGCAGTCGAAGCGTGGCGTGATGGGGGAGATGACCTATCTGTCTCCCGAACGCGTCGAGCTTCACTACGAGATGCCGCTCGCAGAAATCGTGTTCGACTTCTTCGACCAGCTGAAATCTCGCACGAGGGGATATGCGTCGCTCGACTACGAGCCGATGGATTACCGGGCCTCTGAGCTTGTACGTGTCGACATTCTCCTGAACGGCCAGCCGGTTGATGCCTTCTCAACGATCGTCCACAGGGACCGTTCGTATTCGTATGGCAAGGCGATGGTGAAGAAGCTCCGTGAATTGATCCCGCGTCAGTTGTTCGATGTACCGATCCAAGCGGCCGTTGGGTCACGGGTGATCAGTCGTGAGACGGTGAAGGCGAAGCGCAAGGACGTGACCGCCAAGTGTTATGGCGGAGATATCACGCGTAAGCGAAAGCTGCTTGAGCGTCAGAAAGAGGGCAAGAAGCGGATGAAGATGGTTGGTTCCGTTGAGGTACCCCAGGAAGCATTCGTCGCCGCCCTCAAGATAAGCGATGAGTGACGTCGCCAGCGACCTCTCCGGCCCTCCAGACTCACCCGCTCTCGCAGATGTCGCGCACTCATGGAAGTCGGCATACATCCACATCCCGTTCTGTGCACGACGATGTCCGTACTGTGACTTTGCGATCGTTGACGAGTCGAACGAGGACGTTTCGCACGATCGATATGTCGCTGCGCTGTGCGACGAGATCGCGATGGAGGACGGCATCGGTGAGCTCCACGCAGTGAACTTTGGCGGTGGCACTCCATCGAGAGTCAAGCCAGAGCTGCTTGGCCACGTAACCGAGGCGTTGCGGAGTCGGTTCGGCTTGCGGGACGACGCCGAGGTGTCGCTCGAGATCAATCCTGAGGACTGGAGTCCACAGCTCGGAGCAGACCTTGTGGGTGTTGGGTTTACGCGCGTGTCGATCGGTGCGCAGTCGATGGACGACAATGTGCTCGGCCATCTCGGCCGTCTGCACAATGCTGCAATGGTGAGTGACGCCGTCGACGGAGCAAGGCAGGCGGGCTTCACGACGATCAGTGTTGATGCGATCATCGGTCACCCCTCCGAGACCGAAGCGTCATGGACTGCGACAGCCGCAAGAGTGCTGGATCTTCCGGTCAACCATCTGAGCACATACGCATTGACGGTTGAGCCGGGTACCCAGCTGTCGCGTGAAGTTGGCGACGGAGCCCCCGGACCCGACGACGACGTGCAGGCCGACCGGTACGAGTTGCTCGACGCCATGGCAGCCGATGCCGGGTTTGGGAGATACGAGGTTTCCAACTTCGCACGGGACGGCCATGCGTGCCGGTACAACCTGTCGACATGGGCGCATGGCGAGTACGTCGCCTTCGGGCTTGGTGCTCACGACCACCACTGGGGGACTCGGTCACGCAACCACAGACGGATCGATAGGTACCTCGCCGACGTCGAGCGCGGAGTTCGCCCGAGGCTTGGTAGCGAAGAACTCACGCCTCTTGAGCAGGAGCGGGATCGGTTCATGCTTGGCCTCCGGCTCGGGGCCGGAACGGCAAGAACAGAGACCGCAGAGAGGTTCCTCGAATCCGATGCCGGCAGGCGTTTCGTCGATGCTGAAGTCCTGGTCGTAACCGACGACCGTGTCCGCGTGGCGAATCTGCTGCTCGCTGATGCCGTCGCGAGGGAAGCGTTATCAGTCTCCATGCCCGATTGCTAACTTTCCTTCATGCTCGATGACCGCAGATCGCAGGTTCTGAAGGCTCTGGTTGAGGAGTACATCCGCACCGGAGAGCCTGTCAGCTCACAAACCGTTTTGGACGTGAGTGGCCTCGACGTGTCGTCTGCCACGATTCGCAACGACATCTCCCGTCTCGAGTCGTATGGGTTTGTCGCACAGCCACACACCTCTGCAGGTCGAGTGCCTACGGACCACGGTTACCGCTTCTACGTCGATCATCTTGCTCCTGCTCGTCTCAGGGAGGCAACAAGGCGCCGCATCGACTCGTTCTTCCAGGACGTCCACCGACAGCTCTCCGAAGTGCTCAGGGACACGTCATCTTTCGTCAACGAGCTGACGGCTTACCCCTCCGTCGTGGTTGGCCCGGCAACAGCGACTGACATCATTACCGACATCAAGCTCGTGCCGCTTGGCGGCTCCGTGGTACTTGTGGTTGCGGTGGCAGCGAATGGTCGGGTGCATCAGGACTTTGTTGACCTCGGCACCGTTGCAGATCAGGCGACGATCGAATCTGCTGAGCGGCTGATTGCCGCAGCTTTCCAGGGACACACACTTCGCAATGCCGATGCTGAGGACAGCTTGAGCAGGAGCGACTTGCCAGCAGCTGTCCGCAGGGTCGTTGCCCCTGTCCGGGACCAACTGCTTGCCGAGGCATCAGACCGAGAGGTGTATGTCAGCGGCGCAGCACAAATGGCCTCTCTGTGGAGCGACCTCTCGATGGTGCAGAGCCTGCTCGGTGTACTTGACGAGGAGGCTTCGCTCATCGATCTTATGACGGACGATACGGACGGCACGCATGTGCGGTTCGGTTCCGAAGTCGGCAGAGGTGATGATCTTGCAGTCGTGACGACGACCTATGAGACGCCGACAGGCGGCAAGGGTCGTGTGGGTGTGATTGGACCCATGCGGATGAACTATCGCAGGACCATCCGTGTGGTCGAGGAAGTATCAGAAGGTCTTGGCGACCGATTTGGTGAGGAAACATGAGCGACTATTACGAGACTCTCGGTGTCGCACGTGACGCCTCGGCTGACGAGATCAAGAAGGCCTTCCGTGCGCTTGCGCGCGAGACACACCCAGATGCCAATCCAGGCGACCCGGAGGCGGAACACCGTTTTCGAGATATAGCCGAGGCATATGAGGTCTTGTCTGATCCGCAGAAGCGAGCGAGATACGACCGTGGCGAGACTTTTGGTGGACAGGACCTGTTCAGCCAGTTTGGCGGGCTCGAGGACATCCTGAACCAGTTCTTCGGCGGTGCTGGCGGCGGCTTCGGCGGCTTCTCCGGTTTTGGTGGCGCCCGGGGCGGCCCACAGCGGGGTCAGGATGTCGCGGTGCGGCTTGACCTCGATCTCGAAGAAGCTGCGTTCGGGCTGGAGCGCGAGGTGTCATTCTCCGGCCATGTGCGCTGTGAGACGTGTGATGGTGTCGGGGCGGAGCCAGGGCACGATCCGATCATGTGCAGCACATGCGACGGCCAAGGCCGCGTCCAGGCCGCTCGGCAAACGTTGCTCGGCACGATGATGTCGGTCACGGACTGCCCCGACTGCCAGGGCAGCGGGAAACGCATCGACCATCCGTGCGAGGTATGTCACGGACAGGGCCGCCACTCCGGTGAAGTCTCTTTGACGGTTGAAGTACCACAAGGGGTCGACACCGGGACGAGGCTTCGGCTCACGGGCAAGGGGAGTGCCGGACAGCGAAATGCACCGGCCGGTGACGTGTACGTAGAAATCAGTGTGAAGGAAGACGATCGCTTCCAGAGGGTTGGCGACGATCTCCACCACAGGGTGAAGATCGGATTCACCGAAGCGACGTTCGGCACCGATGTAGAGGTACCGCTGCTCGACGGTGAGACAGAGGAGCTTGAGATCCCGAGAGGAACGCAGCCGGAGACGGTGTATCGACTGGGAAAAAAGGGCGTTCCTCATCTCCAACGTCGCGGTCGTGGCGACATGCTGGTTCACGTCGAAGTTGCGGTCCCGACCGATCTTGAGGACAAAGAGGAAGACGTTCTCCGCGACTATGCCGAGCTCCGAGGCGAGAAGCCCTCGAGCAAGAAGCGTGGCCTCTTTCGCCGATGAGGCATCAGCCGCATCTGTATCTCCCAGGCGAGTGGGGCGCGCCACAGTTGAGCGTCCCGAAGGGAACGGCACAGCACCTGACGAAGGCGTTGCGCTACCCAGACGGGGCATCCGTGTCGTATACCGATGGCCGCGGCTCGATCGGAACGGGCGTGTGGGCCGAAGGAGCGGTCGATCGGGGAGCCGAGGAGACCATTCCCGCAAGCGTGCCCGCGGTCACGATTGCAGTCGCTCCGCCGCATTCGAAAGAGAGACAGCGGTTCATCGTCGAGAAGTCGCAGGAGCTTGGCGTCGCTACTTTGCGATGGATTCGATCCGACCACGCACAGACCAAGGCGCCAAAGTCGGAGCGGTCACATGGTTGGGCGGCCAGCGCTCTTGAGCAAAGCCGAGGAGCCTGGCTGATGTCGATAGATGAGGCCGAGCTTCTGTCGTTGACCGATGGTGTGCTTGCCGACGCTTCGGCAAATGTTGATATTGGTGACATCGAGGTCGATTCCTGCGTAACGGTGGTGGTTGGCCCAGAAGGTGGGTGGAGCGACCGCGAACGTGCGATGTTTGCTCGCCATGTCCGGCTGCCCGGCAACGTGCTGCGCACCGAGACGGCAGCCATCGTCGCTGCTGCGTACTTCTCGAACTGAGATTTCTTGTACTGAAACCTCGGATTGCATGGCGTGGGGACACGAATGACGCTACGATGACGATAACACCGAGCGTATTCGGGCTTATGCGTAGGGTGGTAAGGGAGAACAGCATGGACTACAACGAGCGGGTAGGGGAACGCCTGCGCTCGATCCGTCAGCAGCGTGGCATGTCGCTTCAAGACGTCCACCGCGCCACAGACGGCGAGTTCAAAGCAGCCGTTCTCGGCGCGTACGAGCGTGGCGAACGCAGCCTGTCGCTGCCGCGTCTCCGCCGTCTTGCTGTGTGCTACGACGTTCCCATGAACCAGTTGTTGCCAGAGGAAGACACTGTTGAGATTGCTGAGTCGTCTCCTGGTGCCCTCACGATCGATCTCACCAAGGTCGACAGTCTTGATCCTGCTGCTGGGCTGGTTGTTGACCGCTTTCTCCAGAAGATCCAGGTGCAACGCCAGGACTTCAATGGAAAGATGCTGACGATTCGGGGCTCGGACCTTGCGATGCTTGCGATGATGCTTGACGTAGCGGATGCTGAGCTTGTCGAGGGTCTTCAGAGGACTTCGGGCGCCAACTGAGCCGCTGATTCGACGGGTCTCTACCGTCAATATGCCCGTTTGTACAGGGGTACCCGGGATATACTCGCGTCACTCTTGATCCGCTACCCATCACACGGATGCCAGGAAGTACGAGGAGCTAGGTCTTGACCTACCCGCCGGACACCGATTCCAGGGTGCGCGTTCCCTCCAATCACCTCATGGTGGAGCTATTGGGTAATCGGGACGTGCACTTGCGACGCGTTGAAAACGCGTTCCCTGGCGCGCGCCTTGTTGCTCGTGGCAACGAGATCGATATCGACGGTGACGAGAAGGAAGTCGGCCTCGCCCACACGGTGCTCGAGGAGCTCCTGGTGCTGGTGCAGGAAGGCCAATCGCTGGACGCAGACCGCGTCGATCGCGTGATCACGATGGTCAAGACGGACGTGCCAAAGCCGTCTGGTGTGTTCACCGATGCGATCACGGTCGGAAGAGGCAAGATCGTCAGGGCGAAGACGCTTGGTCAGAAGCGATATGTGGATGCCATCCGGGAGAACACGCTCGTGTTCGGGGTGGGTCCCGCCGGCACTGGCAAGACGTACCTCGCAATGGCCTGTGCCGTCGAGGCATTGCTGTCCGGTTCTGTGCGACGGATCATTCTGTCTCGGCCAGCTGTCGAGGCCGGCGAACGGCTTGGATTTCTTCCGGGCGACCTTGCAGCAAAGGTCGACCCATACCTCCGCCCGTTGTACGACGCGTTGTACGAAATGTTCGGCCCAGAAGAGACTGCCCGATTGATGGAGCAGGGCACCATCGAGATCGCACCTCTCGCCTACATGCGTGGTCGCACGTTGAACGATGCATTCGTCGTTCTCGACGAAGCGCAGAACACTTCGCCCGAGCAGATGAAGATGTTCCTCACGAGGCTCGGCTTCAACTCCAAGATGGTCATCACGGGTGATGTCACGCAGATGGATCTTGGCGATGGCCGTCCCTCTGGCCTCAAGGTGGTCCGAAGCGTGCTCCGAAACGTCGACGGCGTTGGATTTGTTGAACTCACAGGGGACGATGTCGTTCGCCATCGCATTGTTGCTGCCATTGTCGATGCCTACACGCGGTATGAATCGAGCCGGAAGGCTTCTTCATGACCACGTGGATGGAACACAACCGGCTTGCGGTGCATCTTGGGATCCTTGGTCTTGTCATCCTCTTCGCCTCGACTGTTCTCCTGATCGGGTACGACTCGACTCCTCCGATCGCTCCTGAAGTCGCCGAAGGTGCAGCTTCTCCGGAGACGTTTGTCGCCGATCGATCTACCTCTGATATTCCCGACGAGGAGAAGACGGAGAGCGCTCGACAGCTCGCGGAGAACAACGTTCCCGCTCCCTACACAAAGGACTCCACAACTTCACAGGCTGTGGTGAACGCGATCAATGCGTTTTATTCAGATCTTGAAGAAGGAGCCTTCCTCCCCGTTCCTGACCCAGAATTCACGACGGTCCCCAACCTGATCGATCGGCCGCTCGCCGAAGCTGAGGCAGAGGCCGAGGCAGCAGGACTGGTACCAGTGCTCGCCGGAAACATCGAAACCGAGGACGAGGAGATGGACGGCGTTGTCGCGGCCCAGACCCCCCTCGCCGGGGTTTCGGTTGAGCTTGGATCCACGGTGAATCTGACGACCTTTGCGCTGACCGGCACATCCACAACAACGACGGTTCCGACAACAACCACGACCATCCCCGAAGAGGCGACGCTTCCCCGAAGGGACAAGACCGAGCAGGTCGAACTCCTTGCGGGAACCCATGCAGTCATCGGCATCGAGATCATCACGAACTTTGTCGAGCTGTTTGACAGCGACCTCGATCGGGTTGCAGATGGCGAGTCGAGCGTGTTCCCCGACATGCAGGCAACAGCGATCGGTTGGGCGCAGGACGAGCTTGAAGCGGGTATCAGGGACACAGCATCAGCATTGAATGACGTGCAGCAGAAGTACTTGAACCCGGCGACGCGGCCCCCGATGTTCATCGCCGGAATCCCCGAGTCAGACATCGACACGACACACACGGCGATCGCCGCTCATGTCGCTCGACGCCTTCAGTCGAATGAGCGTGTCGATGAAGCGCAATGGGAGGTCGACAAGCAGGCAGCTGCAGATGCGGTGCCGACGCAGACGACCTCGTATGACGCTGGGGATACGATCGCCAAGGAAGGCGACATTCTCAGCAGCGTGCAAGTCGTCGCGATCCAAGAGCTTGGCTTGTACGAGCCGGAGACGACGATCACCGCACCGGGTTGGGCTCTTGCGCTGTTCGGTGCGATCAGCATCCTTGTCTTTGCATTCCTCATGTGGAGGATTGCTCCGAGGAACCTCGACCGGACGCGAGACATCGTGCTGCTTGCGATCATTCTCGGTCTCAGCGTGCTGGCTGCTCGTGTGCCAGGGCTTGTCACTAGTCCGGACAATCATTCGATCGGATATGTGATCCCCGCGGTCGCAATCGGCGTCATGGCGGCGATTCTGTTCGATCAGCGAACGGCGCTGCTCATGGCGATTCCTATGGCTGGGTTCACAGCGATCGCGACTACTGACATCACGTTCACTGTGTATGCGGGCATCGCGGCAGCAGTGCCGGTGGCGTTCGTCTCGAGTGTTTCAACTCGTAGCCAGCTCAGGCTTTCGGTTATCGGGTCTGCGGCAGTCGTTGCTCCGGTAGCCGCTGGACTGGAGTTCTTGTTCCACTACTCGGATGCCAACGCATCGCCGTGGCTCGCCGCGGTGTGGGCGTTCATTGGTGCGGTGATCGGAGGGTTCCTCGCTCAAGGGCTCGTGTCCTTCCTGGAGAACGCATTCGGCGTGACCACGACGATGTCGCTTCTCGACCTGCTCGATCGCAACCACCCTGCGCTCCAGGAGCTTGAGGAGAAGGCGCCAGGGACCTTCAACCATTCGATGCTCGTTGGATCGCTTGCCGGTAGAGCTGCACGGTCGATCAATGCGGATCCGTTGTTGGCGCAAGCCGCAGCGTGGTACCACGACCTCGGGAAGACCGAAGCCCCTCAATACTTTGTCGAGAACCAGCTCGGATACAACCCCCACGATGAGCTGACTCCCACCGAGAGTGCGGAGATCATCCGCGGTCACGTCCTCGACGGTCTGGATCTTGCCAAGCAGTACAAGATTCCCGATGACGTCGCCAACGGTATTCGGATGCACCATGGCACCAGCCTGATGCGCTACTTCTATCACAAGGCGCTCACCCAGGACCCCGATGTTGATGCAAGCCAGTTCCGCCATCAGGGTGTGAAACCACAGGGCAAGGAGATGGCAATTGTCATGATCTCCGATTCCACCGAGGCCGCTGCTCGCGCCTACGCACAGCAGGAGCAGCCCACCGAGGAGGGGCTTCGCAAGCTTGTCGATGACATCGTGACTGAGAAGCTCGACGATGGACAGTTCGACGACTCCTCGCTGACGTTCGGCGACCTGACAACGATCAAGCGTGAAGTCGTGGCAGGTCTTGCCGCGTACTACCACGCACGGGTCGAGTACCCAGACTTCCCAACGGCCGAGACATCTGAGGTGTCATGACGGTCGACATCTCGGAGTCCTTCCCTACCGGGGTGGACATCGACAGCATCGGACGATTCGCTCGGTCCGTGCTCGATCATGAAGGTGTGGCTGCTGACGCCAGCCTCTCGGTCGCGCTTGTCGACGAGGCAAGGATCGCGGAGTTGAACCGTGAGCACATGGGGAAGGATGGTCCAACCGATGTGTTGTCATTTCCAATCGAGGAGGCCAGTCCTGGTGTGGTACCCGTCGCTCTCAAGGGTGGGCCGCCGCTCCAACTCGGCGACATCTTCGTGTCGACTGACGTTGTAGCTCGCCACGCGCAGCAGTTCGATTCGGACTTTGATACCGAGCTTCACCTGATGATCTGCCATGGCGTGTTGCACATTCTGGGTTGGGATCACCAAACTGACGCGGAAGCAGAGCTGATGGAAGCGAGAGAGGCAACACACCTTGCACGCATGGGGATGAGCAGAAGATGATCGCAGTGGGTTGGGTGATCGCCGCACTGTTGCTTGTGCTGGCGGCGACTGTTCGTGCAGGGACCGCAAGCCTTGTGCGGACGCCACGTGCCGATGCGCTGCGTGCCGAAGCCGATGGCACGAGAGGTGCAGGGACCGCGGCAACGCTGCTTGAGGACCGTCTGAGCCTGCAACCGTCGCTTGGTACGTCTGTCACCTTCCTCATCGTTCTGGCAGTGATTCCCTTGACGTGGGCATTGACCGACACGCTGTCCGGGCCACCGCTTGCGCTGGCGTTGATCGCAATGGCGCTTGCTCTCGTTGTCATTGTTGACGTGATTCCACGGTGGATTGGTCGCAATCGCCCTGGATCGCTCGCCTACCGATTGAGCGGTCTGCTCCGAGCTGCTTACGCCTTTGGGACAGCGGCCAGTGATCTCATTTCTGACAATGAGGAAGATGAGATTCCAGAGGATGCCGATCATTCGGATGCCGAGGAGCGCGAACTGATCATGTCGGTCATTGAGTTCACTGACACGATCGTCCGAGAGGTGATGGTGCCGAGAACTGACATGGTCACAATCAATGGAGCTGCATCGACGGACGATGCTGTAGATCTCGTTCTTTCATCCGGTCGATCCAGGATCCCGGTCACCGGCGACACGATCGATCACGTCGTCGGTGTGCTCTACGCACGAGACCTTCTCGAGATGTTCGACAAAGAGGCCCCAGCGAGGACGACCCGGGAGTTATGCCACCAGGCCTACTTCATTCCCGAGACGAAGCAGATCGCTGAGCTCTTGAGAGAGATGCAGGCGAACCAGCAGCACCTTGCCGTAGTGGTTGACGAATTCGGTGGCACCGCAGGGATCGTGACGATTGAGGACCTCGTAGAGGAGATCGTCGGTGAGATCGCCGACGAGTACGACGAGGAAGAACCGATGGTCGTCGAGGACGACGGGGCGTGGATCGTTGACGCACGCCTCGATGTCGATGAGCTCGGGGAACTGGTTGGTCGCGAGCTTCCGTCCGATGAGTGGGACACGGTCGGTGGGCTTGTCCTTGAGCTCGCGGGACGAGTGCCACTCGAAGGTGAGAGGTTTGATCACGACGGTCTTGTGTTCACCGCCACCCAGGTACGCGGAAGGCGCGTGGCGAAAGTCCGGGTTGCCCGCGGATGACACAAGGCGTCGCTGAAGGCAGTACAACCTCGGGGTTTGTCTCGATCGTTGGCAGACCTAACGTCGGGAAATCGACCCTGGTGAACGCTTTGGTTGGGGAGAAGGTGGCGATCACCTCACCTCGTCCGCAGACGACCCGAAACACGATCCGTGGCGTTGTAACGCTTGAAGACCGCAACGCACAGCTTGTACTCGTGGACACTCCCGGCATCCACCGACCAAAGACCGCCCTCGGGGAACGACTCAACACGCTCGTGTACGGGTCGCTGGCCGAGGCTGATGCCGCAATCTTCGTGCTTGATGCCACGCAGGCGATCGGCCCTGGCGATCGGCTAATCGCCGAGCGACTTGAAAGGGCGTCATGCCCCGTCATCGTGGTCGTGAACAAGGTTGACATCGCGCACAAGAATGATGTGCTTCTGCAGCTTTCAGAGGCTGCCGAATGGGACTTTGCCGCCTATGTGCCCGTCTCTGCGAAGAAGGACGACGGTCTCGACCGGGTCGTGTCAGAACTCGTGGAGCTTCTACCCGAGGGCCCGTTCTTCTTCCCTCCGGACGCAACATCAGATCAGCCAGAGCAACTGATCGCTGCGGAGATCGTCCGCGAGAAGTATCTGGCAAGGCTTCACCAAGAACTACCTCACTCGGTTGCCGTGGTGGTCGAGGAGATGGAGATGCAGGACAACGACGTGCTCCGCATCGGCGCAACCGTGTACGTCGAAAGAGACTCACAAAAGGGCATGGTCATCGGCAAGGGTGGCGCAACGATCCGCGACGTCGGTTCCGAAGCGAGAAGAGACCTCGAGAAGCTGTTCGGAACCAAGGTGTTTCTTGATCTCAGGGTGAAGGTCGAGAAGGACTGGCAACGCAAGGACGATCTTCTGGATCGACTGGGGTTCTGATGGCTGGCGACGATGCCCAGGTGCACAGCGATGAACGGCTACCGAAGGCGATGGTCGAGTACCTAGCGATGTGGAATTCTGACGACCTTGAGGAGGCAGATCGACACATGGAACTGGCCGTCTCGGATGATGTCGTCTTCGCTGATCCTCGCGACTTCCACATGGGGAAGGAATCGCTCGTCAAGAATGTGCGTCGGTTCAAGCGAGCCTTCCCTGACGCGGTGCTTGGGCTGCGGAGCGGTGTCGACGGGCAGCACAACCGTTTTCGCTATGAGTGGCGCATCAGCAGCGGCGAAACCGTGATCCTCGATGGCTTTGATGTCACGACCCTCAACGACGACGGACTGATTGAACGCATCGACGGGTTCTTCGGCGAACTCCCGGCAAAGGGCGACTTCCGCTCCGCTTGATCAGGTTGCACTCGACGATCAGCCTCTGTGCGATGGCCGATCTCAGTCGCGAACGAACCCGTCGAACTCGGCGGCAAGAGTGAGGTCCTTGCTGGTGAGGGCACCTTCCGAGTGTGTTGACAGCACCAACGTGACCTTGTTCCAACGGACATCGATGTCCGGATGATGGTCAGCCACGTCAGATGCGATCGCTACACGGGTCACGAAGCCCATTGCTTCTGAGAAATCAGAGAAGGCGTAGGTCTTGCTGATCGACTCGCCTTCTCGGTCCCAGTCGTACGAGTTGAAGAACTCGTGGAGTTGGTCGTGCGAAAGATCAGTTGGCATGGGTCGAATCTACACCGAGCGAATGCTCGATCACAGCGGTCTAGGGCGAGCGACCACTCTTGGTGTGCTTGATACCAAGCGGGCTGGTCCACAGATAGTCGCCGTCATCGGTGGGTTGATAGGTCCATCTTCCGGTCGACTTGAGCCGGTGGTCCTTCCGGCATAGGGGAGTGAGGTTGTCCTCCGTGGTGGTCCCGCCGTGCTGATACTCGATGCGGTGGTCGATGTCGCAGTCTGACGACGGTGTTCGGCAACCGGGGAACACACACCTTCGGTTCTTGGCTTCTATCAAGCGGCGAAGCGAGGCGGTGGGTCGTCTCCGAAGTGGGCCTGCCTGGAGGACACGATCTCCATCGGTGAGGGTGTAGCGCCAGGTTCCCTCCGTCTGAT
>JBPCTY010000139.1:0-6341 GCA_051011415.1 Acidimicrobiia bacterium
TTGGCGATTCCCATCCGCTCGTTCAACACACCGTAGGACATCGCTGCCGCGCCGTGAGGCCAGTAGTCGGAGAGGATCGGGAACGTGAACCCGTTTTCGTCGGCCCACTTTGCGTTGGTTGGGACAGCATGCGTGGTTATCACGACGACATTTGCGTCCAGAGCTTCAAGCGATCCGAGCCCGTCCCTCATTGCGCATGCCTCACCATCGCACGTGGGAGTGAACGGAAATGGGATGAATGCGATAAGCGACTTCCTCCCCGCAAGGCTTTCGCTCGACACGAGCTCGCGGTGTTGGGAGTACAGCTCGAATGCGGGTGCGGGGGAGCCGATTAGTTCAGACACAGTTGGTTCTCTCGTCTTTCGGTTGAAGGTGGACAGAGCGTAGATCGGACCGACGGTCAGAGGGTCGGTGAATCGGGCTCGTCTGTTTCCCCGCCGATGGCGCCAGCGTCGAGCAGGACGCGAGCTGCCCAGCCGATCGGGTCGGTGAGCTCTTCGAGGCGTGGCATGTTCTCCGGGTCGTCCCACACCTTGGCGAGTGCGGGCTCTCCCCAACGTTCGACCACGTCATCGCAGAACTGTGCGGCATCTTTAGCCCTCCACCGTTCGAGGGTGAGTCCTGCAAACTGCTGAAGGAACTGTTCGGCCTGGTTCGGTTCGGTCCGCCGCGTGTTGTAGGCGTCCTCGATTCGCTCGATTGTGGGGAGAAGTTCAGCACCGGCGATTCGTACAAGGCGGTCGCCGTAGCCCTCGATAAACGCCGTGAACGCTTGGATTGCGGCGAGCTTCGACGGGTCGGACGTGCCTTTGACCAGACCGGCAGGGTCACCCCCGCCGTCATCGATCATGCGCTGTACATCCGCAGGATCGCTCATTGATCCGAGCGTTCCGAGCAGCTCGCTCGTGTCGATCTCGACCGATGCGTAGAAGTCTTCGACGAGTTCGACGAACCTTCCCCTGATCCACTCGATCGACATGATCCTGTGGAAGGCAACTTCGTGGAGGGCGCCCCACAAGCGGATTTGGCGATGATCGATCCCGTGATCGATCGCAAAGTCGTCGAGGTTTGGCACGATCACGTACGGCCTGTCATGGTCCATTGCGGGAATGCCGGTGTCGAACTGTCCGAGGGCCCTATGCGACATGAATCCGACCATGGTGCCAGCCTGGATACCGAGCAGCGCGGGCCCGAGCGGGGCCATCATCGCAGCCATGCCTCCCATGTCGCCCATACCGGGTATGCCATCTGCGGTGATGCCGCTGAGCTTGTCAGCGAGTGGCTCAACAAGAATTCGGAAAGACTGCTGGTTCTCTGCGGCCCAGGTCGCCCTATCCGTCGGATTCAGTTCGCCGGGCGAATGCGAAGGGAGGTCTGCAACGGCCGAGATCCGCACGTCGCCGACGTGGGCAAGCTCGCGGTACTCCTCTGCCACGGCTGGCTCAATGGGAACTGATGTTCCCGCGAGGCTCTTTGTGACTTCGCGGGCCAGCTTCCAGTTGACAGGATCACTCGACTGGAGCAGCTTGAAGAGCTGTTCGAACAGCCCTTCGTCGTCCATGCCGTACATGCTCAGCCTCCGAATTCGGCCGGTCTGGAACCCATCACCACCGTGACAGCGATTGGTTCGCCATCTCGAAGAGCGATGAACTCCACTTCGTCTCCCACTCGATGCAAGCGTACAGCCAGGATCAGGTCGGTTTGCGACGTGATCTCTTTGTCACCGATTCGGACGATTATGTCGTCCGGCTGGAGACCGGCGAGTCCGGCGGCGGAATCGGTGCCTTCGATTGTGACAACCCTCGCGCCAGCTGGAACCTGCGCACCGTCGTCAAGGAACTCCCAGTGGCTGTCGATCGTCACTCCAAGGAAGGGGTGCGCGACATCTCCGGTTTCGATTATCTCCGAAGTGATTCGCTCTACCAGTTCCACTGGTATCGCATAGCCAATGCCCTCTGGTCCAGCACTCGAGACGCCGATTGCCGCAGTTATTCCAATCAGCTTGCCCTCGGCATCTACTAGCGCCCCGCCGGATGAGCCGCTGTTGATCGCTGCATCCGTTTGGATCATTCCGAACAGTCGAGAGTCGTCGGCGAAATCGACCTGACGGTCGAAGGCCGACACGATGCCAACTGAGATCGAGGATCCACCCTGCTGTCCAAGCGGATTCCCGACCGCGATTGCGGGATCGCCCAGGCTCAACGAGTCGGCGGATCCAAGCTCGACGGCGACAAGCTCGTCGGCGTCGATCTTCAGCACGGCAAGGTCTGTTAGCGGGTCCAAACCGATCAGTTCTGCCTCGTAGATTCGGCCGTCTTCGAATGTGATCGCGTAGCTTGCAGCCCCGCTGACCACATGTTCATTGGTTGCAATGAATCCCGCTTCATCGAGAACGACGCCTGACCCTGAGCCCGACGGCACATCATCTGCATTCAGTGTTGTCACCGTGACGATGGATGGCAGCGTCTTGAGAGCGACTGCCGCCGGGTTCACGGCTGAGCCGACCTCGTTCACGATCGTGTTGGTGATTTGTGGCGTGGCGGTCGGTGTTTCGGTTGCGGTCGCCGTCACAGCGGTTGTTTCTGTGACGGTTGGTGCTTCCTCTGTCGACAATGTGCCGCTGGCTGCAAGCAGGCCAACGGTGAGGGCGGCGCCAAGAAAGGCAGCAGCAAGGGCGCCGACGAAGAACATCACACCGTCGCGCTTGCGTGGCGTTGGGGTCGGCTGCTCAGGTGCGGCGGGCTCGGAGGGAGGCCAAGGAGGCTCTGATGCGTAGTAGGCGTCGTAGTCGAACGCCACGGTCCCCGCGGCGCCCGCTGGCGTGGTTGGGACGATGGCTTCCATCTCACCGGTATCGCTCGGCGAGTCGGCGGGAGGTTCGGAGACCGGTCCGTCTTGGATTGAGGTGTCTTCGATTGCTGTGTCTTCGTTCATGTGCTGTTCAACGCCATCACTCTGTGGTTCGTTCCACTCCGGCATGAAAGGAGCATGAGAATCGGGCGAGTCCGTTCCGGAGGTATCGTGCGGCATGGCGGTGAGTGTATGAACGGTGAACCGGTAGCTGACGGAGTGCGGACGCATGTCGCAGTTTCCGCCTCGTCACTCGACGTGAGCGGTGCGGCGCACGCAGTAGCGGATCCGTCGGCCGGCTGCTCGGTGGTCTTCACAGGGATGGTGCGTGATCACGCCCCAGGGAAGACAGACGTCTCAAGGCTTGAATACGAGGCCTATGCGGGCGTTGTCGAGCAGAAGATCGGCGACGTCATCTCCGATGCACGGCATCGCTGGGACATCATCCACGTTGTCGCACTCCACCGAACAGGGGAACTCGCTGTTGGTGAAGTTGCAGTCGTTGTTGCCGTGTCATCGGCACACCGCAAGGACGCGTTCCCTGCGGCACAGTTCATCATCGACGAGTTGAAGAGTCGAGCTCCGATCTGGAAGAAGGAGCACTGGCCTGGCGGTGCCGAGTGGGTGGAAGGTGCCTGAACCGAGTCGCTAGTCGACCTCGGTGACCTGTCTCCCAACGACCATCTCCGCCGCCTCTCTCACTCCCGGATTGCGGTCGAACGCTGACCTTCGGATCGCTGGCTCGATCCGATCGTCATCAAAGACGGTGATCGCAGCGATGGCGCGGCGACGCACTTGGGGCGGTCCATTGGCCATCAGATCCAGGAGCGGTTCGACCGCACCGGAATCACCGATAGCTCCTAGCGCGGCGACGGCGGCCTCCCGCACTGCCCTGTCGGGATCTTCATTGGCTGCGCGGATCAGCCATTCGATTTTCGCCGGATCGCCGATCTCCCCGTACGCAGTTGCTGTTGCCTCGCGAACGCGCTCGTCTTGATCGGACTCCAAAGAGGAGAGGGCCCCGAGTGCCCCGGCTCCGCACAAGCCGAGCTTCTCCGCAACGGCGGTCCGGACTTCTGGACCGGCATCGGTGCCGAGCGCCACCAGCAGATCGAGGTTCGCCGCTGCTCCTGCTCGGTCGAGCGCTGTCACAGCCATTCGGGCGAGGACCGGATCCGGCGATAGGAGATACCGCTCGGGCTCGGAGACAAGCGCTGTCAGGTCTTCTCTGGAAGGCATCCGCCGACGTTACCGCTACGGTCCGGACGTGTTCGGATTTCACCCGGCAAACCTTGCGTTCCGCTTCGCCCTTGAGATCGCGGCACTGATCGCTATTGCGTTCGGTGCCTACTCGCTTGCGTCCGGGCCCTTCGCATGGGCAATCGCTGTGGCATTGCCTTTGGTTGCGGCTGTTGCATGGGGAACCTTCAACGTTCCCGGCGATCGGAGCCGGTCCGGCGCCGCACCGGTTCCTGTACCGGGCGTGGTGCGGTTACTAATTGAGCTCGACGTGTTCCTTGCCGCGGTCTTTCTCTTGTGGTTTGCAGCGCCGGTCGCATCGATCGTCCTCGCCTGTTGTGTCGTGCTCCACTACGCCCTGTCGATTGACCGCATTCGATGGTTGCTGTCGCAGAACTCTTCGGAGGTGCAGACGGCTGAGGAAGAGGCCTAGACGCGCTCAATCAGCATGGCGATTCCCTGGCCAACGCCGATGCATTGTGTCGCGAGTCCGTATCTGCCGTCACGCGATGCGAGTTCTCTTGCCACCGTTCCGACGAGTCGTGTTCCCGTCATTCCGAGCGGATGACCCAACGCGATCGCTCCGCCGTTGGCGTTGACGTGGTCCGCATCGTCGGGAAGTCCGAGCTCGCGAAGACAGGCGAGTGATTGGGACGCAAAGGCTTCGTTGAGCTCGATCGCATCGATCTGGTTGAGATCAACTCCTGTACGGGTCAACAGCTTTCGTGTCGCTGGCACCGGTCCCATCCCCATGATTCGTGGCGCCACTCCTGCGGTGGCCATCCCGACGATTCGTGCCATCGGATGAAGTCCCAGCTCATCGACCACCCTCCCGCTGACGACGACGGTCGCTGCTGCGCCATCGTTGATGCCAGATGCATTTCCAGCTGTGACCGTGCCGCCTTCAAAGATCGGGCGCAGCCGTTCGAGCTTCTCGATCGTGGAGTCCTCGCGCGGATGCTCGTCGACCGAAACCTCTACAGGTTCGCCACGCCGCTGGGGGACCTCGACGGACGTGATCTCACCTTGAAAGAACCCGCGTCTCTGAGCTGCGGCCGCCCGCTGCTGGGACCGAAGAGCGAACTGGTCCTGATCGGCTCTCCCAATCCCGAACTCAGTCGCAACGTTCTCCGCTGTGCCGGGCATTTCATCGGTTCCGAATCGCTCGCGCATCTTCGGATTGACAAAGCGCCATCCAATGGTGGAGTCATGGACCTGAACCGATCGATCAAACGCCTGCATGTTCTTTGCCGTCACCTTCGGCGCCCGACTCATCGACTCCACACCACCGGCGATCACCACATCTGCAGCCCCAACCTTGATGGCTCGTGAGGCCAAACCAATCGCCTCCATGCCGCTGCCACACAACCGGTTGATTGTTGATCCGGGTATATCAACTGGGAGACCGGCCAGAAGTGTCGACATCCGAGCGACGTTGCGGTTGTCCTCGCCCGCCTGGTTCGCATCGCCGAAGTACACCTCGTCGATTCTGTCGTGAGCGACGCCAGCGCTTTCTACAACCGTGCCGATCGCCAGCGCCGCAAGGTCATCGGGTCTGACTGTGGAAAGAGCCCCGCCGTAGCGACCAATGGGTGTCCGGGTGTACTCGAGAAGAAATGCGTCCATGTTGCCAGTCTATTTGCACCGAGCTCGATGCGAAGGACGAGCAACCGTTGCGTCGAAGGCCTGAGAGACCAATTGAGTGCCCATCTGGGCTACTCGGTCACTTCTGCGGTCCACTCGACGACGACGTTTGTCGCTTCTGGTGCGGTGATCCAGGCCTTTGCCGCATAACTCCCGGGCGCAAGATCTACGGGGGCTCCCGAAAGCGTGGTGCCGAAGATCTGTCCAGCACCGATCTCAGCCTCTGTGATCTCCTGGGTGAACGAGAAATCAGATGACCAGCGATACACCTCATCACCGTTGCTCTTCGAGAGGGTCACTTCGGCTCGCTGACCCGTCGAAAACGTAAGGGTGACCGGAGCATCTGAAATGTTTCGAACATCAATCGGAAAGACAACCGGCTGATCGACGACGATTGCCATGGCTGAAACGCGAGCGGTCAAGCCGTCCGAGGTAGACGTTTCTGTTGGGTCGACAATTGTGACATTGGTCATGACGCCGTCACTGACATCGCCGGTGACACCGACCGCGTAGTCGGTCCATGACACCGCCGCGAGCGACGGGTCGGAGGGCGACTGCAATGCGACCACTGTGTCCGGCTGGAGATCCCCAAGCCGCACGATCACATC
>JBPCTY010000140.1:0-10748 GCA_051011415.1 Acidimicrobiia bacterium
GTTCAACTCTGAGGAGTGTCCTGACGTCGGGGTCCATCGTGGTATCCCACAGCTCACCCGCATTCATCTCCCCAAGACCCTTGAAGCGCTGGATGTTGATCTTCCGCCCCTCGTTGTCGGCCTTGAATCGATCGAGTTCGTCGTCGTTCTGGATCCACGTTGTTTTGGTGCCGATCTTCGCTGAGTAGAGAGGCGGCTGGGCGATATACACGTAGCCGTGTTCGATCACCTGCGGCATGTGGCGGAAGAAGAAGGTCAGCAGCAGCGTCCGGATGTGTGCACCGTCGACATCGGCGTCCGTGAGGATGATCACCTTGTGATACCTCGCCTTGTTGATGTCCATCTCGTCGCCGATGCCCGTCCCGATTGCGGTGATCAGCGACTGCACCTCATTGTTCTGCAACACCCTCGCAAGGCGGTTCTTCTCGACATTGATGATCTTGCCTCGAATCGGGAGGATGGCCTGGAACTGTGAGTTCCGAGCCTGCTTCGCAGAGCCTCCGGCAGAGTCGCCCTCAACAATGAAGAGCTCCGAAAGCTCTGGCTCCTTCGACGAACAGTCGGAGAGTTTTCCTGGGAGCCCACCGGATTCGAGAAGGCTCTTGCGACGCGTCAGATCTCGTGCCTGACGGGCTGCCGCTCTCGCTCTCGCAGCCTGCGAAGCCTTTTCCACGATGCGTCTCGCATCACCTGGGTTCTTATCAAGCCACTCTGGGAGGGCCTGGTTCATTGCCTTCTGGACAAACGACCTGATCTCGGTGTTGCCAAGTTTCGTCTTCGTCTGACCCTCGAACTGGGGTTGATGCACCTTTGCCGAAATGACGGCGGTCAGACCTTCGCGTACGTCCTCTCCCTGGAGGTTCTTGTCCTTCTCCTTGAGCACATTGCGTCCTCTGGCGAAGTCATTGATGGCCTTCGTCAGCGATGTCCGGAAGCCTTCCTCGTGCGTGCCGCCTTCGTGCGTGTTGATGTTGTTGGCAAACGAGAGGATCGTTTCGTTGTATCCACCGGTCCACTGCAGGGCAACCTCGACCTCGCCCTCGTCGGTGGCATGGTGGAAGTAGGCAACCTTGGGGTGAATCGGCTCGCGAGTTGCATTCAGATGCTTGACGAAGTCGATGATGCCGCCGGAGTACTTGAAGATTTCCTCGAACGGCTCCTCGCCACGCTCATCCTTCAGCGTGATCTCGAGTCCCTTCGTAAGGAACGCCATCTCACGGAGCCGGTTCGCCACGGTCTTGCGGCTGTACTCGGTGGTCTCCTCGAAGATCTCTGGATCCGCCCAGAACGTGACCTGCGTTCCGGACCGCTTCATCGGCTTGACCTTCTTGAGCTTTGCCACTGGGTTTCCGTAGGTGAACGACTGACTCCATAGAGACCCGTCTCGGACCACATCGACCTCGAGCTTCGTCGACAGCGCATTGACGACCGAGATACCGACACCATGGAGCCCACCAGAGACCTGGTAGGCATCCGAATCAAACTTTCCGCCGGCGTGAAGGGTGGTCAACACCGTCGTTACGGCTGCCTCGCCAGACTTCTTGTGCTTGTCGACAGGGATACCACTTCCGTTGTCCCGCACCCGGACCGCACCATCGGGAAGAAGCGTCACACCGATCTTTGAGCACCTGCCAGCCATCGCCTCATCCACAGAGTTGTCCACAACCTCCCAGATGAGGTGATGGAGTCCCTTGGGGCCCGTTGAACCGATGTACATTGCAGGCCGTCTCCGGACCGCTTCAAGGCCCTCAAGGACCTGGATTGAGTCCGCATCGTATGACGCGTCTGAGGTACGTTTTTGGGTGCTCACGAGGCTCCTTTGGATCCCAAAGCAGACAGGGATTCGTGGAATGATGACAGTGGTGTAAGTATAGCCCGTCGTGCGGCTAAAACTCTTTATTCCCTTGGGGTTCCGCCCGATTTCGGTCGATCGACCGAGACCCTCACGGATGCAATCACTCCCTGACCGTACCGCTGCGAAATCGCCTCGATCAATGGCCTGGTCTGATAGCGAAGGAGCGACGCAGTTGCGCCGTCCGGAACGACCACCAGCAGGGTCTGATCGCGCACTCCTACAGGTGCGCCGAGCACCCAATCGCCCGGAGCGAAGGCGGCCCATCCATCGACAAGTTCACCGTGCCGCAGGTCGACATCCACAGCCGTGTTTTCGATGATCGAACCGATCACACTGCTGATCTCTTCTGGCTGGTTTTGGGGTGGACCGGTCAGGTACTTCGCTCGCTGGGTTCGTGTTCCCTTCTTCTTGGAGGACGACATCACGTGACCGTTCCTTTGTGCACCGACCACCGGCGCCCTTCGATTGGTACTTCATCTTCTCTTGCGGTTGTGACAAATACCTGACCGGCAGGCATGAGCGAGAGGACACGCGAAGCGCGATCGTGGTCAAGTTCGGAGAACACATCGTCGAGGAGAAGGATTGGCGTCGTGTTCCGTGTGTCTTCGATCAGCCGGTAGGCACCGATCCTCATGGCAAGCACAACAGTCCTTTGCTCGCCTTGCGATGCTCGGTTGCGGGTCGATCGGCCATCGAGTTCAAGGTCCGGCTCATCTCGGTGGGGGCCTGCGGTGGTCGTCCGGACATCCATGTCCTTGCTTCGCCTATCGGCAAGGGTCTGTCGCATGGTGTCGATGAGGTCAGAGAGGGCAAGTACGCCGTCTGAGCCCCATGTCGACCGGTACGCCCACCGGAGATCTCCTTCGCCACCAACAACGACATACGCATCGCTCAAGTGCGGCTGAAGATCGGTCGCTACTGCTCTGCGATGCATGAGCACCCGTGCACCTGCCTCGGAGAGGCGCTCATCCCATACGTCGAGCGACGTTGGATCCGTGTTCCTTCCCTCCTGGCGGAGCAAGGCGTTCCTTTGGCGGAGCGCACGTTCGAACTCAGAAAGATCAGCGCCGGCCTGTGGCCACAGCTGCGACGCAAGATCGTCGAGGTACCCGCGACGCATCGCTGGCCCACGCTTCACAACATCGAGGTCATCCGGTACGAACGCGACCACGGGAATCGAGAGCTGCACATCTGCGAGTCGTTTCGGTCGCTTGCCATTCAGCAGAACCGTCCGTCTCCCCTCGGAGGGCAGTTCGCACTCGAACGTGATCTCAGAAGGTCCGCCATCCACGCCGCCACGGATCACTGCGCCGTCGGAACCATCACGAATCAGCGCGTCATCCGAGACGCTGCGGAAGGACTTTGTGAGACCCATGTACCCGATCGCTTCGAGAACGGATGTCTTGCCCATGCCGTTCTCACCGACAAGGATGTTCACGCCTTCGTCAGGCTCGATCGAGAGACTCTCGTAGCAGCGGAGGTTCCGCAGCTCGAGCCAGGAGACGTGCACTGTCCGCTAAAGGCGAACGGGCATCAGCAGGTATCGGAATTCGCTGCTCGCACCGCCGTGGACGAGGCCTGGCTTGAGCGGATCGCTTGTTTCGATCACGACCTTCTCGTCGTTCACCGCGTTGATTCCATCGGTGAGATACCGGGTGTTGAATGCGATCGTCATGTCGTCGCCGCTGTACTCGCCCTCGAGCAGTTCCGTTGCTTCACCGACCTCCTGACGGATCACAGACAACTCCACACCACCCGAATGCATGGCGAGTCGCACTGGTATGTGGTCCTCAGCAACAAGGGCAGCACGTCCGACGGCTTCCAACAGTGCCTCTTTGTCAAGCACAAGCTGGTTCGTGTGACTCTCGGGCAGCAGCTGCCGGTAGTTCGGGAATGTCGCATCGATCACACGCACCGTGAGGCGGCCCTGGTCCGTTACAAACGAGGCATCTCGTTCGCCAAGCGCAACCTGCATCTTTCCAGCGCCAACGGTTCGGGTCAGCTCTCTGAGGGCTCTGTACGGAACCAGCTTGGAGGCCTCGGCGGCCACACCTGGCACATCCATTACCGCAAGCCGATACGAGTCCGTTGCCACGAGTCTGAGCACGCCTTCGTTCGATTCGAAAAGTACACCGGTGAGCGTCGGACGAGCATCGTCCCCTGACGCTGCAACACCGACCTGTGCCAGCGCACTGGTCAGGACCGCACCATCAACCTCCACCGCACCGGTTGTGTCGGCATCAGCGATCTTCGGGTAGTCATCAACCGTCATCGCTCTCAGGTTGAACCGCGGGCCATTGCCCGTGATCTCGACTTCACCATCTTTTGACTCCATGGTGACTGCCCCAGAGGGAAGCTTTCGAACGGCGTCCGCTGCCAGTTTTGCCGGGATGACCGTCTTGCCTTCGTCCGACACTTCGACATCGAGCACCGTACGAACGGTGATCTCATTGTCCGTTCCTGTCACGGTCAGCTTGCCGCCAGCGACCTCACACAGAACGCCCTGCAGAATCGGCAAGGGCGATCGGGTACCTACGGCCCGTCCTGCCCGCGCCAACACGTCGGCGAGATCGTCTCTTTCTGCTCGGATACGCACAGTTGTTCTCTTCCTCTGCTGTTGCTATTGAAATCTATTTCTAAAGAGTAGGGGTAGTAGTAGGGGCTGTGGATTGTGGATGAGAAGCCAAGACCCTTGGGAGGCCTACGTTCCAGCATCCCCAGCCAACGTGGATAGAACCGTGGTTGTCCACGGACACTCGATGAGAGCCGTTCGCGCTGTGGATAGCCGTCACGTTGTCCTCAGCTGCTGTGTGATCTCTGTGACCTGGTCAAAGACATCCTTGTCCTCGGGCAGGAGGGTTGAAATCTTCTCTACTGCGTGCATCACGGTGGTGTGATCCCTGCCGCCAAAAGCTGCTCCGATCTTCGGAAGAGATAGACCCGTGTGCTCCCTGCAGATGTACATGCTGATCTGCCGCTGTCGTGCCAGTGGCTGGCGCCTTGAAGAGCCAGTGAGATCAGACACGGGGATCTCGTAGTACTGCGCAGCGGTCGAGAGGATGCCATCGGCGGTGAGTGGTGCGGCGCTTTGTAGCTTGACGACGTCCCGAAGCACCGAGGCGGCCATTTCGGTCGACACCGGTTCCTTCGTGAGCAAGGCATATGCAGTGACCCGTGTGAGGGCACCTTCGAGCTCCCGGATGTTGTCGAAGACATTGTCTGCGATGAATTGCAGCACATCGTCCGGAATCGGGAGGCGGCCCCCTGCGGCGTTCTTCCGGAGAATCGCAAGCCTGGTCTCCACGTCAGGACTCTGGATGTCGGTGGTGAGACCCCACTCAAACCGGCTACGGAGCCGATCCTCAATGGTCCGGAGCTCCTTTGGCGGCCGGTCAGATGAGATGACGAGCTGATTGCCGGCCTCGTAGAGCGAGTTGAAGGTATGGAAGAACTCCTCGAGGATTTGCTCTTTCCCCTCGAAGAACTGGACATCGTCGAGGAGCAGCAGATTGACCCGCCGGTACCTCGCCTTGAAGTCATCCATCCGTTTGCGTCGGATCGAGTTGATGAAATCGTTGAAGAACGATTCCGACGTCACATATCGGATGGTTGCCGTGGCATCGAGCTCAAGACGATGCTGGCCAACCGCATGGAGTAGATGGGTCTTACCGAGCCCTGCGCCTGCGTATATGAACAGAGGGTTGTAGTGACGACCGGGTTGCTCTGCCACGGCCTGGGCCGCTGCATGCGCAAACCGGTTGGAGGGACCGACCACAAAGTTTTCGAACGAATAGCGGGCGACAAGGTTTGACGTGTCGCGTTGCTGCGGAGGCTCCTCGGGTGGAAGCTGGTCGATAAGGGAAGGCTGATGCGGGGTCGGGTCGTCTTCGATGACGACCGTTGGTTCCACGCTCGACACCGTGATGTGCACCTCGAATGGTTCTGGCCAAACCGAGGTTGCGATCTCGCGGATCTGATGCGTGTAGTTGTCAGTGACCCATGTTGCGTTGAAGCGGTTTGGCGCCTCGAGGGTCAGGTTCGATTCGTTCACTGCCAAGGTCAGTGGCTTGATCCACGTCTCCCACTTGGCGACACCGAGGTTGTCGCGCAGCCGGCTGTGAAAGAGATCGACCTGTGAATCGACGGCGTCCGTCGATGCTTGGGTGACTCCCACGTGAATGTCTCTCCTATCAGGCTCTCGCCCAGCCCTAAAAACTGTCCACACATCTATCCACAGGATGTGGAGAAGATGCATCGCGGTCCTCACACCGGGTGAGCCGCGATCCCTGCCCTCTGGGGAACAGCGGATATCCGCCGAGAGAGCTGGGCGAGCATAGGAACAGCTCGAAGCGCACTTCAAGAGTGAGAAATCCACACCTACCCGCCGCTGAATTCTCGGACTTTTCGGTCTGTAGCCCTTGGGAGACAAGGGTTTCGCCTTCAGTCGAGTTTCGCGTTGTCCACGGTTCTCCACAGGGTTCGCTCGTTTTGAGCTTGTTCTGTGTTTCGCGAGGCCTTCGTAGTTTTCGCGGACTGCCCGGTGATGGGTAATTGTCGAGCCTGAACCCTAGAATGCCGACGTTCCGTGGCACCCCGCGGATACCTCCAAACCCCAGACCAGGGATTACCTCATCATGAAGCGTACGTACCAGCCAAACAATCGACGACGCAAGCGCAAGCACGGATTCCGTGGGCGCATGCGTAACCGATCTGGCCGCGCCCTTATTCAGCGTCGCCGTGCCAAAGGCCGTCACAAGCTCTCCGCATAGCGGAAGAGGCTTTGTGCCTCTCCGCCCGGGCTCCCGGTTTGCCTCGATATATCGAACCGGAATCCGGACCCGTCGTGGTGGCCTCACCGTCCTTGCAGCCGCAGGACAATCAGAGTCACCCGAAGTCGGAGTGGTCGCAGGAAAGAAGGTAGGCAACGCCGTGAATCGCAACCGGGCAAAGAGAAGGATGAGAGAGGCGGCCGCACGCGCTCCGCTTTCGCCTGGCCGCGCCTATGTGCTGATTGCCTCTCCTCCAGTGACCGACGTAGCGTTCGATGAGCTTGTTGAATGGACGAAGGCCGGAGTTCTGGACGTTGCCGAGAAGGATTCCCCGTGAACGACGCAGCGACAACAACCACCAATCCAGCCCGCAAGGCGGGTCTTGGCTTGATTCGCGGGTATCAGAAGGCGATCTCACCCTTGCTGGGTAGTAATTGTCGCTATTACCCCAGCTGCTCAAAGTACACCTATGAAGCGATCGAGATACACGGCCTCGGCAAGGGATCGTGGCTTGGGATCAAGCGCATCGGTCGGTGTCATCCATTTCACGAAGGTGGGCACGATCCCGTACCGGGTTCCGATGCTGACCAGAGCCAAGGGGGCGCTCGCTGATGAATCCATGGACCATGCTGCTCGACCTGCTTGGCGGGATACTGGCGTTCTTCTACGACATCATCCCCGAGTACGGCATCGCGATCATCCTGCTCACGCTCCTTGTGGGGTTGCTGCTCTTCCCGCTGACCTACAAGCAGACCAAGTCCATGAAGGCGATGCAGGACATTCAACCCGAGGTCAAGGTGCTCCAGAAGGAGTACAAGTCCGATCGTGAAGAGCTCAACAAACAGCTGATGGCGCTCTACCAGGAGCGTGGGGTGAACCCCGCCGCAGGTTGTCTTCCCCTTCTTGTGCAGATGCCGATTTGGTTTGCGCTGTATCGCGTGCTGTGGCAGGGATCAGGTCTCCCGGAGGATTCAGCTCTCAGCGAGGTTATCGACACCGCAAATGCCGCCCTGTATGTGGAGAATCCCGAAACAGGCGAGCTCACAGGTGATCTGATCGAGGGTGTCGACATCCACTCGGAGCAGTTCGCCGAGGTCACCTTTCTTGGCATGAACCTCCTGGTCCGACCATCGGATGGCGTGAACTTCGGCGATCTTCTCGGCTCGCTCCCCTATGTGCTGCTGATTGCGGTGATCGTGGTTGCGGGCTTCTATCAGCAGGTACAGACAACCCGTAAGAAGAAGGACGACGACGGCTCCGGCCCCGAACCAAACGCCCAGATGCAGACGATGCAGAAGGCGATGCGGATTATGCCCGTGGTGTTCGGTTTTATATCCTGGAACTTCGTCGCCGGTCTTGGTCTGTACTTTGCAACCTCCAACATCTTCCGTGTCGGACAGCAGGCAGTGATCCTGCGGACCGCCCATAAGGATCCGGGCGACGATGCGGGGAATGGCGCAAAAGATGAGGGAGCCCCAGAGGACCCGTCTGATGCGTCAGATAGCGCTGGCCCTTCACCGAATGCCAGCAAGAAGAAGAACCGAAAGCGAAGGAAGTAGCCCCAATGGAATGGGTCGAGGTAGAGGCACAGACCGTAGATCTTGCCGTCGAAGTAGCCATGGCAGATCTCGGAACAGCATCTCGCGAAGATGTTGAGGTAGAGGTTGTACAGGAACCATCTTCAGGGTTCCTCGGCATGGGCGGCAAGGAAGCTATCGTCAAGGTGACAAAGGCGCCAAAGAAGCGTCGTCGCCGCCGAAATCGTGGGCGCGGGAGCAAGAGCGAAAACGGCAAGCCCAAGGCACAGCAGGGCCAGAGCCGATCGTCGAGCAACACCGGCAAACAATCACAAGGACGTTCTAGCCAAAAGCGTCAGCAGGAGAAAAAGGTGTCTGAGAAGAACCAAAACCCCAACCAGAGCGATGATCGCCCCGAGCAGGCACCCATTGAGGAGCAGGCGAAGGTGGCAGCAGACTTCATCTCCGGTCTTCTTGGTGCGTTTGGCCTTGAAGGCACTGTGGAAACGCGGATCGATGATGGAGTCCTCTATCTCGATGTCCAGGGAGAGCAGACGGAAGCACTTGTCGGACCCAAGGGTTCCGTTATGCAGTCCGTCCTCGAGTTGACCCGGACCGTGGTCCAGCGCAAGACATATGGTGCACCACGTATGCGGATCGATATCGCTGGATATGTCGAACGACGCCGAGAGGCCTTGAAGATCTACACCACAAAGCTCGCAACCCAGGTGGTTGAAGAGAAGACCGAGGTCATGCTCGAACCTATGAATGCCGCAGACCGCAAGGTTGTGCACGATGCAGTGGGTGACATTGACAATGTCCGGTCGTTCTCCGAAGGAGACGAACCACGCCGAGCGGTCGTACTCGCTTACGACGGCGACTGAGCCGGTTTCACGTGAAACACGGATCCACTGATCCCGATGTTCCACGTGAAACAGAAAACACCATCGAGCCCGATGTCCTGGCCGCCTGGCTGGGGATCGGGCTCGATTTGCGTCAACAGCAGGCATTAGCCGACTATGCGGCTTGGTTGATCGACGAAGCCGTAGCAGCCGGCGGCATCGGACCCGCCGAGACCCATCGCATCTGGCAGCGTCACATCTACGATTCGCTCGCCTATGTGCGCAAGATCCCCGGTGATGCGACCAGCATCATCGATGTCGGCAGCGGCGTAGGACTACCCGGTATTCCCGTCGCCATTGTGCGGCCGGACCTCAGCGTGCGTATCGTCGACCGAGCAGAACGCCGCACCCACTTGGCCCGCAGGGCCGTGCGCCTCCTCGATCTCGAGAATGCGGTTGTCGAAACAGCCGATATCACCCGTTCGCGGAGCGAATACGACGTAGCGCTCTTCCGAGCATCGCTTCCCCTTGATCAAGCGGCGGGAATCGTCTCATCAGTCGTTCGGCCGGGTGGGGTGGCGTTGTTCGGACTCTCACGCCGTGAGGAGCCCCCGATGACACCAGATCCGCCGGCGGGTGTATCGTTTGCACTCAGCGACGAGGCTGACGCAGTCCTTGACTCACCGTTCTGGCTCCTTACAATGCGCGTCGCCGACGAAGACCAGGCGTAACGTCAACACCAAACCCCGAGGGCACACCGTGAAGGATGACACCACATGACCGCAGCACGGGTGATTGCCATTGCCAACCAAAAGGGTGGGGTAGGTAAGTCAACGACCGCCATCAATCTCGGTGCTGGCCTGGCTTTCCAGGATGAGCGAATTCTCCTGATCGACCTTGATCCACAGGGGAACACGTCGAGTGGACTCGGTATAGACCGTGGATCGATTGAGGCATCCACATACGATGTGCTTGTTGAGGGGGCCGAGATTGCCGATGTGCTTGAGCCAACATCGGTTCGCAACCTCCATGTGGTGCCTGCCACCATCGAGCTCGCAGGTGCGGAGATCGAGCTGGTTTCGGTGTTTTCCAGGGAGCAACGACTCAAGACAGCACTTGCTGAGGTGATCGGCGACTACGACTTTGTGCTGATCGATTGCCCACCGTCTCTCGGTTTGCTCACGATAAACGGCCTTGCGGCGGCCGATGAGGTGCTGATTCCGATCCAATGTGAGTACTACGCACTGGAAGGCGTCAGCCAACTCACGCGAAACATCGGTTTGGTCACCCAAAACCTCAACCCTCAACTAGAGGTTGAAGGTGTGATCTTGACGATGTTCGATGGCCGCACGACACTCTCGGCGGATGTTGTTTCCCAAGTGAGAGAACACTTTGGTAGCACCACTTACAAGACAGTAATCCCACGTACCGTGAGATTGAGCGAAGCACCATCATATGGCGAGCCAATCGAGGCATACGACCCAATGTCACGAGGTGCGATCGCCTATCGCGAACTAGCCCGCGAATTCAGGAGGAGACATGGCCGCTCGTAAATCGGGCCTTGGACGGGGTCTCGACGCCCTCATCCCACAGGACCATCCAGCAGAGGGCTACGACGCCATTGCCGTCAACCTCATTGACCCCAACCCGGATCAACCGCGCGCTGAGTTCGATCTCGAAGCGATCAACGATCTGGCTGCATCGATCGAAGCCGTGGGACTTCTGCAGCCGATCGTTGTCCGATCCGAGGGCGATCGCTACGTTC
>JBPCTY010000141.1:0-7411 GCA_051011415.1 Acidimicrobiia bacterium
ACGGTTGCCGCTGTCTACAACGGTGACTTCGAAGTTGGGCTCTCGTTCGATGACGCACGTCGCAACCTCCGCAAGGACAACGCAGACGTAGGTAGCAAGGTGATCGTTTTCAACATCACCGATGAGATCCCGAACGACGTTGTCGTGGCTCGTGCAGAGCTGCCAGACGATCTCAAGCAGGCGATCTACGACGCAACTGCGAAGTTCCTCGACACTGAAGAGGGCGTTGCACTGTTCGACGAGATCTACGGCTGGACCGGCATCCGTCCGGCAGTCGATTCTGAATTCGATGTTGTCCGGGACGCCGCAGCGGCTCTCGGCATCGAAGGAGACTGACTCAGATGCGGGGGGAGGGCGTATGCCCTCTCCCCGCTCCCTGACACACTCATATGTCCCGCATCGAATTCACTGACGCGACCGTCACATACCCAGGTGGCCTTACGGCACTCAAGAACGTTGATCTCACGATCGACGAAGGAGAGTTTGTCGTGATTGTTGGGCTTTCTGGCGCCGGCAAGTCGACGCTTCTTCGCTCGATCAATGGCCTTGTCCCCGTGACAGGGTCCGTGAAGGTCGACGGCCGGGAGGTCGTCGGGGCATCAAACAAGGAGATCCGAGAGATCCGCTCCGGTGTGGGCATGATCTTCCAAACGTTCAATCTCGTGAACCGGGCCCGCGTGATCAACAACGTGCTGATGGGACGGCTCTCGAAGGTTCCACGATGGCGATCAATGCTCGGTCTATGGCCAGCGGAAGACAAAGAGATCGCCATGCAGTCGCTCGAACGCGTCGGGATCGTCGAGAAGGCGTATGTTCGTGCGTCTGACCTGTCCGGCGGTCAGCAGCAGCGAGTCGGGATCGCACGAGCGCTTGCGCAGGACCCAAAGGTGCTGTTGGCAGACGAACCGGTCGCCTCACTCGACCCGGTGACCTCCCACGTGGTCATGCGAGACCTGCAACGTATCAACCAAGAACTCGGTATCACCACCATCATCAACCTCCACTTTCTGGATCTCGCCCGCCAGTACGGGCAGCGTCTCATCGGTCTTCGAGACGGAAAGCTTGTGTTCGACGGCAACATCGCTGACGTCGACGACGACGTCTTCCGCGGCATCTACGGCCGCGCCATCACGCCGGACGACATGCTCAAGGAAGCCGCACAGTGACCCTCCTTGCCGAGCCTGAGGAGCAGGTTCGGCCCCCTGAGCCGCAAACCAGCAGGGTTGTTCTCATCCCTCTCCTGGTGTTCACCGCCTTCATCGGCTTCATCGGGTTTACCGGTGAGATCGGACCGCTCTGGGGCTTCTTGATCGGAGCCGCAACATTCGGCCTGTTCTGGTGGATTGGGCTAACCAGATCATTCGTTGACGGCATTGTCCTCGTCGTCGCCGCAACCATCGGCTACTCAATCTTCAATGTGTTCATTGCGATGCGCGATCCGGCCGTTGATCCACCGCTTGCGATCATCGCTGCGCTCCCGATCGCTGGATATGGCCTTGCTGCAGGTTGGGTGACCTACCGCAATGGCCCTGGCCTCAAGCCGACAACAATACTGATCTCAGGTGCCACGTGGGGCGGAGGTGCCTACCTGGCGCTTCTCACCGCGGTCGCGATGGGCCTGCTTCCCAATCCGCAGACCGGTGGTGGCCTCCAGGAACTCACCTTTGGGATGTTCATCGCCGTTGGGCTCGCCTCCGCGATTCTCGGTGCAACTACGAACGTCTCGTTCTGGCTGGCAAAGCCGGCACCGGTGGCCATCGGCGCTGTTGCGCTGGTCACCGTCCTCGCATGGAACGAGATCGGCTTCTCGATTTACGAGATCTGGACACAGATCCTGAATATCGGCGACTTCATCGGTGACTTCTGGCCACCCGAGTTCACCTGGCCGAAGAGTCCGGGCCAGCCGCCTTCGTTCAACATGGGTGGGGCACTCCTCGAGACCTTCCAGATCGCCATCGTTGGAGCAACCGTCGGTTGTGCGATCGCAGCTCCGTTGTCGTTCATGGCATCAAAGCCGACATCGCCCAACCCCACCGTCTACTGGCTCTCCAAGAGCTTCCTCAACCTGATCCGCACCATCCCCGACTTGTTCTGGGCCGTGTTCTTCGCAACCGCTGTCGGGTTCGGCAAGCCGTTCGCTGGAGCCCTCGCAATGATCATGTTCTCGCTCGCGATCATGGCCAAGCTGCTCTCTGAGACCGTCGACGCAATTGATCTCGGACCTCTCGAAGCCGCTCGAGCTGCGGGTGCCACACACAGCCAAGTCATCCGGCGTGCGGCCTTCCCACAGGTCACGCCGAACTTCGTCGCCTATGCCTTGTACGTCTTCGAGCTCAACATCAGGGCTTCAGTCGTGATCGGGTTCGTGGGTGCTGGAGGAATCGGCCGATTACTAGATGAACGACGCCAGTTCTTCCAATGGGATCAAGTGATGGCGATCGTCCTCGTGATCTTTGCGTCGGTTCTCGTTATCGAAGCCGTCTCGATCTATGTGCGAAGGAAGATCGTATGACGGTCCCAGACCTCGCACCGGACGCCACCCACGACATGGGCAGGCCAGAGGAGCCCCGATGGCCCAAGGTCATGCGATGGGTGATCACCCTCGGAATACTCATCCCGTTCATTTGGGCGGTCGCCGGTCTTCAGGTATCGATCGACCGCCTATGGGCTGCGCCCGGCCAGGTCCTCACACTCATAACTGGGATGTTCCCGCCTGACTTCTCCGATGCGAGCAGGCTGATGGCCAAGTTGCTCGAGTCGCTGTACGTTGCGTGGATCGGAACGATGATCGGCGCAATCTTCTCGTTCCCGGCCGGGTTCATGGCTGCATCCAACATCGCACCACGGTGGCTGGTCATCCCGACCAGGGCAATCCTCTCGGCCATCCGAGCCTTCCCCGAGCTCATCCTCGCGATCATCTTCATCGTGCCATTCGGTCTCGGACCATTCACCGGTGCTCTCGCCATTGGCCTGCACTCCATCGGAACGCTTGGCAAGCTGACATCAGAGGTCATCGAAGGCGTGGACGACGGACCGGTCGAGGCAATCAGTTCATCGGGCGGTACCCGCTTGATGCAGATGCGCTACGGCGTCGTCCCTCAAGCAATGCCGAACATCGTTGCATATTGGCTCTATCGGTTCGAGATCAACGTGCGTGCGTCCGCAGTGCTCGGTCTTGTTGGGGCAGGCGGTATCGGAGCCGAGATCGTGGCAAGACTCCGCTTCCGCGCCGACTGGCCGAAGGCAGGCGCGGCGTTGATCCTCACAATCGTTGCCGTTCTGATCATCGATGCGGCCTCAGCGGCCATCCGACGCAGGATCATCACCGGTCAGCCATCGCAGGCACCGATCAGCAAGTGGATGATGGCAATCACAGGTAGCCACCGAGACCCACGCTTCACGGTTGACAACTCGTGAGCGACTTCGTTCTGAGGACGAGGGCAGTAGCTGAGGATCTCGAGGCAGAGACTCTGTCACCTGCCGCAGCACGGTCGGCTGACACTCGGGGACGGACTGTCGCCGAGGAACCCGATCCGTGGCGAACCCCGTACGAGCGAGATCGCGACCGGATTCTGCACTCCAAAGCGTTTCGCAGGCTCAAGCACAAGACCCAGGTATTCATGAATCCCGAGGGGGATCACTTCGTCACACGGATGACGCACACCCTCCAGGTCACGCAGATCGGTGGCGCCATTGCACGCGCCCTTTCGCTCAATGTTGCCCTCGCCGAAGCGGTGTGTCTTGGCCACGATGCGGGGCATTCGCCGTTCGGCCACACCGGGGAGGATGCGCTGTCGGAGTTTGTTGACGGTGAGTGGCGCCACTCCGATCAGTCGGTCCGCATCTTCGAAGTGTTGGAGCCTCTGAACCTGACGTTTGAGGTGCTCGATGGCATCCGCACCCACCCATGGAAGGTTGGCGAGCAAGCAGGCACTCATGAAGGCAACATCGTCAAGTTCTCCGATCGGATCGCCTACCTCGCCCACGACGCCCAAGACGCCGTGCGGGCTGGGGTTCTGAGCTCCGATGAGTTCCCAGCCGATGTGGTCTCGATCTTTGGTGAACCCGTCCGGCAGTGGGTGCGCTCGATGGTGCAGTCAGTGATCGACGAGTCGTACCGCAGGGGCGAGATCACGATGGAGCCGTCGATGCTCGAAGCAATGCACACATTGCGGTCGTTCATGTTCGAGAACGTGTACCTGCGGCCGGACGCAGAGACACAGAGACTGAGAGCAGCCCAGATCGTCCGCGATCTGGTGACGTACTACCTCGAGCATCTCGATGAGGTGCCCTCGACGTACCGCCACGATGAGGCAGACGATCTCACTCAGGTCATTGACTATGTGGCGGGGATGACGGATCGCTTCGCCATCCGCACCCATGACGACCTGTTCCGTCCAAGGCTCTTCTGACGCGCACTCTGTTTCTCAGTCACGCAACCCGTAGCATCGGATGATGGAGTCGCTCAAGAGAGATGTGCAGCGCGTTGCCTCGGAAACAGGGTTCTCCGGGGTGGTGCAGGTTGACGATCGCGGCGATACGACCCTGTCCACACCGTTCGGATTCGCTCACCGAGGTTTCGAAATCCCGAACGCGCTCGACACCCAGTTTGCAATTGCGAGCGGCGTCAAGGGATTCACCGCGCTTGTGATCGTGAGCCTGATCAACGATGGCATGCTCGGGCTCGATACGACCGCGCGGTCGCTGCTCGGTGACGACCTGCCTCTCATCGCCAACGATGTGACGGTTGAACACCTCCTTGCGCACACATCCGGTATCGGCGACTACATCGATGAGGAGGACGACAGCCTTAGCTCAACCGACTACCTGATGGTGTCCCCCGTGCACCAACTCACCACCACCGAATCATTCATGCCAGAACTCGAAGGCCACGAGACCAAGTTCCCCGCAGGCGAGCGCTTCTCCTATTGCAACGGTGGGTTCATGGTGCTCGCCCTCATCGCCGAACGTGCAAGCGGAGTTGGGTACCACGACCTCATTGCACAACGTGTGCTTGATCCGGCAGGTCTCGATGACACGAGGTTCCTGCGTTCGGACGAGGCCTCGGGGCGCATGGCCGTCGGCTATCTCGCACGCGACGGTCTCCGAAGCAACGTCTTTCACCTGCCCGTCTTGGGCAACGGGGATGGTGGGATCTACACCACCGCAACCGACATGCACCGATTCTGGACAGCGCTCGATGAGGGACGGATCGTTCCGAAGACCTGGGTTGCCGAAATGACCACACCCAGAAGCACCGTTCCAGACGAGTCCGCGAGATACGGGCTCGGATTCTGGTTGGCAGAGTCTGGCCCTGCGATGTCTCTCATCGGCGGCGACGCAGGAGTGTCATTCACGAGTTCGCACAATCCAACTGCCGGAACAACATGGACGGTTCTTTCGAACACACCGGGTGGAACATGGCCAATGGCACAGCTGCTGCGCGACACCCTCGGGTGAACGGTTGCCCGCGGTAGGGTGAACATATGTCGCTCACCTTTCGGACAGCGTCTCCCGCTGATGTCGATGCAGTACTCCCCCTGATCTACAGCTCCGGACCTGCCGCATTCGACTACATCTTCAGCACCGGAAAGAAGAAGCCTGCTGACTTCCTCCGTCGTGCTATTCCGACCGGCAAGGGAGAGTTCGGGTATCACACGCACACCGTTGTGATCCAACGTGGCGTGGTCGTCGGCGCCGGAGCGACCTTCACTGGCGGGGGTCTCGGAGAGATGATGACGTTGGCCGGTCAGATCGCGGGAACTTACAAGGGTTCTGCACCCTCGGTGATCGCACGGGGTCTCAAGTTCGAGCGAATCGTGACCCCTCCGAAGAAGGGTGAACACTGCATTGCGCACCTCGGTGTCGACCCGGAAGTACAGAGCAATGGCATCGGAACCGAACTCATCGAGCGCTTGCTTGACGATGGGCGACGTTTAGGCCGACAAAGAGCGGTCCTCGATGTTTCAGTCGAGAACCCGCGCGCACAGGAGCTCTACGAACGGCTCGGGTTTCTGGTCACCGAGCAAACGGAGTCGTCTCTCTCCAATGAGTACGCAACCGTCCCGGCCCACCGGCGGATGGAGCTCGAGCTGTAGCTCGGGATGACTGTGCTGATCTATCACATCGCTGAACCGGACCTGTGGGACGCAGAAGCGGAGACATACGCGGCAGAATCCCTCACCTCTGAGGGATTCATTCACTGCTCCACGGAGACCCAGCTGCGCGGTGTCGCTGAAGCGTTCTATGAGGGGAGGACCGATGTGATCGTGCTCACCATCGACGTTGCCCGCCTTGAGAAGCCACCCGTCTTTGAGGATCTGTACGACCACGGCGCCGGCTTTCCCCACATCTACGGTCCGATTCCGACAAGCGCGGTGACCAGCACTCGCTCGATCGACGAAGCGCTTGGATAGCCGAATGGACCAGACCACACAGGAAGAGCACACCAGAGTTGCGATCTTTCGGATGCTGGCCACAACATGGGCTGCACCCACCGAGGCAGAGGTAGCCGTGGCGAGCGGAACCGACATCAATGATGTCCGCGCCGCCTTCGATGCCCTCGCTGCCGATCGACACATCGTGCTTGCGGAGGATCGCACCATCGTGATGGCGCACCCATTTTCGACCATCAATCTTGGCTTTTCGGTCATGGGCCACGACACGTTGTGGTGGGGAGGGTGTGTGTGGGACTCGCTTGCGATCCCGCACCTTGTGACATCCGACGATCAGGTCCTCGTCGCAACCACCTGTCAGGGCTGCGGAACAGCGCACTCATGGATGGTAGACAATCTGGAACCGCCGACCGGAGACCAGATCGCACACTTCCTCACACCGATGTCAGCGGTCTGGGACGACGTTGTCCACGCGTGCGGCAATCAGCGCGTGTTCTGTGACGAAGCTTGTCTCGATCGGTGGCTGTCGAGAGAGAATCTGCAACGCGGGTACGTCGCCGATCTTCCGACCGTGTGGCGTCTCGCTTCTCGTTGGTACGAAGGTCGTCTCGATTCACCCTATGTGCGACGAGAGCCGGTCGAAGCACGCGAGTACTTCCGGTCGGTGGGATTGCACGGGCCGTTCTGGGGGCTTGAGTAGTCGCTTACGCAGGCACGGGGTCCTGGGTCATGCCCAGCTCTTCGAACAGGGCTGAAGCCTCGGCGAGAACAGTTACCCCTTCGGGTTTGCCCGCAGCGTCGAGGGCCATGGCGTAGTGGTGGAGTGCTCTGGCAAGGTCCGGGCGAGCCTCAATCTCGCGGAAGAGTTCGATTGCGCGGTCGAAGTCAGCGAACGCAGCTTCCCAATCGGGCTCCGGAACCGACGAAACGGCAATCGCCCGGTGCAGACGGATGCCGGCCTCCCCGGATCGAGTGCGACCGGCGATCGCCTGCTCGAGTGACGGCGTGTAGGCGTC
>JBPCTY010000142.1:0-5332 GCA_051011415.1 Acidimicrobiia bacterium
CCGTACAACTCGCCGAACTCCGTGCGGATGTTCCGGTCAACCGCGGACAGGATTCCCGACGTGACAGTGAGGCCCAGCCCAAGCGGGTTCCCAACTGCGATCACCGACTCGCCGACGCTCATGTCGAGTGCCGACCCAATCGCGATTGGTGCGAGCCCCGTTGCATCGGCGAGTTTGAGAATCGCAAGGTCATTCTGCTCGGTCGCTACTGCGATGACCTCGGCTTCACGCTCAATGCCGTCGACACCAACCACGAAAACCGACACAGCGCCAGCAATCACATGCGCATTCGTAAGCACATGGCCGTCGTCATCGATGACCACGCCGGACCCGGTGCCAGCCGGTGCTTCACCGCCGGCGACGAAGTCGCCGTTCTCGTCGACAATCGCCTGGATCTCCGTTCGGGTAACGGTTACGACGCTGTCAGCGATGTCAACGACGACATCGGCTGCGCCGGAGCTGCTGGAGCACCCTGCAGCCAGGACCGCAACGACGACGAGCGCCAGCGCCATCTTGACTACCACGCGCTTCCGCTCTGGACGGCTACTCATTGAGCGACCGCTCGAGCCGAGCGGCACCAAGCGAGGTTCGGAAGCTGGCTGCGTACAACCCGGCGGCTGGAACAACCGTTGCGAGCGCCAGTGCAACGAGGGCGACGATGCCCTCCTCAACGGGTTGATTCGAGGTGAAGACGAGTCCGAGGGTCCACACGAACCCAATCAGCCCGATCGCTGCGCTGGCTTTCGCTGCGAGCCGCACCCGGTCCACGGCGATGTACGCCCCCTTCACTTCCTCGGCGTGTCGCGCATCCATCTCAGCGCTCATCCGTACCTCCCTCGTCGATCGTTAGTCGTCATCGTCATCACCCTTTGGCGGTGGCGCCTGTTGTTCTGTCTTGTCATCGTCATCTGTTTCGGTGCCGGCGTTCGCAAACGAGAACGCCAGGATCCCGGCAATCGCGATACCCGCCACACCAATGAAGACCATGGAAACCACTCGCGCCCGCTGCCGTGCTGCGGGTACTGCGGCGTAGAGGTTCTGGTCTGTGTCGATTCCACGCTCGAGGCCAGCTGCCGATACCCGGGTTCGATGACTCTGGTCATAGAGGGTTCCGGCGGTGGCCGTTGCAAGCACCGCAGCTGCGGCAAGCGCTGCGACGCCTTCGATGGTTCCGATCCAGCCGACGATCATGCCGCCAGCGATGGCAACGACGGCGGTCGCACCGAATCCGAAGGCGAACACGGACCACATCTTGAGGCGCTCGGATGCCGTGTAGGCACCGACTACTTGCTGTGCTTCTTGTTGAACGTCCATTGGATCCCTATCGGTACGGTTTCAGGTCGCCGAGCCGGCTTCAGCTACAACGCACCATCCCACTCACGTCTATCTCGTTTCGGCCTGCTCTGCCCTCAATGAAGTAGCACACGTTGAGTACGACGCTGTTCGGGTCGACCCGGGTCGTGTTCAGATCGATCACGATCCGACCCGTGCCATCGCTGAACCAGAACTCATCACTGTCGTTGGTACGGGCAACAACGGCGCCACGCATGATGACGTCGCCGTAGGCCTCGCCGGACTTGACCTGTGCGACGGTCGGGTAGTTCGGTGGCGGAATCGGTGGCGGAATGCCAGGTCCGAGGTCTTGGAACACCCCGGCCACGGGGCGCATGCCGGCGACGCCCAGCGGAACGACCTGGTCGGCCACCGGTGACGTGTTCGAGTTGCTCAGGAAGAAGGCCCCGCCGCTGTGGTACTGCGAGGGCGCCCGGTAGAGACCGACGGTGTCGGTTCCGTTTCCGTTCCAATCTGAGGCGATGATCGTGTCGCTGCCCGGTTGTCCGTAGTCGAACGACGAGCTCGGCGGTCCAGAGGCTTGGTTGTTGTAGATCGACACCCGCCCGGTGCTCCGATCGTGGAGTCCTACGGAGTCCTTCCCGTTTCCATTGAAGTCACCCACAAAAGGCTGATCCCCTGGCTTGCCGATCGTGTAGAAGAACTCTGCAGCACCGAGACCGTTGTCGTTGCTGCCGAGCTTGTTGATCACGTACACACGGTTCTCAGACGGCCTCCAGATGCTGACCGTGTCGCAGCCGTCACCGTTGAAGTCGCCAGCCAGCGGCACATCACCGGGATCACCGAAGAAGAACTGAATGTCAGCGATTCCCTGCGTGTTGGTTTCGCGGAGATAGACATAGCCGTCGGACTGGCGGTACAGCCCAGGTGTGTCCTCTCCGTTGCAGTTCCAGTCGCCGAGGAACCCGAAGTCGTTTGGGTCGCCGAAGTAGAAGTCCGTCTGCTCGCCCGTGCCCTTGAGCAGGTACCAGATGCCAGTGGTTGGATCGTGGAGGCCGACCCCTTCCGGCTCCCCCACATCGGCAGCAGCCGGTGCGATAACGCCGACGAACATCGCTGCTGTACACAACGCTGTGACAACCAACCGCCGCATCAGAGCCTCCATATCAGTGCGACACCTTCCGAGCCACGAGCATACCGATGGTACGGAATGGATGCAGAGTCGATCTCCGGACCTCCGGAGTCTGACGAAGTGCTGTGGACCTACGCCAGTTCGTCGGCGCTACGGGCTCCGGCCATGGCGAGATCGACAAGGGTGTTTGCAAACTCCACACGCTCTTCGAGGGTGAAGGTCCTGCCCTCGTGCATCATGAAGAAGACCATCCCCATCGCTGCGGCCTTCAACACACGCAGGTAGCGAGGGGCATCCTCGAAGTGATACCCCAACGCCTTCACTGCTTCGAGCTGCCAGGTTTCGGCGGCGGTGTCGGCATCTGCCATTGCCTTGTCGACGTCGCGAAACTCGACCCGCTCGCGTTCGAGGAACCCCTCCAAGTTGAGGTACTCCCGGGATGAGAAGGACGCGACACAGTAAGCCCGGAACCGCGCCTCGGGATCGCTCTCGGTGTTTGCAACCTCAACGAACCGGTCCAATAACACAACCCGACGACTGTCCAATGCGATCAGCAGGTCGGACCGATCGGTGAAGTGGTGGTAGAAGCTGCCCTTGGTAGCGCCCAAGCGTTCCGAGAGGTCATCGATCGTGAGATGGACCTGGGCATCGATTGAGACGAGGTCATATGCGGCGTCGACCCAGTTGTTTCGTGAGAGTCGAGCCATTGCGTATGTCCTTCCCTGCTCGATTCAAAGGCTAGCCGCAGCGGGAGAAGGCGCCGCGACCGTTGCCCCACAGTCGTGCAAAAAGAAAACTTCATCCGGTCTGCGGGCCTGCGTCGTATTTAGCGCTATATCGACCAACAAGGGTCGTTACGAAAGGAAACACCATGCGAAATCGAACAATTCTCGTTGCACTGGTTGCAGCGTTCGCAATGTTGGTCGCTGCCTGCAGCTCAAGCGCTGATGACACGACCACCACGACAGAAGAGCCAATGGAATCGACGTCAGTCCTTGACCTTGCAGTTGATGCGGGGCAGTTCTCTACGTTGATTGCTGCAGTCGAAGCGGCAGGCCTTGTTGAGACCCTCGAAGGCGAAGGTCCATTCACGGTTCTTGCTCCAACCGACGAAGCATTCGAAGAGGCTTTCGAAGCGCTCGGCATCAGTGCCGCAGATCTCTTGGCCGATACCGAAACACTGACTGCGATCCTTACCTATCACGTGTTGCCACAAGCAGCTGACAGCCAGCTGGTTGCAACGCTCGACGGCCAGAGTGTGCCGACGGTGAATGGCCAGTCGGTGAACATCTCGGTTGTTGATGGTCAGATCATGGTTGATGCGGCAACTGTCGTGTCCGCTGATCTCGAAGCTGACAACGGCATCGTGCACGTCATCAATGGCGTACTACTGCCACCGGACATTGCTGAAGCCCTTGGCGCAGCAGCTCCTGAAGAGACGACCACCACAACGATGGCCGAAACCACCACGACTACCGAAGCACCAGAACCAACGATCGCTGAGATCGTCGCAGAGCTCGCCGCTGGTGACCCAGCTGAGTTCACCATCTTGCTCGCTGCCCTCGAGACCGCTGGTCTTGTCGAAGCGTTGAACAACCCTGACGACGAGCTCACGGTGTTTGCACCAACGGACGCTGCGTTCGGTGATGCACTCGAAGCACTGGACATCACTGCTGAAGAGCTGCTTGCAAGCGAGGACCTTCCTGCAATCCTGACGTACCACGTCGTTGCCGGAGTCTTTGATGCTGCAACAGTTATCGAAGCAGCACCGATTCCTGAGCTGCCGACCTTGAACGCTGACGCAACGCTGAACGTTCAGGTGATCGACGGTGCGGTCGTCATCAACGACGGTGCCGATCCCCTCGGTGGCGCAACCGTCATCCAGGCCGACGTCTTTGCAAGCAACGGCGTCATCCACGTGATCGACACAGTGCTCCTCCCCTGAGGCACTGACGATCACACCCGACAACGGGGTCCGGCTCTCTCCATGGCCGGGCCCCGTTCTCGCGTTCACTGTCCAGTGCGAATAGCACCCAACAGAGCGACGAGTTCGGTTGCATCTCGTGTGATGAAGACTTCGTTGGCTTCGTCCACGAGATCTTCGGTAGCACCCAGACCACCGACAATGATCGGTGCGTCGGTCACCCCTCGAACCGCATCGATCGTCGTTCGGATCTCTTCAACTTGACCTGACATCGTGACGCTGATGCCGACTGCCATCAGATCTGTCGCACCTTGGAGTGCCTTCGCAAACGAATCCGGCGGCAGATTCACGCCAAGATCGACGACTTCGAAGCCTGCTTCGCGCACAAGATCGGTCGCGATCGTTGCGGCAATCGAATGAAGCTCTGATTGCGTCGAACCAAACACGACCTTCCCTTTTCGCACGCCCCTGCGCGCCATCCTGGGACCCAATCGGGCGATGATCCGAGCAGCAATTCGAGTTGCCATGTGCTCATCGGCGACATCGATCTCGCCGGCTTCCCAGAGGTCACCGATGCGGGTGAGCACCGGAACAAGCATCTGGGTGTAGGTGTCTGGAACGCTCATACCTGATGCCATTGCCGCTTCCGTCACTGCCCAGGCACCCGAGTCATCGCCATCGAGCAGTCTCGCGAGCAGGCGTTCGTCCCAGGGTGCGTCTCCTCGCTCCGTTGGTTCGGCCGAGCCATTCTGAAAGGCCTCGAAGTCATCGCGATCGATCATCCACGATCGGCCGTCCTTGTGAGCCGGGAGCATTCCCAGGCGGACGTACCGGTACGCGGTCATGTAGTGGACGTCCAAGGCCTCGGCTACTTCGTTGAGTGTGAGGCTTGACGGGTTGTCTGAGGTCTCCGGCATTTAGCACCAATCGACGGGTCCGGCGAGCATATACAGATCGCGCTTGACACTTAGCGGAGAGTCGTG
>JBPCTY010000143.1:0-3568 GCA_051011415.1 Acidimicrobiia bacterium
GGCCATTGCACAGTTGGTCACGAATCGAGGGCTGAAGATCTCGCGCACGGTCGCTCTTGTGCGCAGAAATATCGACATCTCGAGCTTCGCATCGAACGCCATGCCCGCGGCAGCTACAAATGCCACGGCGAGCAGCCCAATCTGTGCGATGTTGCCGATGTACTGCGAAATCCCATCCTCAGCACTCAACGGTGGTAGCTGAAGCGCGGCTTCAGGATCGATCTCACCAATGATCTCGGGCAGGTACTTCGCGGTGAGGGGCCCGAGTACGCCAAAGACGCCGAAGACGGCGATCAGGATCAGCCACCGCTGGCTCCGCCACAGCCGGATTCTCTCCAGCTTCCAGAGGTTCACTCCGTCACCTCAAGAAAGACTTCCTCGAGTGACGACGAAACCGGTGCGATCGATTGAACGGAGTGGCCCGACTCGGCGAGGACCTTGACGAGCTCCGCCTCGGCCTCGTCGACGTTCGACACCTGAACAGTCACTACGCCTTGATCTGTTGCGGAGGCACTCGACACCCACGGCTGACCGTCAAGAGAGCTGGCTATCTCGTCGGCGCCCGACCGCACGCGAACGATGAATCGATTGCTGACATATCGAGAGAGCAAGCCGTCGAGTCCTCCTTGATAGACGAGCTCGCCGCGTCTCAGGATTCCGATCTCATCACACACCTCCTGGACGTCATCGAGGATGTGGCTCGAAAAGAGCACGGTCGACTTCCCCCTGAGATCTCGTACGAGGTCGAGAACCTCCCGCCGTCCTGCGGGGTCAAGCGCGGCAGCGGGTTCATCGAGGAGCAGCAGATCCGGTTCATTCACAACCGATGCTGCAATACCGAGACGCTGGAGCATCCCTCGTGAGTATCCACGGACCCGGCGATCTGCAGCGTCTGCGAGCCCTGAACGTTCGAGGATCGCCGACGGTGCGTTCGGCGGGGTTTCGTTCGTCCCAACCCCGTCTACAGCCAGAGCCCTATTGGCCAATGAGCGTGACAACTCAACGACTTCCCTGCCGGTGAGCCATCGGTCGAAGTTGGGGGTGTCTGGCACCACGCCGACAGTCGGGGCGTCGATGGTCACCGTGCCGTCTGTCGGCGTCCGGAGCCCCGCCAGAATGCCGAGCATCGTCGTTTTGCCGGCACCGTTTGGGCCGACCAACCCGTACACGGAACCGGAAGGCACTGCGAGATCAACCCGGTCGAGCGCTCGCAGAGACCCGTAGTGCTTGGTCAGGCCGAGGGTTGAAACGGCAGATGCCGTACTCAATGTGTCCCCGTCCGCAGGCATGTCGAACAGGCTACCGGCGCTCTACGACCTCGTCGGGCCGCTTCGGGAACCGTCATAGTCGGTTGCCGACGGCTAGAGATTCCCGCGCTTCATCTGCTCGCGCTCGATTGCCTCGAACAGGGCCTGGAAGTTGCCAACACCAAACCCTGTGGCACCGCGGCGCTCGATGAATTCGAAGAACACGGTCGGGCGATCCTGGAGCATCTTCGTGAACGTTTGGAGCAGATACCCATCCTCGTCCTTGTCGACCAAAAGACTTAGCTCCTCGATTCGCTCCCAATCAAGGTCGTACTCCGACAGTCGTTCCTGAGCCTCGGGGTAGTACTCGTGCGGGACGGCAATTGTTTCGAGCCCGCGGCTGTGGATGTCCTCCATGGTTGCCTGCAGATCCCCGGTCGACATCGCTATGTGCTGGACGCCGGGCGTCTTGTAGAAGTCCAGATACTCCTCGATCTGACTCTTCTTCTTGCCATCGGCTGGTTCGTTGATCGGCAACTTGATGATGCCGTTGCCCCCGGTCATCACCTTTGACATCAGTGCGGTGTACTCGGTGGAGATGGCATCGTCATCAAAGTGCTTCAGCATTGTGAAAGAGAAGATGCGCTCGTAGAACTGGACCCACTCGTTCATCTTCCCGAGCTCGACGTTGGCGACCACATGATCGATTGCATGAAGACCGGTCGGTCTGGCAATCGCATCTGTACGTGGTTCGAACCGCGGGTCGAGACCTTCGAGTTCGATGAGCGAATGAATCGTTTCGCCGTAGGCCTTGATTGCTGAGAGGACGAGTCGACCATGCTCGTTCTCGATGACCTCTGGATGAGTGTGCGGCTTGGCGCCGCGATCAACGGCGGCCTCAAACGCTGCGACCGCATCCGGCACGAGAAATCCAACATCCTTGATGCCGGGCCCGTGGAGCTTCACATGCTCAGAGATTTCGTGATCGCCGTCCTGTGCACCGGTCACGATGAACTGGATCTGATCGGTCCGGAGCAGGTAGCTGGACCGGTCCGACACACCCGTTTCAGGCCCGCGGTAGCCAACGATCTCCATTCCGAGCAACGCACGAAACGCTTGCGATGCCATATAGGCATTGCCGACCCACCACTCCACCGGACCGAACCCCTTCATCGGGAACGGGTCTTTGGAGGCGAACTCCTTTGCTCTGAGCGTGAAATCGACGTCCACGGGCGTCCTTTCGGTTGGGTGTCGCTACTGCAACAGACACGGAATCTGAACAAGAAGTATGACACCTGTTCGTTCACCAGTGCGAAGGACCGAAGAAGATTCGGCGTGACCATTCAGCAGGCGGCGAATGCGTAGCATGTCGGGCACACCCCAACGATGTCGACGTCCGAGGAGCGCCATGCCGTATTACCGATCCGTGGGAGAGGTGCCCGCCAAGCGCCACACACAGTTTCGGCAGCCCGATGGGTCGCTCTACGCCGAGGAACTGATGGGCGAAGAAGGATTCTCGTTCGACTCGGCATTGCTCTATCACCGATTCCCTCCGACGGCGCTTCGATCCATCGAGGGGGTGGACGTCGAGGGCCAGGGCACAACACCAAACCATCCGCTCAAACCTCGGCACTTCAGAACCCATCAGCTGAAGGCAGGCGGCGATGCAGTAATGGCAAGGGCTGTCCTTCTCGGCAACGAGGACTGCACCATCTCCTACTTCGTTGGGTCTGACTCGTCAGGGCTCTACAAGAACGCCATCGGCGACGAGATGGTCTACATCGAGCAGGGAACCGGAACGCTCGAAACCGTGTTCGGTGCGATCCCGTTCGAGCCAGGCGACTACCTGATCATCCCGGCGTCGGTAATTCACCGATACGAACTTGATCCTTCTGCAGATCCGGTGCGAGCCCTCGTCCTCGAAACGAGGGGCCACATCGGGCCACCCAAGCGCTACCTCTCAAGGACAGGCCAGTTTCTTGAGCATGCGCCTTACTGCGAGCGCGATCTTCATGGCCCCGCTGCACCACTCACACGCGAAGGTGACAACGTTGAAGTGCTCGTCAAACACCGGGGTGGAATGACGAAGTTTGTGTACGAGCACCATCCCTTTGACGTCGTCGGCTGGGACGGCTGCATGTATCCACACAAGTTCTCCATCCACGACTTCGAGCCGATCACAGGGCGGATCCACCAGCCTCCACCTGTTCACCAGACCTTCGAGGCACCGGGGGTAGTTGTGTGCTCCTTCGTCCCACGGCTGTTCGACTACCACCCAGACGCAATCCCTGCCCCGTACAACCACGCCAACGTCGACTCCG
>JBPCTY010000144.1:0-21740 GCA_051011415.1 Acidimicrobiia bacterium
GTCGTCGGCATCGTGGTCGTCCGCGTTTACCTCGCCCCGGGCTCTCCCGAGTAGCTCTTCACTTGCTGAGTGACGGTTTCGGTCGCTCATCGATCTCCCCCGAAGCTCGATGACTATTGCTCACCACCGTTATCGGCAGGAGAGAAGGGCCACCAAACCAAATTCTGGGAGCCGCAGGGGGATGGGGCCTGCCGCTAGGAAGAGACCGCGATCACGACTTTGCCCCGAGCGTGCATCGTCTCGATGTACTCCATGGCATCCCCGACCTGATCCAGCGGGTAGCTCCGGTCAATCACGGGAGTGATATCGCCCGTTGCGAGATAGCTCCCAAGGATGCCCAGATCTTCCTGGCTGTTGTGGGCCAGCATCGGCTTCATCGTCTGGCTTCGACCGACAGAGCCGAGGGCGATGCGGCCGAGGTGACGGAACGGACCAATCCATGCGCTCATGTCCAACGCACCCGCGCTGACGTACACGCCTTCTGGAGTGAGGGCCCTGCGGTAATCAGCCATCGAATGAGTGGAGACGACATCGAATATCACGTCGTACCGGACACCTTGCGCGGTGAAGTCTGTCGTCGTGTAGTCCACGACGTGATCTGCGCCGATGGACTGCACCATGTCCACATTCCGCGTGCTGCAGATTGCCGTCACCTCAGCACCCATCGCCTTCGCGATCATCACCGCATAGGTACCGACGCCACCGGCGGCGCCGACGACAGCGACATGCTGACCCGGTTGAAGCTTTGCGCTGTCACGCAAGCCCTGGAGTGCCGTTACACCTGCCATCGGCGCAGTCGCAGCCTCTGCGAAGGATGCGTTCTCCGGCTTCTTCACGATTCCCGTCGCCTTGACGGCGACGTATTCGGCAAACGCACCGCCGCCGATTCCACCAAAGACCTCGTCGCCGGCCTCGAAATCGGTCACCTCAGACCCGACAGCAACCACAACGCCGGCAAAGTCGGCTCCCGGAATCGGGGCTTTTGGCTTTGTCAGACCTGTGGAAGCTCGAGCGACATACGGAAGCGCCCGGATCATGTGCCAGTCATATGGGTTGATCGATGCTGCCCGGACATGGACAAGAACCCTGTCCGCATCGAGTGCAGGAATCGGCACCGTCCGGTATTCGAGCACTTCGGGTCCGCCAAATCGCTCTTGCACAATCGCTTGCATGGTCGTGGCGTTCACAGCGGTGTGACCCTTCTGCTGGTCGTCTGGTGACATTGCTGTTGCGTCTGGAGTTGATGATGTCATGGTGTCTTCTTTCATGGGGACTGCGAGTCGTTGCGACTCGCCAGCGGGTGGACAACGTGTCCTGACAGGAGTACCATCCGATATACAGTGTAAGTTTACGGCGTAAGTAAACCACGTACACCGTAAGTTTGTCAAGAGAATCTTTTGCACACACCAGGACGACCCACCGCATGACATCACAATCGCACGACGAAGCCAGCACTCGCCCCAACTTGTCACGGCAGCGGGTCGTACTGTCAGCGGTGGCATACGCCGACGGATACGGGCTCGATGCACTGTCGATGCGAAAGCTTGGGAACGAGCTCGGTGTCGAGGCAATGTCGCTCTACAACCACGTCGCCAACAAGGACGATCTTGTAGCCGGGATGATTGATCTCGCCATGTCCGAAATCGACTTGCCGGACCCGAGTGGCGACTGGAAGACGGAACTCGAGAAGTCTTCCCATTCGGCTCATGACACGCTCGTGGCGCACCCATGGATTGCCGGGATCTTGATGAAGCCGATAGCGGCCACCCCGCATCGCTTCGACTACATGGAAGCGGTCCTCGCAACGCTTCGATCGGGAGGGTTGTCGATCGAACTCACACACCACGCATTCCACGCAATCGAGACCCACACGATCGGCTACACGATGCAGGAAGTCGCCTTCGACTACGACGAAGAAACCATCAAGACGGCAGCTTCCGACTTCCTCAAGACGCTCGATGTCGACAGGTACCAGTACCTCGCAGAGCACATCAACCATCACATCAATCCAACCGACAACGAAGAGAAGACCTTCTCCTTCGGACTCCGGCTGATCCTTGACGGTATCGAACGTATCCGCGACCACCAAGTGAGCCTGCCGGTTTAGGACACAACCGTCCGTCTGCCACAATCCGCACGATGGAAACCACATATGGCGCGATCGAAGCGGGGGGAACCAAGTTCCGAGTGGCGACATTTGATGGTGGCGCCCACATCATCGAAGAAGCGCAGTTCCCCACCCAGACGCCGGACACAACCCTCGTCGAGTGCCGCACATTTCTCGAGGACTCATCAATCGTCACGCTCGGCATCGGAAGCTTTGGGCCAATCACTCTCACGGGTTCTCGGCGTGGCGTGTTTGGTGCAACTCCAAAACTGGCCTGGGCTGGGGCATCAGTTCTAGCTCCCTTCGAATCTCTCGGCATCCCAATCGCCCTGGATACCGATGTGGGTGCCGCCGCGGTCGGTGAGCTTCACCACGGGGCCGCGCAGGACACCTCGGACGTCTTCTACGTCACGGTTGGTACTGGCATTGGAGGTGCGTACGCAACACGAAACGGCGTCCACCACGGCCACGGACACAGCGAGATCGGGCACCTTCGGGTCAACCGGATCGAACGAGACGAGTTCGCCGGTGTGTGCCCATTCCACGGAGACTGTTTTGAAGGGATGGCCTCAGGAACCGCGCTCAATGCGCGGGCAGAGCAGGGTCAGCAGTATCGATCAGACCTTGTCGCCGAATACCTTGGCCAACTGGTACTTGCCATCACGTACACGTTCGCACCAGATCGGATTCTGTTCGGGGGTGGCGTTATGAACGTGCCGGACATGATCGAGCGAATTCGGATTGGTGCCGCCGACGCGCTAGCCGACTACTCAACCAACCCTGCAACCGTGGGCTCCCCCAGCTATATCGCCGAGGCGGGACTCGGACAGGATGCTGGTCTGATCGGTGCCGCTCAACTAGCGATCGATCTCGACGGCTAGGCCACCAGGCGCAACGTCTTCAGACGCGGCTCGCCTTCCACTCCTCGTACGACTCGGGGTACCGATCCGGGTGGTTCGCACGCACATGTGCCGCAAGCCCTGCCATCCCCTTTTGCGTGTCGCCACAGAAGGGGCAGTTGACCGGGGGCTTCGGAGCGCTACGGCCGTCCTTCTTCTTTGGCTTTGCGTTTGCGGCAGACGGGGCAGCGATCCCCTCGAGTGCAACGATCGCCTCATCGAGTTGCGCCCGTTCGGCGTCGAGACGGTCGCGTTCGGCGTACAGCTCTTGCAGGGCTTTGGAAATGCTCATGTACTGAGGCTATCAGTTTCGGACTAGCCGAGTCATTGGCGCGGTCATCGGACTCCGGACTCAGCCGAATCGGTCGTTGTGCGCACGGCGAAATCGATTCCATCTCGCGTGTGCGTAGGGAATGAACCGAATCTTCTGCACTGGGTCGAGCGCAAGCGGGACCGCTGCCATCGCATACATGTAGTCCGATAGCGGGATCATCCTTACGGTTTCCGCAACCAGCCGTTCCGTCTCCGAGGTTCGAGAGTCATCGTCAAGCTGCGACAAAGTGACGTAGTCCGTCACCAGTGCCTCGATCTGCTCAACCGTGTACTCCGGATCCACGATGGTGAAATGCGGCGGCTCGTCCAACCCGTGGCGGGTCACCGTCTCTGCAAAGAGGTTGGCGAAGTCGAACGCAGGATGGTTCCGGCATGAGAACTCAAAGTCGAGCAGCTTGATCGCACCGTCGTCCAGCTTCATCACGTTGCCGTGATAGGTGTCGTTGTGGCAGAAGGTCGTCGCAGAGTTAGGTAGGAAGTCACCCACCATCGCAGCGGCTTCCTCGGTGTACATCGCGACAAGCTCATCACACATCTCTCGTTCGTCTGGCGGTAGCTCACTTCGCTTTGAGGTCACGACAGGGAGCCCCAGTTGTCGCCACTTCGTGTGGAGCAGTTCAAAGAAGGTGTCGTCTGGTAAACCCGCCGGTTCAATACGGTGCATCCGGTGCAACTCGGCCGCAATACCGCTGAGCACGCCGTGGTCGGCGAGGTCGTGCCGAGTGAGTGATCGACCGTCGTAGAACGCCTCGATGCGGAAGTCCCGTTGGTAGGCGAGGCACTTCGCTGCAATGTCGTGCTCCCCCAACAGAAGGAACACTTCTCTTTCCTGGACGGGGTCGAGAATCGCATTCTCCTTGCCCTCGAGGGATCGATACAGGACGGAATCCGGACCCGCCTCACCCTTGCGATGGATACCGAGAGTGAATGACGAGAACCCCTTGGGCGCATCCCAGGTGAAGGCCTCGACCGGCACCTCGGCCCATCCGGTTACGGACGCACGACAGCGTTGAAGCGCGAGTTCGATCCTCTGCTGATCCGCCATGGGCGGGACGATACCGATACTCGTCACTCGGACGACCCCCGCAAGGGCGGACGCTCGTCCTGCTCACCCACACTGCGGCCGCCGGACCAGGTCATGGAACCGCCAACCGGAGATTCCCACGAGTCTGGGCCAAGGTGTCTGTCTACGTGGCTGGCCATACCCGGCATCGAGGGAATCAGGGCTGTCGGGACGCGGAACGGTCGCCGGCCATCCTTCGTCAAGCATCTTCAACGAGACATTCGCTCGTAGTCGCAATGAACAACGGCTTCGTAGCCTATGAACATGCGTCGAGCCAGCCTTTTTCTAATTGCCCTCGCACTCCTCGGGGGTGCATGCACACCCGACAGTGAGGGCGGGTCGTCGACTACAACAGCGCCGGCTTCCACGTCGACCACATCGGTTTCGAGTGGTCCTGAAGATGGTGCGCTCGATGCCAGCGACCTGTTCGTCAACCTCGTATGGCATCAGCATCAGCCCTTGTATCCGAAGGACACAAACGGCGTGGTCACCAGGCCGTGGGTTCGGGTTCATGCGACCAAGGACTACCTCGACATGGCGGCGATGGTGCGCGACTACCCCGGTCTCAACATCACCTTCAACCTCACGCCTGTGTTGCTGCTCCAATTGGAGGACATCGTCAACGGGGCCAAGGACGTCTACTGGACGCATACCGAGATACCCGCCGATGAGCTGACGGACGCCGAGAAGACGTTCATCATGGCGAGGTTCTGGGACATCAATCCGAAGATCATCGACCGCTTCCCGCGGTACAAGGAGCTGCGCGATCTTCGCGACGAAGGGACTGCGTTTGCAGTCGAGGACTGGCGGGACCTTCAGTTGTTGTGGAACCTTGGATGGACGGACCCTCGCTTCATCTCTGAGCTGCCCAAACTCTCCAAGCTGGAAGCAAAAGGGCGCGACTTCACCGAGCAGGACAAGGCAACGGTTCTGGGAATCCACCTCGCAATCGTGTCCGACGTTGTACAGATCCACACCGAGCTCTGGGATGAAGGGATCATCGAGGTGACGACCACTCCCCTCGCACACCCGATCCTCCCGCTCATCGGCGACACAAATCAGGCACTCGTTGGCGATCCTGCCGCCATCATGCCGAGCGACCGCTTCCGTGAGATGAACGATGCAGTCGACCACGTGGTGTTCGGCCTCGACGAGGCGGAACGCATGCTCGGCAGAAGACCTTCGGGGATGTGGCCTGGCGAAGGATCCGTCAGCCAGCTGGTTACCCCCATCTGGGCAGGACAGGGGGTTACATGGGTGGCTACCGGTGAGCATGTCCTCGGCGAGACGCTCGGCATCGGCTCCTTATCACGAGACAGCACAGGAACGGTCGAGGACGCCGACGTCTTGTACAGGCCTTATGTGGCGCAGCACTCCCGCCAGCCAGAACTGCCGATGTTCTTCCGCGACGTGCAACTCGCCGACCTCATCGGCTTCGAGTACTCAGGCACCCCCGCTGATCAGGCCGCAAAGGACTTCATGAACAGGCTCGACAAGATCGATGACCGGCTCGATAAGCAGGGCTACGACGGTCTTCGGGTCGTGACGATCGTTGTGGATGGAGAGAATGCGTGGGAGAACTACGACAACGACGGGATCGACTTCCTCGATGCGTTGTACACCCGTCTCACCACGACCGAGGGCATCATGACGGCAACACCGTCGAGGCTGCTCGCGGAGTTCCCAGACCAATTCGAAGCGCTTCCCGAGATCTTCCCCGCCTCGTGGTTCCAGCCGAACTTCAGGACATGGATTGGAGAGGCGGAGGAGGCGATGGCGTGGGAGTACCTCTTCGATGTTCGCTCCGATCTCCGACAGGCCGCCGACACGGTGGACGACACGGCTTACCAGGCGGCCTACGAGTCAATGCTGTTCGCTGAGGGCAGCGACTGGTTCTGGTGGTACGGAAGTGATCAGGAATCCGGCGATGACAGCTACTTCGACGGCGCCTACCGCGAGCTGCTTGGCCAGGTGTACGACGCACTTGGACTGGAACGACCCGGATTCATTCGGGTGCCGATCATTCCGCATCCTGCGGTGGAACCGGATCGCACACCTACCGACATCGTCACTGTTGACGTCGGTGCGTTCGATGACGACGTTTGGCAGCAAGGGGGGCTGTTCGAAGGCGAGTACCCGCTGCAGTGGGCATTTGATGCCGAGAACCTGTATCTCCGCCTCGACAACCTCGATGGTCACCAGACCGAGATCTATTTGGGTGTCCCAGGTGCGACACCCAGTCGGGGCCTCAGCCTTGGCGTTCCGGAAGAGGAGAGCCAACAGGTCCTTGGCTTCCAGGCTTCGCACGTGATCCGTGTCTATCCGGACGGATCGGCAAGGATGCCTGCCTCGGTGTCGAGTAAGGACCCGTCGGATGTCGATGCCTACTTCGCTGATGCGCCCGCCCTCGAGGCCGAAGGATCGGGAACCTCAGCCGAGATTGCTGTTCCCATCGAGGCACTGGGAGCGATCCAGATCGGTGATCGGGTTTCGATCCTCTCGATCGTTGACGAGCCCGGATCAGGTTCCACTGCTCCAGAGCTCGGCCGAGGAGAGATGCAGGTGCCGGACATCTCCAACGTTGAGATCCTGTTTCAGAGTGAGGACCCGACGGGCGATGACAACGGTCCGGGAACCTACACCTACCCAACCGACCAGGTCTTCGGCCCCGGTTCGTACGATCTCACGCGCTTCACCGTCGGCCAGTCCGGCGAGGAACTTGTGTTCGAGTTCGAAGTCAATGCGCCGATCGTCAATTCATGGGACAGCCCGACTGGACTGTCCATCCAATCGTTCGATGTGTACGTCGATGTTGACCCGGGAGCGAGCAACGGTGCAAGAACGCTGATCGACGGACGCAACGCTTCCCTGTCGGCAGGAAACGGCTGGGAGCGGGCGTTGGCGGTCGAGGGCTGGCCAACATTCACAGCATTGTTTGAGGCAGATGCCAGCGGAACGGCAAACGAGACACAACCCTCCATGACCATCCTCGTGTTCGGAGACCAGGGTCGTGTCGTGGTCCGAATCGATCGAAGTCTGTTCCCTGATGGCGATCCCGCCACGTGGGGCTATGCGGTTGCGCTGATGTCCCAGGAAGGCTTCCCGTCCGCAGGTGTGCGTCGGGTTCGAGACGTGCTCCCAACCGCACAGCAGTGGAAGATCGGAGGCGGCGACGCATCCATCAACGCCACGCGCATCCTCGACCTGCTGTGGCCCGACGACGGCGCCCAGCAGCAGATGCTCACCCCTGCCGAGGCAGTCGCCTCAGGCAACCTCGACGACCTGACACCGGATGACTTCGGTCAGATCGATGTGTTGATCGCTCCATAGCGAACGCCGGCAACACAGCCATGACCACGGCTCGGCCGGAACGGAGACCGATCAGCCCTTGACCGAGCCTCCCGTCAGACCGGAGATGATGGCACGCTGTGCCACAAGGAATGTGATCACGATCGGGGCTGCGCCGATCACGGCGGCAGCAGAGAGCAGACCCCACGACGCCGTGAAGTTTGCCGTCGTGAACAGTTGGAGACCAACCGCCAACGTGAAGTTCTCGGTGGATGACAACAGGGTTCGTGCGAGCAGGAACTCCGCAAAGATGTTGATAAAGCTGATAATGAAGATCACGGCGAGCGCCGGTCTCGCAAGCGGAAGGATGATTCTGAAGAAGATTGTCCCGTGGCTCGCTCCGTCAACCCGCGCTGATTCGTCTAGCGAGAACGGGACAGTGTCCATGAAACCCTTGATCAGGAAAGTGTTGAAGCCAATAGCTCCACCGAGGTAGACAAGCATTAGACCGGGCAGGGTGTCGAGCCCGATGGCGGGGAACACGTTGCCGATCCTGATCATGATCAGCAGGATCGCAACGAATGCGAGGAACTGAGGGAAGAGCTGCACGAGAAGCAGCGTCAGCAGCCCGACCCTGCGTCCCCTGAAACGGAATCGGCTGAAGGCATAGGCAGCCATCGAGGCGAGAAAGACGTTGAACCCCGCTGCCGACAGCGACACGACCCAAGTGTTCCTCAGCCATGTCACAAACGGCGTGAGATCGGGGTTGCTGAAGAACAGCTCGTACGACTCGAGGTTGAACGTCTGGGGAATGAGCGTTGCAGCCGCAAGGTTGTCCTCGCCCGAAAGAGACGATGAGATGATGTACATCACCGGGTAGAGCGCAAACATCACTGCAAGAACCGCAACGATGTGTCGCCAGCCCAGCATCCTGAGCCAGACCCAGAACGTCAGTTTCCGATAGACGGGCTTTGGATTCCGCTCCCTTGCACCCAGCCAAGCCCACCGCATTCCGCGTTGACCACCGGACTTCGCCGCTGACTCGAGGCGATCATCGAGGTCCTGTTCGTTTTGAGGAGTCACGCTGTCATCCGCCATACGTGTCCTCCAGTTTCTTGGTGAACCGGAAGCTGAAGGCCGAGATCAGCAGAAGAAGGGCAAAGATGATCATCGTGATGGCCGCCGCCAACCCGAACTGGTTCCCCCGACCGGAGGCGGACGCAAGGTTGAAGGTGAAGGAGATGAGTATGTCGGTGTGACCGACCGGAACCTCCGCACCCAACACGGGCGGGCCTCCTTGGGTGAGCAGGAAGATGAGGTTGAAGTTGTTGAAGTTGAAAGCGAAGGAGCCAATAAGAAGGGGGGCGAGCGAGACCATCAGCAGCGGGAAGGTGATGCTCCTGAACACCCGCTTTCCTGTTGCACCGTCGGTGCGGGCAGCTTCGAGAACGTCCTCAGGGATCGACTGGAGCGCTCCGGTGGCGAGCAAGAACATGTACGGGAAGCCGAGCCAGAGGTTGACGAAGAGCACCGTGACCTTCGCCCAGGTCGGATCGCTCAGCCAGCGGATCGGATCAACGCCAAGCAGGTTGTAGAGCGGATCGAGCAGCTGGTTCACCGTTCCGAACGACGCGTTGAACAGACCACGCCACACGAGAATCGACAGGAAGGCGGGGATGGCGTACGGGATGATGTACACAGACCGATAGAACCGAACACCCTTCATTCGCTGGTGGTGCAGCACCAAGGCAAGCGACAAGCCCAGGGCGAATGTCATCAGGACGCTCAGGAATGCAAACACGACGTTCCAGATGAAGACGTTGACGAATGGGCCGCGGATCAACGAGTTTGTGAGCACATTGGCATAGTTCCGCAGGCCGACGAATGCGACCCATCCCGGAGTGAGTACCTGCCCATCGTCGCAGACGAAGTTCCCGACAGTTGCCTCCGTGTCGCCGGATGGGCACACCCGATCCAGCGCCGTGTCGATCAAACCGTCAAGCTCCTCGTCGTAGAACCAGCGTTGGCTCGCCAGGACAACCCGCCCTTGCGAGAGTCCAAGTATGACCACCTCGCCGTCCGGTGAGTCGATCACCAGAGAGGCGAAGTCAAGGTTCACCGACAGCGCAAACAGCTCACGTTGGGTGAGGAGCCGATACTCCCCGATCGTTTCGGGAGGCACCGTGTCGCCCTCCTCGAACGATCCCGCCATCTCGATACCGTCCTCGATCGGTGGATCGGTCCTGAGCCGCGCTTCTCCGAAGACGTACTCGCCCTCCTCGTTCACGAGGAGCATCCGATACTCACCGGCATCATCTGTGTAGACATAGAGATCGGAGAGCTGGCCCTCGGCCTCCGGATCGACCCACTTTTGGCTCTCGAAGAACTCGATCGTCTGGTCCTTCTGCGTGACGTTTCCCGTCTGCCAGTTCGTCATTGACACCCACACCGTGTAGCCGATCGGGAGCACGACGAAGATCGTCATGAAGACGAGACCGGGGGTTACCCAGCGAAGGGCAAGGGTGTTCGGCCACAGATAGACCCAGTTGATGAAGAGGACGCCAACGACGAGGCCAATGACCATCAGCCCTGCCGCCGATTCGTCCTCGATCAGGACGAGGAACGCGTAGACGGCGAGTGCATCGAGGAGTGCGAGGCCGGCGAGCCGCCACCAGAAGCCTCGCCCATACTCCCTCAACGACGTCGCCACTCTCTATGACTCCTTCATGCGGCAGTGCATTTTACGTCCGGCGCCGCGCGGTCTGCTTGGCACCGGAGAATCAGAAGGGGGAGGGCTCGCGCCCTCCCCCTTCTGGGATACAAGATCGGAGAAGACCGATCAGCCTTCTTCGATGACGGTGGTTACCTGCGTGCAGGCGTTGTCCATCGCTGTCGCGGCATCGATGTCACCGTTGCGGAGGGCGAGGAAGTTGTCCCCGACTGGTCCCCACACGGCACCCATCTCTGGCACGTTCGGCATGAACTGTCCATCGTTGGCCGAAAGGGCAAACGTGACGTTGACGGGGTTGTCTGAGACAGCCTCGATCGTGGCCTTGTGCGCGGACCCGCGAGGATCAGCTTCGAACAGTGCGAGCATCGTCTCATCGGTTGCGATGAAGTTCAGGAGGAACTCCTGTGCAAGCGCTGGGTTCGTTGCGTACTGCGACTGGTAGAAGCCCTGCACACCTACGAACGGCTGCATGATGTTGCCATCGATAGTCGGAAGGGTTGTGACGCTCCACTCGACAGTGTCCTGTTCCTCAAGCGTTCCGATCTCCCATGGACCGGTCATCCAGTACATGAGCTCCCCTTCGAGGAAGAGGTTCTTCGCATCGTCGTAGTTCGTCGAAGGCACGTAGTCACCACCGATCAGCGTCTCGAGCTGGGCTGCGCCTGAAACGGCTTCGTCTGTGCACATACCAACATCGCTGACGTCAAAGCCGGTTGTCGAGTCGTAGGCGAAGATGTAGCCGCCGTCGACCGACAGGAATGGGTAGTGGTGGTATGCGTCAGGTCCATCGTTGCCGCCTGGGAGGCCGATACAACCAGCATCAGCTGCGTCGCAAGCTGCCGTGAGGTCAGCCATCGTGGATGGAGCCTCTGCGGAAAGTGCGGTGTTGTAGTACATCGCCAGCGCTTCGGTCACATAGGGAAGGCCGTACTGAGCGCCTTCCCACTTGAGTGCGTTGAGCCCGGTGTTGGTGAACTCGCCTTCACGACCGCCAAGGTCGATGACAGCAACGGCACCGTTGGTGGCCAGCTCGCCGACCCAGTCGTGTGCTCCGATGAAGAGGTCAGGACCTTCGCCGGCCGGACCCTTGGTGATCACCTCATCCTTGATGGAACCGAAGTCGACGAGAACAATCTCAACATCAACACCGGTTGCCTCGGTAAACGCAGGTGCGACCTGCTCGAGTGCGGCCGCTCGCTTTTCGTCTGCCCATACAACGAGTGGTGGCAGTGCTTCGCCGGCCGTGGTTGTGGTCTCTGCAGCAGTGGTCGTGGTCTCTGCAGCGGTTGTTGTGGTTTCTGCTCCGGCTGTGGTGGTCGTTTCATCGCCGCCGCCCTCGCTGTCGCCGCATGCTGCGACGAGGAGTGCGAATGCCATGATGACCGCAGCCAGTACGGTGTACCGACGCTTCATCGGGTCGGATCCTCCTGTGTTACGGAATCGTGGTTGTGCTGCCCTCAATGGGCAACGCCACAAGTGTATGCGCGATCCAAGATTCTTGCAAGAGCTTGCTGCAAGTCTTGCAAAAAGCTTGCAAGTGGTGCATCCTTGTGCAGATGAGACCCCGACTTGCCGAGATTGCAACCCGCGCCGACGTCAGCGAAGCGACGGTCAGCCGCGTTCTGAACGCAAGACCGGGTGTTGCGAATACCACCCGTCGTCGGGTGCTCGATGTCATTGCGGATCTCGGGTACGCGGATGTGCATCGGCAGCCGACCGGTTCTGGGGCGATCGGGATCGTCACGCCTGAACTGTCGAACCCGATCTTCCCTTACCTATCCCAGCAGATCGAATCGGTGCTGGCACATCACGGGTACATATCAATGGTGTGTTCATCCACTGCCGAGACGGTGTACGAGCAAGACTTCCTCGACCTTTTGACGAAACAGCATGCGTCCGGCGTGGTTGTGATCAATGGTCGTTACGCCCTGCCTGGAGTCGGGTACCAGCCATACGAGAACCTCGTGGAACGAGGTATCCCCACGGTTCTGGTCAACGGATTCGCCGAGGATCCGCCAATCCCTTCGGTGACGGTCAACGTTGCAGACGCTGCCTCGGACGCCGTCGATCACCTCTCATCTCTCGGCCATGAACGCATCGGCCTCATCGTGGGGCCGACCCGCTACCCCACTGCGACCGCCTTCCTCCATGGGTATCGGTCTGGACTGGAACGTGCGGGCATCGAGTTCGACCTCGACCTCGTGAGCGAGACACCCTGGACTGTCGAGGGTGGGCAAGCCGGTACGGCACCACTTCTCGAACGTGGGGTGACGGGCATTGTCTGCAGCAACGACCTCATGGCAGTTGGAGCGGTTGCCGCAGCCAAGAGGTGGGGTGCCTCGGTGCCGCAGGATCTTTCCGTGATCGGATTCGACGGCTCTCCCCTCGTCGCATTCACTGACCCTCCCCTGACGACCCTTCGCCAGCCCGCAGCGGCAATGGCGACGGCGATCGCATCGCTGCTCGTCGGTGATCACCGAAATCAGCGAGGCGTGGGAACCCAGAGGTACAGGGCCGAGCTCGTCATCGGACGCTCCACCGGTCGACCCAGTACCTGACTTCGGTCTCGGGTTCAGATCTCACCGCTGAGATCGCCCCACGTCCATCCAGACAGATCGTCATCCCAAGCAAGCGAGGCGTCTGGTGCATTGGTCGACGCATGCCATCGTGCGATCGCGCTTCGCACATGCTCGAACATCGGATCGTCTCGGTTGAACGACATCGGGACCCGACCGACGTTCAGTCCACCTTCGGCCTCGCTCCGTTCGTGCGAGAGGGCTTGCTCCGTGCCGTAGAAGAAGCTCGGAACACCCTGCATTGAGAACAGAGTGTCGACTGCCTTCTCGAGCGCCTCGCGCTCATTGTCCCATCCGTGGATTGCCCTCGCCATGTCGTGATTGTCAAAGAACCGTACCCATGAGAAGTCTGCAGGATCGAGGGCCGCGATCGATTCACGCTCGATCTCCGCAAAGTCCCTCGCATCGATGTTCCCCGCAAGCAGCTCCCGCAGTGCGTAGGCGAAGGGGAAGTCGGTGACCCCGTCGAGCACACCTCCGTACCGTCGCGAGAGCTGCGGTGTGGCGGTGACCTCTCCAAACAGCCACACGTCCGGATCGAGTGCCTCGACTGCCTCGGACAGGGCGGCGAAGAAGGATTCGCTGGGTCCGAGGGCGTGGTCAATGCGGTAGCCATCGATTCCGAACTCCTCGATCCAATACGTTGCGACATCAATCACCGCCGCACGGGCGTCGGGGTGGTCGAGATTGACCTTCGGCATGGTGACCGACCCGAAGAACATGAGATACGAGTCGTCGTCGTTGAACCAGAACCAGTCCCTTTCGGGCCCTCCCGCTTGTGCGCTGAGGAACCAAGGATGCTTGTACGAGATGTGGTTCGGGACGAGATCAAGCAGCACCCGAATGCCCCTCGCATGAGCAGCGACAACGAGTTCCTTGAGCGCATGGTCCCCTCCAAACCGTGGGTCAATGCTCTTGAGATCCGTTGAGTCGTAGCCGTGATAGCTGTCACACGTGAAGATCGGTGTCAGCCAGATGTTGTTCACGCCGAGCTCGCTCAGCCAGTCAAGATTTGACGTCACGCCGTGCAGGTCGCCGCCAGCAAACTCGTGATCGTCATCAGGCATGGCAACAGCACCATTGGCATTTGCGAAACGATCCACAAACACTTGGTAGACGACAGCGTCATTGGTCCACTCGGGGGGACGGCGCGACGTCACCCGGTGGGTGAAGACCTTCGCAAGCTCGTGGGGCAGCCGGCCATCGGCGTAGTGGAGGTGACCGGATCGGTGGACGGCTTCGACGATGTAGTTGACAATCGTGTGGTCTGGCCTCCCCGCCAGTGTTGCGGTCCAACCGCCCCCGGACGGATAGAACGGAACCGCCTCACCGTTCATCCGGATGTCGTGGGCGGTGAACGGGCCGAGTCCCTCCAACACGTACGCCGTGACCTCGAGGTACTCGGGCACAGTCGTCGTGCGCAGGGTGAGCGGCTTCCACGGTCGGACGACACCGAGTGACCTGTCGTATTGATGGCTGACAGCGAACCCGCCCTGAATGTCGAAGTTCCCAAAGGCGAAGTTGACTGAAGATCGTCGATTACTCATGCAGCGACGATAGTTCGCGTCGAGGTTGAGCCAGAGGGTCGCATGGCGCGTGAGGGGTCGCTCTAGCCTGTGCGCATGTCCTCCAATGCCACTACGTCAGCGCCGCCAGACCTTGATGCCAGGGTTGGTGCCGACGCGGCGGTAGACCTCGTGTCGCTCGGGCGGGCGAATCTGGACTTGTACGCACAAGACATTGGTGCCGACTTTGCGGATATCACAGGCTTCGATGCAATGGTTGGCGGATCGCCCACCAACATTGCGATCGGGGCTGCTCGCCTCGGAATAACCACCTCTCTACTATCTGCGGTCGGGACGGATCGTGTCGGGGACTTCGTTCTGCGCTATCTCAACGATGAAGGCGTCGACACGAGCCACGTCAGCCGGATCGATGGCAAGCTCACAAGCCTTGCCCTGCTCGGGGTCAAGCCGCCGAGCGACTTCCCCTTGTCCTTCTATCGAGAGGATCCGGCTGACATCTACTTGAGGCCAGCTGATGTCGAGGCCTTCCCACTAGACCGCACTCGCATGATCCAGATCTCAGGGAACGCACTCAGCCGCGGAGCCTGCGCCGAGGCCGCTGTGCACGCAGCGTCCGAAGCGGCCCGATTGAACGTGACGACAACACTCGATCTAGACCTTCGACCGACTGAGTGGGCGAAGCCCGGCGATTTCGGGGTCGCAGTTCGCACCATCGCGCCATCGCTTGATGTTGTGATCGGAACGGAAGAGGAATTCCACGCAGCGTTGATGCACGAATCGGACACGCCTCTGTCCCACGATCCGATCCCAAACAATGAGTTGAGCAGCCTCAACGGGGCCATCGCCGAGCTCACGGAAAACGGCGCGACCACAGCCGTCGTCAAACGGGGTAAAGAGGGAGCCACGATCGTCCAACGCGGACAGTCGCTGGATGTAGCCGGCTATCCAGCCCAAGTCGTCAACACAGTAGGCGCCGGAGATGCTTTTGCCGCTGGGCTGTTGCGTAGCCGACTGGTCGGTCTCGATTGGCCAGATGCAGTTCGGTTCGCCAATGCCTGCGGTGCGCTCGTCGTGACACGTCACGGTTGCTCGTCCGCCATGCCCACCGAGTCGGAGGTAGAGGCGGTCCTTGCGGCTCATACCTGAGCGCTACTTGACAGCACCCATCGAAAGACCACGGATCATCCTCTTCTGGGCGATCCACCCTGCAAGGACAACTGGGAGGACGGCAAGCGTCGAAGCAGAAGAGAGCTTCGCAAGGAAGTTGCCTCGAGTGCTCACCGTCGAGGTGACCCAAATCGGGACCGTCGATGATTCGATCGGATTCAGCTGCACGGCCAAGAAGTACTCGTTCCACGAAAAGATGAACACGAGGAGGGCCGTCGCCGCAATCCCTGGCGCCACGATCGGCATGATCACCGACGTCAGCTGTTTTCGTAGACCGGCACCATCAAGCTGCGACGCTTCGATGAGCTCCTTTGGCACCTCTCCAAAGAACGATCGGAGCATCCAGACGGCCAGCGGAATGTTGACCGCGGTGTACAGGATGATCAATACGGATCGGGTGTTCAGCAGGCCAAGATCTCGCGCAATGATCCACAGCGGAAGAATCGCTGCGACGACCGGCAGGAACTTCGTGGAGATAAAGAAGAACAGGACGTCCTTCCACTTCTGAACCGGCCAGATTGAGAGTGCATACGCAGCAGGTATCGAGAGGACCAGCACAACTATCGTCGAGGTGACGACGATGACGATCGAGTTTATGTACGCCTCCTGAAACGTCAGGAGTCCCGGAATATCCGCCATGACATCTCGGAAACGATCGAGGGTTGGCGAAAAGAAGAGCTTGGGGCTGGTATTGGCATCGAGTTCTTCCTTGAAAGCGTTCAGCACCATCCAGAAGACGGGGAAGAAGAAGATGATGGCTGCGCCCCATGCTGCAACGGCAATCGCCGTCTGTCCTGCACGGGATTGGCCCACTGGTCGCTGTTTCTGTGTCCGTCCCACCTAGGCCGCCTTGTCGTCGATGAGGCCAGAGAGCAGCCTGAGTGCGAAGTTTGCGATCACGATCGAGGCGACAACAACAATGATGGCGTAGGCAGACGCCTGCCCGAAGTCCCATCCCCCGCCGATCGAGCGCTGATACACGAAGTACGGAACGTTGGTCGAACCTGGTCCCCCGCCCGTGATCACGTCGATGTGGTCGAAGACCTGGATGAGATAGATCGATCCGAGCAGGATGCCCAGTTCGAGAAATGGGCGAAGCAGCGGCAGCGTGATCGTTCTGAAGATGTACCACCCGGACGCTCCGTCGACCCGTGCGGCTTCGAGAATGTCAGTTGGCTGGCCCTGAAGACCCGCCAGCACGATCAGCATCATGAACGGAGCCCACTGCCACACAAGGACAGTGACGATGCTCCACATCGGCCATCGCTCCACAAAGGGAACTGCCTCGAAGCCCATCGACGTGATGAACCAGTTGAGGACGCCAAACAGCGAGTTGAACATCTGTGTCTTCCAGATCAGACCGGCCACCACAGGCATGATGAGGAATGGGGTGATCATCAGAGTTCTCGCGATTCCCCTCCCGAAGAATTCTCGGTCGAGAAGAAGCGCCAGCAAGGTCCCGATGAAGAGGGAGAGCAGGACCGCCGAGACCGTCATGATCACACTGACGATGACTGCGTCGTGGAAGAAAGGGTCCTTGTAGCCGTCGATGTAGTTCTGGAGACCCACAAAATCGGGGCCAGACGGCGGGATGATCGTCCAGTCGGTGAGGCTGTACCAGATACTGAAGATGAACGGTATCTGGGTGACGACGATCGTAAATATGAGAGCGGGAAGGAGGGGGAGCCGTCGCATCCACTTTTCTCTTCGTTCGGCTCGACGGAGCTCGGCTGCATCGTCTGCGGCTTCGCTCGTCTCGTCGATGAGATCAGTGTCTGTCATGACGGGTTCCCCCTCCTTTCCGGTGTACCTACCTAGCTTCTAGGTCAGTTGATGCAAGCTAGTTACTTGCCTCTGATGCGATTACCTGGCAGTCGGCAAGGGCCGACTCAGCATCGACGCTACCCGCGATTACCGCAGAGAACAGCTCGGTGCATCGGGTACCGACGTCCTGGAACTCAGGCACACCGACATACTGCACTCCCGGGAGACCCGGACGTGGAGTCGTGCCTGGATTGTCGATTGGTGCTGCTTCCATCGCCCTCAGGGTGATCTCAGCAAACGCTGCGGCAGCTTCCTGATAGTTCGGGTTCTCGTACGTTGAAGTACGTGTTCCTGGAGGAACAGCGGCCCATCCACCTGGCAGCAACTCACCGGCGGCTTCGATGTAGGCCTGGCTGGTTGCCCAGCTGACATACTCCCAAGCGGTGTCCGGATCTCCTGCGTTCTGTGGAATAGCCAGAGCCCATGACCAGAGCCATCCAGATGCCTCAGTCAGGTTCGTTGGAGCGAGCGCAAACCCGTTCATGCCCTTGACAGCGCTGTCATCGGCCTCAAGAAGACCGGCGGCAACGGTTGCGTCGTACCACATGGCAGTCTTGCCATCGAGGTAGAGCGACAGGCACTCGTTGAAGCTGGCGTTGGACGCATCGTCCTGGCCCGCAACATCGATCAGGTTGGTGTAGAAGTCCAATGCCTCTGCGAACTCGGGCTGATCAACCTGTGCAGCGCCAATGGAGCCGTCATCATTTGCGAGCCACCATGTTCCACCGTACGTGTTCAGCACGGTCGTGAACGCAGCACCGAGGTCACCCCAGCCTGGCTTTCCACGGAGACAGATTCCTGCCATGTCGTCGGTGGCCAGCGCCTGAGCGATTTCGGATACCTCGTCCCATGTTGGGGCCGCTGGCATCTCAAGTCCTGCTGCGTCAACAAGGTCCTGGCGGTACATCACAAAGGATGACTCTGCATAGAACGGTGACGCCCAGTAACCCTCGTCAGTCGAGAGACCGGAACGAACAGCTGGGATCACATCGTCAATGTTGTAGGCAGCATCGTCGGCAGCCCAAGCATTGAGGTCGTACAGCCAACCCTCAGCACCGAACTGTGGTGCCTCATACATACCGATCATGACGACGTCGAACTGCTCGCCGCCGCCGGCAACGTCACGAGTCACGATCTCACGAAGCGTCTGCTCTTCAAGAATCGTGTAGTTCACTGTGATGCCGGTCTCGGCCGTGAACAACTCTGGTGTCAATGATGCAATGTCATCCATCTGTGGGTTTCCAACGATGGCCACGTTGATCGACCGATCGCCCGCGGGGGCTTCCGTCGTCTCGGTGCTTCCACCATCGGTAGTGTCGGTCGAGCCGTCGTCTCCACCGTCGTCTGAGCTACAGGCTGCTGCCACAAGCGCAAGAACGACAATCAAGATCGCAAAGAGACCAAGTGGCCTCGACCTTCTTTTCGTATTCTGCATGTACTGCTCCTCGTCGATTTGGCACATGAGCGGAGACGCAAGGAGCGCTCCACAGGGGAAAGGTAGTTTGCTTTGTCTGTGTTTGTCAACCGAATTCCACACATAAACCCACAGATAGTTCTCTTTTGCACCTGTGTTTATGTTGGATTAGGATGGCGCGATGCCCGAAGCACGCGACCTCACCGGTCTTCGCACCGATTCCCTTGCGCACTTGGATGCGCGCATAGGCATTCCGAGCTACGACAGGCAAGCCCTGGGCGGTGGGATCGTGCACATCGGTGTCGGGGGATTTCATCGTGCGCACCAGGCCGAGTACCTCGATGACTTGTGTGCACAAGGCTTGACCAGCTGGTCGATCACGGGTGTCGGCATTCTCGCAAGCGACGCGGCAATGGCCGCCGCGCTCCATGAGCAGGACTGCCTCTATACCGTGATTTCCCGATCCTCCGACGCAACCGATGTTCGCGTGATCGGGTCGATCACGACATATGAACACTCCTACCCCGAGCACACGACGCTCGCACGCCGGATCGCGGACCCAACGACCAAGGTTGTCTCGTTGACGATCACCGAGGGTGGCTACCCGGTGTCACTCGATACTGGAGAACCGACTGGGGAGAGGTCAGCGACCTTTGCGGCTATCGCAGAAGGGCTTGAGATCCGGCGGCTGAACGGAAGCGGGCCGATCTCGGTTCTGAGTTGCGACAACATTATTCACAACGGCAGAGCCGCCCGGAGCGCAACACTTGCGGCAGCGGAAGACAGCGATGGTCCGCTTGCAGCCTGGATCGCAAGCGAGGTCGCATTTCCCAGCACGATGGTTGATCGAATCACACCGGCAACTACCGAGGCGGATCGGGTCTTCCTGCAGGATGAGTACGGGTTGAAGGACCTTTGGCCAGTGGTGACCGAACCCTTCCGCCAATGGGTCATAGAGGACACGTTCGCAGTGGAACGCCCTCCGTGGGAGGACGCTGGAGCCCTCATGACCTCAGATGTGATGCCATACGAGTTACTGAAGCTTCGGATACTCAATGCCGGTCATTCCGTTCTTGCCTATCTCGCGGCTCTGGACCGTCAGGTGTACGTTCACGATGTTGTTTCCGACCCGACCTTCGAGCGGTTCCTGCAGCAATTCCTCGACCGCGAGGCGACACCGGCACTACCGAGTGTTCCGGGCATCGACATCGAGGCATACAAAAGGACCGTCATCGAGCGCTTTTCAAACCCGGAGATCCAGGACCAAATCGCCAGGCTCTGCCTTGACGGCTCCTCAAAATTTCCGACGTTTCTCATTCCAACGATTGAGTCCCAACTGGCCGAAGGTCGATCGATCGATTTGTCGATGCTCGCACTCGCAGGATGGTGCCAATACCTCCTCGGTCGCGATGACTCCGGGGCTGAGATCGAACTTGCAGCCGATCCGAACCTCGATCGCGCACGGCTCTATGCGAGGTCAAGTCTCCAGGATCCTGCTTCGTTCTTGGACTTCGACTTCGTCTTCCCAGCGTCAATCCGAACGAGCTCTGTCGCACGCGACTCGTTCGCCGATGCTCTACGATCACTGCGAACGAGAGGAACACGGGCGTCAATTGACGAACGGGTCGCTCGGGCGTGAAGGTCATGGGAGTAACGGTTGACAACAAACAGTGAATCCCCCGTGGCCAAAGGAACCGACAACAGTGGCCATGTGTTCCAGACAGAACGCCAAGCGGTCATCGTCGAACTCGCAATGGTCGATGGACGTGTCGACGTCGCAAGCCTCGCCAAGAGATTTGATGTGACGACCGAGACGGTTCGTCGAGACCTCGACCAGCTGCAAACTCAACGGCTCGTGCGGCGCGTGCACGGTGGCGCGATCCCATGGGAACAGTGGCGTTTCGAACCCAGATTGTCGGTACGCGACAGTCACAACCCGGAACAGAAGCGACGAATCGCCCGAAGAGCCCTCGACGAGCTGCCATCCGAAGGGACTATTCTCATCGACTCCGGGAGCACCGCTGCCCATGTCGCCGCGCTGCTGCCAAGGGATGCAACGCACACCGTGGTGACCAACTCCTTACCCGTCGTGAACGCTCTCGCTCAACACAAATCGGTCGAGATCATCGTGATCGGCGGACTCCTTAAGAAGGACACCATGGCCATGGTGGACTCTGGAGGTGTCGCTGAACTTGCCGGGATCAACGTTGACCTCTTGTTCACGAGTGCGGACGGGTTCTCCGTCGACCGAGGATTCACGACGCCCTATCGAGAAGAGGCCGCGATCAAGCAGGCGATGATGGGCACTGCTCAGCGAACGCTTCTTCTCGTCGACGATGCCAAGCTTGGCAAAGACTATCTCCATCAGATAGCGGCGATCAACCAGGTCGATGCCATCGTCACGGGGAGCGAAATGGCGGACACAGACGCAGAGGCGCTTGAGGCTCGCGGGACGGTGGTGTTGCGTGCCTGAGTCCCACACCGATACTGCCGAACACATGCCGACCTACCAAGAGCTTGAGCGGATTGCCGTGGATGTCTCGAGGGAGGCTGCCAACCGCATTCGTGCTGCCGCCGGTACCGGAACCGCTGTCGCGACAAAGAGCTCAAGGACTGACGTCGTTACCGCGACCGATATCGAGACCGAGGAGTACATCGAGAGCGCATTGAGGGAAGCGACTCCTTCATCTTCGATGGTTGGCGAGGAAGGCGGCATCCGCCCCGGCACTTCGGATCTGCAGTGGATCGTGGATCCGATCGATGGCACGGTCAACTTCATGTACGACCTCCCGGTGATCTCGGTTTCGATCGC
>JBPCTY010000145.1:0-6054 GCA_051011415.1 Acidimicrobiia bacterium
GGACGCTCGACTTCGATCCCGATCGGTACCAGGTCGATGCGCTTGATGCGATAGCCGACGGAAAGAGCGTGGTGGTTACTGCGCCAACCGGCGCCGGTAAGACGCTGATTGCCGATGGTGCGATCGAAGTGGCGAAGGGATCCGGGAAGCGGGCGTTCTACACGACCCCGATCAAGGCACTGTCGAACCAGAAGTTCAACGACCTGAGAGCCGTGCACGGAGATGATGCGGTGGGTCTCCTCACCGGCGACAACGTCATCAACGGTGATGCGCCGATTGTCGTGATGACAACCGAGGTCATTCGCAACATGATCTACGACGATGCGGCCGGCCTTGCCGATCTCGGCGTCGTTGTGTTGGACGAGGTGCACTACCTCGCCGATCGACATCGCGGTTCCGTATGGGAAGAAGTGATCATTCACCTCGACAGGTCGGTGCAGCTCGTCTGCCTCTCTGCAACGATCGCAAATCCGGAAGAGTTCACCGGTTGGGTGGAGGCCCGGCGTGGCCAAACCACGCTTGTGGTCGAGAGCCACCGGCCGGTGCCGCTTACGTCGATGTACATGTGGAACGACCGAGCGAGTGCTGAGAGCACCCAAATGCAACCCGTATTCGGTCGAAACGGGCGACCAAACTCAGCGGTCGCGAATGCACTCCAGCGGTCGAAGGGCAGGCACAAACGATTCAGAACTCCTCGACGCACCGATGTGGTGGAGGAGTTGTTCGAAGCTGAGCTCCTTCCTGCGATCTACTTCATGTTCTCCAGAAAGGGATGCGACCAGGCCGCACGCCAGATCGCGACTGGAGGGCTGCACCTCACGACTTCGGATGACCGAAAGGCAATCCGGTCGGTGGTTGGGCGCCATGTGGCCAACATCTCTCCCGAAGATCTCAGCGTCCTCGGATATGCATCATGGCTCGACACTTTGTTGGGCGGTGCAGCTCCGCACCACGCGGGTCTCGTCCCAGCCTTCAAGGAAGCAGCTGAAGAGCTCTTCCTCGCAGGGCTGTTGCAGGTAGTCGTAGCCACAGAGACGCTTGCACTCGGCATCAACATGCCAGCACGAACGGTCGTTCTCGACTCACTCAGCAAATTCAACGGCGAGTCGCACGAACTCCTTCAACCCAGCGACTACACACAGCTCACTGGTCGCGCTGGACGCCGGGGTATCGACGACGAAGGCACCGCGGTGGTGCTGTACTCCCAATACGTTCCATTCGATCGAGTCGCCGGGATTGCTGCGGCTGGTTCCAACCCTCTCAACTCGTCGTTTGCACCCACCTACAACATGACCGTCAATCTCATCGCGAGATACGACGAGTCGTCAGCGCATGAGCTGCTTCGGGCCTCGTTTGCGAACTTCCGGGACGACACTCGAACCGCGAGGCTTGTTGACAGCGTCGCCGACCGCGAACGAGATCTTGAAACGTTCCAGAGAGCAGCGACGTGCCATCTGGGCGACATCTGGGACGTCGCCGGGAACGGTGAGTGGCCGAGACAGGCTGCCCCCAACAACTCACTCTTGGACGCGGGCGCTGTTATGGACATCGGTCCCACTCGGTACGTCCTCCTGTCGCGTTCTTGGGGTGGTCCGAAGCCACGACTCGATCTCGTGGATGCCTCAGGCAGACTGTCGCGTATCCGTGTCTGGGATCTGCCGCGAGGAACGTCCATTGCGGGATCGATCAACCTTCCGAAGCCAGTGCGCACCGCCGATACGGCGTACCGAAACGAAGCTGCACAGGCGCTCGAGCGGTTCATTCCGGAGGGGGAGCCTGCGCCGTACTACGGGGTGGAGGATGGGTCGCCCGTGCTCACCTGTCCCGATCTAGAAGATCATCTCCAGTGGGTCGACAAGGCCCGGAGGGCTGAACGCGATCTCAGAAGGCTCCGTCGACGGGCGTCCCGATCGGATCGCAGCGACATCCTCGTCGAGTTCGACAGGCTCCATGAGGTGCTGAATCAGCTCAACTACACCGATGGTTGGTCGCTTCTTCCACCCGGACAGGCGCTGCGCCGGCTGTACAACGAACTAGACCTCTTGCTGAGTGAGGTGCTCGAATCGAACATCCTCGCTGGGCTCGAACCGGCAGAATTCGGAGCGGTCCTCTCGGTGTTCACGTATGAATCACGCGGTGGGATCGTGCCGCAGCACCCTCGGGGGGAGTTTGCGCAACGCCCGCTGACAACGATCCTGGCGATGTGGGACGAGGTTGTTGAGATCGAGAAGGCTGCGGGCCTCGAGGGAACACGGCCACCTGACGTAGGGCTGGTCGACACACTCCATGGGTGGGGTGGTGGCTTTGACCTCGAGGAATTGTTCGACGACGAAGACGTCCGGGCGGGAGATTTCGTGCGTGCAGCACGGCAAACCCTCGACCTGCTTCGACAAGTTCGCGATGGATATCCGGCCTATCGAGAGGTCGCGAGCCGAGCCATCGAGGCGATAGATCGCGGCATCGTGGATGTAGACGTTCTCTGATGCGCTGGCTGTTTGTTGTCAACGCCAAGGCAGGAAGACGACCGGTAGATCTGAACGAGCTTCGCAGGATTATCGCGGACAGACATATCGACGCCGTGATCGCGGAAACTGCCTCGGTTCACGAGATCCGATCGGCAGTCGAACAGGCGGAACGTGAAGGGGTCGATGGCTACGTCGCAGTAGGAGGAGACGGGTCGGCGCACCATCTGCTCAATGCCTTGATGGCGCTGAACCCAGACTCTCCTGTTGTGTTTGGAGTGATTGCTTCAGGAAGCGGGAGCGACTTTGTACGTACATTCGGCCACACGACCGACATCAGTTCCAGCATCGATCGGCTTGTCGCATGTGATCTGTACCGAGTAGACATCGGACACGTCACACACGGTGAAGGCTCGGCCTTCTTTCTCAACGCACTGAATGCCGGAGTCGCTGCCGCTTCGGTTCAGGTCGCCGAACGTATGCCGCGACAACTCGGCTCGGTCAGATACACCACAGCTTTCTGGGGAGCTCTTGCCCGGTTCAGACAAGCTGTGGTTGAGGTAGCGATCGATCATCACAGGTTCTCTGATGAGGCAATCAATGTCGTTGTGGCAAATGGTCAGTTCTTTGGAGGCGGGCTGAACATCGCACCCAAGGCGACTCTCGTCGATGGACTTTTTGATGTGCAGATCTTCTCTGGCCCCAAACGCAACGCATTCACCGTTATGCCTCGGCTGGTGTTCGGCTCGCACATGACCCACAGGGCAGTGAGGAGATATGTTGGTTCGAGCCTGCAAATCAACGTACCGGAGGATTGGCCGCTCGAGGCTGACGGGGAGGTCCTGGGGTCAGGCTCTGCAACAGTGACCATGCATGCAGGCGCCGTCGACTTCGTTATCTAAGAACATGATTGAACTTCGCTCGTACTCTTGTATGCTCCGCGCCGTTCGATTGTGATCGAGAAGGACATGACGACAGAAACTTCCGACGATTTCGCCACAGAAGAGGCGCTCGACGACGAGGCCATCGAAGACGACGAGCTAGAGCTCGGTGACGACACCATCGCTGAATCAGATTCAGAAGCATCCGATGATGACTCCGACGATGATGACTCCGACGGCGAAGAAGAAGAAGAGGCCGCGGCGCTCGACGAGCTTGAGGCTGAAGAACTCGAGATGCTCACCGACGACGAGTCTGTTGAGACCATCGTTGTTGACGAGGCCGCAGAGATGCGAGCCATCCGAAGAGCACAGCTCTCCATGGAGGGTGAACCTGCGGATGAGGCAAAGTCTGACGAATTCGTCTGCACCAGCTGCTTCCTTGTGAAGAGAACCAGCCAGTTGGCAAACAAGCGCAAGAAGATTTGCAACGACTGCGCTGCGTAGACATCCCTCGCTGGGATCCAGTTCCGGATCCCCTTCAAGTTGTGGATGAGAACCGCCGAAACAAGGTGGTATGGGACACTTCACTATGAGCGTGCTCGTCATCGTTCCGACGTACAACGAGCGGGAGAACATCCGCGACATCGCTGCAGCCGTGCGCGGCCACGGATACGACCTTTTGATCGTAGACGACGGATCGCCAGATGGCACTGGCAAGATTGCGGATGAACTCGTCGCATCGGACGACGGAATCCACGTACTTCACCGCACCACCAAGAGCGGTCTCGGACCAGCGTACGCCGCCGGGTTCGAACACGGATTGGAGATGGGTGCAGAGATCCTGTGCGAGATGGATGCCGACTTCTCACATGATCCAGACGACCTGCCTCGGCTCGTTGAGGCGGTGGTTGACGGAGCCGACCTTGCCATTGGGTCTCGGTACGTGCCAGGTGGCGACACTGAAGGGTGGCCATGGCACCGAAAGGCACTTTCCCGTGGCGGCAACATGTACGCATCACTCGCACTCGGAATCGGAGTCAAAGACGCAACCGCAGGATTCCGTGCCTTCCGTGACACCACGATTCGCAAGATTGATCCAAGCCAATGCGAGGCTTCGGGTTACGGATTCCAGGTTGAAATGGCTTGGCGTACCGAGGAAGCAGGCCTCGTGATCACTGAAGTACCGATCACGTTCAGAGAACGCATCCGGGGCAACTCAAAGATGAGCAGCAAGATCGCTGTCGAAGCGATGTGGCTTGTCACCAAATGGGGCGCAGGCCGCATCTTCAGTGGCGGCCAGAACTAGCGACGACGATGGCGCCGCCGGGTGCCGAACAGTCCGTCAGGCACCGGTAGCCTGCCCGCCATGAACCTCACCGTGCGACCGGCAGAAAACGCAGACATCTTTCGACTCGTGGCGCTCTACGGAACGATGGAGTCCGAGCAAACCGAACGTAAGCCGATTTGGGCCCTGACAGACGGACTCGACGAACGATTCGACATGTCATTGTTCCATGCGATTTCGTCAGACGAATCGTGGGTTTTCGTCGGGGAGATCGATGGAGCCACCGTCGGATTCATATGGGCAACCATCGATGACATGCTCGACCGCGCCGATGGCCAACGCATCGGCAAGGTGCGATTGATCTACACAGAGCCAGAGGCCCGAGGCGTTGGTGTCGGGCACGAGATGCTCGAGACGGTTCTCGCTGAGCTCCGATCGCTCGGTCTTCGACTCTTTGACGCACCAGTAGGCCCGGGCCAGAGGGCAGCCAAGAACTTCTTCGAATCGCATGGGTTTGCAGCGAGGTCAATCATCATGCACCACGCTGACCCCGTCGGGGACGATGCCTGACTCCACAACACCTCGGTGGGTAGATGACGCTGTCCCGCTGCTGATCGAGTTGATCCAGAATGCCTGTGTGAACACTGGTGACCCCGAGTCAGGCGGCGAGATTCGTTCCGTGCGGTCCATCCAGAAGTATCTCGGGGAGGATGGGGTTGTGGTTGAACCGCTTCCAGGACGGGCCTCCGTCATATACCGGATACCAGGGAAAAGCCCGGACGCCCCACGCCTGCTGCTGATACCCCATCTCGATGTCGTGCCAGCCAATGAAGAAGATTGGTCGGTTCCGCCGTTTGCTGGAGCCGACATGGACGGGTTTGTGTGGGGGAGAGGCACGGTCGACATGCTGAACGTGACGGCAGCAATGGTCGTTGTGTTCAGAGCAATGAGGGACGGGCTTGTCCCGACCCCAGCGGGAGACGTGATCCTTGCGGCAGTCGCCGACGAGGAAGCGGGCGGCACCTACGGAGCGGCACATCTCGTCGAACACCATTGGGATCTTGTGGCCTGCGATTTCGTGCTCACCGAGGTAGCGGGTCCAACGCTTCGTGGCGCTGACACTTCGTCATTGCCCGTAACAGTGGCTGAAAAGGGACCAGCGTGGCGCCAGATGACCGCTCACGGTATAGCTGGACACGGGAGCCAGCCGTACGCTCGCTCGAACGCAGTTCTTACGTTGTCGGAAGCGTTTCACCTCATTGGGTCCGAAGCTCAACCGGTGCTGGTGACCGACGAGTGGCTTCGTTTTGTACCACACCTTCCTGTCGACCCTGATATCGCTGCGATGCTCACGGATGCTGACCAGATCGATGAGGCGATCGAGAGGATTGCGGCGGATGACCAGACACTGGCGCGGTGGATACAC
>JBPCTY010000146.1:0-9758 GCA_051011415.1 Acidimicrobiia bacterium
GGCGAAGAGACATCGACCAACCGCGTCGCCTTCCTCGGGGGTTGGCAGAACAGCTTCATGCAGATGTGGGCCGCCAGCTTCGAGGACGGTGCCAAATCCGCGAATCCCGATGTCGAGGTTCTGATCGCCTGGATCCACGAAGATGGCACCGACGCTTGGTTCGATCCGGACGGCGCTGCCATTGCCGCGACATCTCTGTTCCTGCGCGATGTCGACGTCATCTTCACCGCTGCCGGAGGAAGCGGCGCTGGCACGGCTGAGGCAGCGCGCAGTTTCTCCGACTCGAACGACAGTCGGGTCTGGGCGATCGGTGTCGATGCCGACGAGGGATACCTCGCCGCACAGGCAGGCACAGCACCGTTTGTGCTGACATCCATGATCAAGAAGTTTGATTACGGCGTCGAGGAATCGATCGCTCGTTGGGTCGACGACGACCTTGCAAAACACACCACCTTTGACCTTGAGAACGGTGGAATCGATTACTCACGGGAGAACCCAAGATTCGATCCAACGCCGATCGAAGCCGCCGAACAGCAGATCATTTCCGGGGCAGTCGTCCCCAAGACGCTGACCGATACACCGTCAACGTATCGAACGCAGTCTCACATCACCGTGCCGGTCACAAGTGCAGAACGTTCGTGTGAGGTGGGCGCCGACATCATTGCCGACTTTGCCCTCGTCGACTTCGTCCTCACCAATGCAGGTACCGGAACTGCAGACTTCATTATCGCCGCGGTGGACGACGAGGCGACCCGAGACAATCTGCAGTCGATTGCCGACGAGACCGGTAACGGTTTCGCGGCGCTTGAGCAATCGGGCTACACCGGAATCAACGTCTCCTGGACCGTTGCAGAGGCCAGCAAGTACTCGGTTCGGTGGCTGAGTTCGGCACTCGAAGCCCAAGCGGTCGTTGTTGTTTGCAATGCAGTCGAGTCGCCAGTCTTTTCCGACGTGATCCAGGTCTCGAGCCTCACCGGCACCGACGACGTGTGATTACCTAGTCGCCCAAACCTGGGCGTCTCCGCGACTGTTTGAGATGCGAACGTGCTCGCTTCTGATCGAGCCTTCGCTGGCGGGCACCGTGGCTAGGCCCAGTTCGCCTGCGGCGAGGAGGCCTTGGTTTAGCGGCATCTTCGAGCTGAGAATGCAGGCGACGCAGCGCTCGCTTCCGGTTTGTGGTCTGGGACCGCGAGCCATCCTCAACGACACGCACCGACGGCCCAAGCGCGGCGAGCAATCGTTCTCGTATCGCCTCATCGAATGCTTCTGATCCGTCGATCGAGAAGGTCAGGATGGCGCGGGTGTTCGACCGGTTGGCGTGCTGGCCACCAGGACCACCTGATGTGTCGAAACGCCAGATCAACTCGGAATCGGGAATGGTGAAACGCATCGGACCCTTGGTTTCGTGGGAACGAGTGCATCGTACAATCGGGGGTTATGCGCGAGCGTGACCAATCCGTCCTCAACGAGATCCTTCCCCCGGAGGATCGAGCAATCGAAGCGGTGGTTGCGCGCTATCAGCGGGTCGCACCCGCCGTGACCCGGTTCGCACGGTCGCTGTCAGGCAACGAGGAGCTTCAGGTACGTCTCGGGACGCAGGCTGCGTCGACCGCCGAGACGATCGTGCTTGATCCCGGCGTGTTCCAGACCGCTTACGCCCGGTCAGCTCCGGTCACGCCGTCTGAAGTGGCGCTGACCTCCGCACTCCATGAGGTTATTCACCTGATCGCGACCGACCTCGATGAGGAACGCCCCATCCCCAAGGAGTGGCGAGCCTTCCAGGAGACCTCTGAAGAGCCCGAAGAGGACGAAGGTCCGATGGTGCCGGTCGGTCTCTTCCAGCTTGGCGAGATGGACGAAGACGAGATCCGCCCAGAGGTGGACGAGCACGACCTTGGGCTCGACGGAGACGAGCCGAAGGATCCCGATGCCGTGTCGCTCCTGGCTGCGCTCAACGCAATTGGTGGACCAGCGGCCGAAGCATTGTTTCTCTCGATCGAGGACGCGAGACAGGAGCGCGTGCATTTTGACGCCTACCCGGGCGCAGGATCGGTGCTCCGGGATCTCTACCGAACCTCGGTCGGCCATGCCATGGGGACCGCACGACCTCTCGGTCAGTTCGCCCTTGCATGCTTCTTGATTGTTGGCGGCCACGAGGAACGCAATGATGTGCAGCGGCGGGTCGCACCCCACGTCGCGCTCGCACTGGACGACGCGATGGCCTTTATGGACCCCGTGTCCGAACTTGAAGATCCTTGGTCCGTCGGCACGGTCGCGCTCCAGCTTCTTTCCGTCGCAAAGATGCACAACCTCGTGCAAGAAGGCGCGGCGTCGTCAACACCGACAGGCCGGAAAGCCGAGATGGAGGCCGACGGAGCAGCGGTCTCCCAATCTGTGGACGCGGTTCGGATGGTCACGCCGTCACTGGCCAACCGTGACTCGTACGACGAAACACGGGCCGCCTCCCAAACCGTGAGTGCCCAGGAAGGCAAGAAGGGCGAGGCCGACTCTGCCGGCGACCCTGCCACCGATCAGCTGATGAAGGTGTCCACCGCACCCACCGTGTATCTCCCGACAGGACAGGGAGGCAAGCTCCTCGTTGCTGACCTCCCACACAAGTTCATCCACTTTGCACCCGAGGGTCGTCAGATGCTCAGCAAGGCAGCCGACGATTGGGGCGTTGCCCAGCATCGTGTGAGTGGCGAGCTGTATCCGCTGTTCCTGGCAAACCAGCGACGAGGTCTGCGCAGCGGATATGACGCCGGCGACCTTTCTCCCTATACCCCCCTCCTGCTTGGCGCGGGGATCTACGACCGCATGTTCGAGCGGCGCGATCTTCCGTCCCGCCGTTCATATGCGGTGAGCCTCTTGGTCGACGGCTCGGCGTCAATGCTTCAACCTCGCGACAGCGGGTCGAGGAAGTCCCCATGGGCGCTCGCTGCAGCCCTGCTTGGAGCCTGGACACTTGCCCACCTAGCGGACGAGCTCCAGATCGACTTCGAGATTGCCTTGTTCAACCGTTCGTTCGCCGCTGCACCCGACGACTCTGAGTTCAGCTACCGGGACCGGCGATCACGGGCAACAGCCGGTCTTCGACAAGCACAGGGCGGTAATGCAGAGCGGCTCACACGGACCGTCAATCACTACCTCCTCAAGCCTTTTCACACGAGATGGCGCGCCGCTGAAGACACGCTTGCAGGCCTGTTCTTCACCGCTGCTGCACCACAGGAAGCAGCCCGAATCGCCCGCAAGGAACCAGAACAGGCGCCGCCGGTGTCCATGTTCGACAAGGCAGCAAACGTCGACGAGTTCAACCTGGCACATGCCGCCGAACGACTCGCCGGTCAACGCGCATCTCACCGCATCATCGTTGTTCTTGCAGACGGCATGACCCGGGGCTCCGTACAAGCACTCGCCGAAACGTCTGCCGATATTGAGCACAACGGCACCACCGTGCTCGGCATCGGTATTGGCGACGACACCGTGCGGGCCGCCTACTCACGAGCACAGGTCGTTGAGAAGCCTCTCGATCTTGCAAGCGCCATGGTTGAAGGCGTTCGCTCGACCCTTTACAAGTCCATTGCAGCATCTGGCTCTGACGCCTGGTGGGTGCATGCAGGAGAACGCGTACTCGAAGAACACTCGTACTAGGAGCAACAGTGGCTAAGACCGTCACCTTTACAGACCCAACTGGAGCAGGCCCCGACGTGACACTCCCGAAAGCGGAAGTGTCCAAGGACCTGCCCGACTATGACAACCGAATGGACCACATCCCGGAGTCGGACCCGTACTACGTCGACCTCGGCATGCAGTACCGGCTTGCCCGCTTGGAGGAGGTCCGGAGGGACTACTTCTCAGACTCTCCGCTCCACCTTGCACTGCGTGGCCATATGGGTACCGGCAAGGACCACGACCTTGAGCAGTTCGCAGCGACACTCAACACGCCGTACTACCGCATTCCGCTGACGGGTGAGGTACGGGATATCACGCTGATCGGTTCCGTGAAGCTTCATGGAGATGGCAAGGGTGGTACCGAGTCCCGCTGGGAGGATGGAGACATCACCAGAGCCCTCCGTGGGCCGTCGCTTGTGAACCTGTCGGAGCTCAACGCTGCGGGCGCGGAAACGCTGTTCGCGCTCCACGGCCTTCTCGACCGGCACCAGGCGCTTGAGCTACCGACTGGAGAGATGGTTCGGCTCCGTGATGATGTGCGGATCTTTGGCACCCTGAACCCGACTGATCTGAGGGACTATGCGGGTACCCAGACCCTGAACAAGGCGTTTGCGGACCGATGGATCATTTGGGAAAAGACATTCCCAAATGAGGAAGACCTCAGCACCATGATCGAACGACGGCATCCAGATATGAAGCCTGAGGTCAGGGATCTGGTTACGAAGCTTGCGGTGGAGATCAACACATCGTTCACCGCCGGCGACGCAAGAACTCGTGTCGAGACGCCAATGTCGCTTCGGACGGTTCTGGACCGGTATCCGGCAGGTTTGCGGATGTATGCCGACGCAGAGGATCCAATGCGATACGCCTGGGAAGAGTTCGTCCTGCCCCACATCGACCCGTACGATCGGGATCACTACGAGACCGTTTGGTCTGCGGTGGTTCGTCGCGGACCTGCCGGAACGCCGTTCAAGTCCTAGCCAAGCCACTCCCCGGAAGGAGACACCATGCCATCGTTCGACATCGTTTCACAGGTCGATATGCAAGAAGTTCGGAACGCAGTTGATCAGGCCTCGCGTGAGATCGTCAACCGCTACGACTTCAAGGGAACGGACACCTCTGTTCGGCTCACGGAGGAAGGGATCGTTATCGAGTCAAGCGCTGACGGTCGCCTCGAAGCTGCTATCGACGTTCTCAAAGGCAAGCTGGTCAAGCGCAACGTGAGCTTGAAGTCGGTTTCAGGAGGAGAGCCTGAGCAGATCGGCGGCGGTCGCTACCGCGCCACTTTCACGCTCAACGAGGGGATCTCCCAGGATGCTGCCAAGGAACTCTCGAAGGACATCCGAGACATGAAGTTCAAGGTACAGGTCCAGATCCAAGGCGACCAGCTCCGTGTCCAGGGCAAGAAGCGCGACGACCTCCAAGAAGTGATCGCTGCGGTCAAGGCAATGAGCTTCCGCCTCCCGCTGCAGTACATCAACTTCCGTGACTAGTCGCGCCGGTTGAGCCCGGTGGTGTCTGAGTCCCCGCATTTGTCAAGGGTTCAGCTGCGATTCCAGCATCTGGTTCCCTGACACTCGTAGACGGCTGCCCGAGCCGTCTAGGTGAGTTCAGTGATTCGATGACCAACGAGAGCAGATACGGGGATATCAGCCTCGTCGGCAAGAAGTGACAAAAATGTGTCGGACGAGAGAGTCTCTGCTGTTCGTACGCCTGCCGTGTCGAGGCGACCCTCAGCAATCCCATTGACTGACGCGGCAAGGACCGTAGATGTTGGTATTAGGCCGTTGGCCCAGCTCGTGACACGTACCGGGTGGCCGTCCTTCATGCCCTCAACTTCTGCCCACACCTCGGCTACTGGAGTGTCTCTTGCTGGTGCAAGATCGTCTCGTCGCTCATTGACGCGTTCGAAGAACGTCATCACGGCGTCGGGCGCCGTGTGCTCACCGGCGGTCACCGACATCGCTGCAGCTCTGAAGAGGGACTCGGCGTCTTCTGGTACAAATCCGCGGTAGGTGACCGCGTCGGTGATCGTCGGCAGGTGCTGTGGGAGGGTCATCGGTTCGCTGTGATCGTGAAGGGCCAACGCGACAGTTCGGCCTGACGGCGTCGTCAGATCGTTTGTGGTTCCCGGTCGCTCACTGAAAGCGGCACCGGCTTGATGGATCTGTGACGGCCGCGATGCGGCTTCCATCATGGCAATCCATCCGGCGCCCACATCCCCGGTTTCTTTCATCAACGCAATCGCTCGCGAGTCCGGCACGGCAGCTTGCACCGAGATAGTGATTGCCACGGCAACACTCGAAGGGATATCCAGGCGCGATGCGGACCGCATGGCGAGGATGTTCGTCAATCCCGGGAACATACCTGCGCCCAACACGCACACAGATCCGGCAGCTTTGGCTTCACCGTCGACTTTCAACGCTTCGCGAGTCTCGCGTGCACCGTCAACGACATCCAGATAGTGAACCCCGGCACGGACAGCCGCACGCAGAACAGGCATTTGCGTCTCGGAGTATGGACCGGCAACGTTGACGATGAGCCCAATACCGTGTCGCTCGATCAGGCGAGCAACACGCTCCAGGTCATCAGCCGCAACGGTCTCGGTGGTCACGCCAACCGAACGCTCCGCTCGGTCGTCGTGGTTCGGAGTCGGTCTCATCTCCGCCAAATTGCTTCGGTCTCCACAGCGTTGATCATGTCTGCCTACGATCCCAGCATGGAACAGTTCTCAGGGTGCATAGTGATCGTGGACATCAGCGGTTACACGGAGTTCGTCAAGATGCACCGCACCGCCATGGTGCACGCTGAACAGATCATCACGGACCTGATGGAGAGCGTGCTTGACGTGCAAGGCCCGCCCCTCGTTCTCGACAAGCTCATGGGAGATGCGGCGACGTTCTATTCGCATGATGGCCGGGAGGGCTCGGCAGCTTCGATTGCAGCTCAGGTGGTCCGATTCTTCGATGCATTCAACGAAAGCGAAGGCGTGCTTGTGAGCTGCAACATGTGTATTTGTGACGCCTGCACACAGATGGGCAGTCTGAGCCTCAAAGCCATCCTGCATCACGGCGATCTGCTGCTCAAGGAGATGGGCGGCCGCACCGAACTCGCGGGCCCAGACGTAATACTGGCGCATCGGTTGCTCAAGAACAGCGTCCCGGTCGACGAGTACATCTTGATGACGAAGGACTTCCACGAACGGGCGGGAGACCTCGACGGCTCGGCCCCGGTCCTTGGACAGGAGGAGACCGATCTAGGACCCGTCGACGTAGCAGTGTTCTACCCCGAGTCCGGAGACCGTCCGCTTCCAAGGGCAACACTCGGCGGACGCTTGAAGCAGTTCGTCCACATCGAAGCGAACGGAGTCCGACGCATGCTCAAGGGACGCGGTACACGCGACTTCACGAATCTTCCTCCCGCTGACAGAACCCACGCATAACGGCACATATGCGTGCGTTCAGTTGTTGTAGGTTTCGGCGATGAGCAGCGGCCAGAAAGTTCGATACGACATCGACTTGGCGACCTATGAGGGCGCATCCGACTCGGCTGATATTGAAAGCCGCACGATCGTACCCAGCGATCGTGAAGCTCTTGCTCACCTGATGCTCGACGCATACGTGGGAACGATCGATTACGAGGGCGAGACAATCACCGAGGCGTTCGACGCAGTTGATGAGTGGTTTGCAGGGTCGTCGCTGCTCTCACACTCATTCGTCGCGGCAACAGACGCCCGCCCGGTCTCGGCGGTCTTGGCAATGTGGATCGACGACGCGCCGCTCATTGGGATCGTGATGACCCATCCCGACTACAAGAACGTTGGCTACGGCCGTGCGGTCACACACCGCGCTCTCAAGAGCATGGCCAGCGAGGGACACGATCGGGTGGTTCTGTACATCACGGATGGCAACACACCGTCTGAGCGCATGTTCAGTGCACTCGGCGCCAAGCCCACTACAACGAACTGAACCACGCATAACGGCACATATGGGCGGCGGAGAATGACGTTTCGTTCTAGCGATAAGGTGGTCCGCATGTCAAAGGCCGGGCGCATTGCTGCCTACATAGAACGTCAATACATCACCGAGCGCGGGCAGGTTCGCCAGAACGTGGAGGATCTGTTTGCCGAGGATCTTGCTTATCACGTGGGGGATGAGACTCTCGGCCGAGAGGACGTGGTGGCAGCCGTGACCGCAGTTCGTGAGAGTCCGCGGGATGGCAGGCGGGTCGAACCGTCACGGTTCGTCGAGGACGGAGACACGGTTCAGTGGCACCTCTCGGCAACCCTCCCAGGCATGGCCGCGCATGGCGGCGACCTCATTCAGGAGAGCGATCTTCGGGCCGTCTTCAACGCCGAAGGCAAGATTCAGGAAGTCTGGTCCGAAGACTCAGATACCAAATAGCGGATTCCTATCCCCCTTTATCACCCACCCATAACGGCACATATGCGTGCTATCGGATTGAGTGAACCGCCGAATCCGGACGAGGTGGGTTCACAGCTGAAGAGCTTGAGGACGACGACTCATCGGGCCTCCGCGCATGAGCCGACATGTGCAGGCGACTCGCGGGCCTCCTGCGACAGTCGGCCTCAGCCGCGCAGGAACTCGAACCGCTGGTTGCAGCTGTGCGCCGTATGGGCGTCAGGGTCCTTCGCGGTCAATGAGCCAGGTTAGGACCTGGCTGACGACGGCGGGATGGCGGACAAGCGCGAGGTGGTGGACGCCGCCGACGAGACGCTCGGAGGCGCGTGCCAGGTGAGCAGGGCCCATGGCGCTTGCCGGGTGTACGACAAGATCCCCTGCGATGATGCTGACCGGATTCGCTGGACTCTGCGTGATGCCACCGGCGATGAAGTGATAACGGGCACGGGTCGACGCACCGGAAACGTCCTGCACCTCCATGCTCGTGTGGAGGCCTTTGATCCCGCTCGAGCGAGAATCGAAGAAGTCCGCGAGTGGTCTGGTGTGCCGGGCGAGTCGCAGCGCCATCGTGGCCGTGGCGACTGCCGTCTCGATACGGGAGCCGCCATGTGGGGAACCGATCGAGACCACGTCATCGACGTGCGTGAGCCACGGACTGTCGCGGCTCTCGGCGGCTGCAACTGCGTGGTGGGCGACCACGCCCCCCATCGAGTAACCGACGAGGGAGATGGACTCGAGGGGTACCGGCCAGCGATTGGTGAGGGCAGTGAGCATGGCGTCGAGATGCTCGCCGTTCGATGCGATCGGCATCGCTGCGTTGTAGCGGAGGGTGATTGCGGTGAGGTCGGGAATCGCCACGAGATGCTCGAGCAGACCGCCGGTACCGGCCCAGCAGTCGTCCGCCTGCGAGAGGCCGTGTATCAGCACCACGAGGCGGGGTGACGCCATCTTGAGGGGTCTGTCCCACGGGTAGACCAGATGTCCATTGGCGTCGCGAGCACTCATGGTGGTCGCGAGTCGCTCGAAGCGGGCGTCGCCCGTGTCCCCCCACAAACTCGCCGCGATCGCAACCGTGCGACCGGCCTCCCGTGAGTTCTCGTCCACGCAGGCGTCGATCACTGGGGTGAGGCGTGACGCAGCCACGCGTACGGATCCGTATGTCATGCGGAGCAATGCCTCGTTGGCGGCCTGTGCCGGACCCGCGATCGGCCCGAGGCGGTTCAGCCACGACTCCGCGATGGACGTGTGCATACCCTGAACGGTTGTCGACATGTGTTCCACGGCGATGGCGCTTGCCGTACCGATACTCACGGTGCTCCTCTGGCTTGCACGGCCAAGGTAGCCGGTATCCCCTCACCACATGCATCGAGGCAGCTGCTCGTCGACATTCCTGGATCTGGGGTCGATCATCCCAGCGCCATGCACCCATCACAAAGCGCAACAGGCGCTCATATGTGCCGATATGTGCGCCTGAAGGCGCCTAGGCACGGAGGGTGAGCGTCGGCAGGGTGGCGAGGATGACCACGCCGACGATCAGCACGGCAACGCCTATGCCGATGGCGATGCGTCGGTTCCTGGGCGAGTTCAGCTTCGAACTCACGCCTGCGAAGAACAGAACAGAAGCAAAGAGGACCATGGTCATGACGTAGTTGTCTGAGTTCTGGT
>JBPCTY010000147.1:0-74371 GCA_051011415.1 Acidimicrobiia bacterium
GTCCTTGCGGATGCCTGGTCGTACCTGACCTCGTCCGGTAGCGAGCTCGGCGAGATTGTTCTGCTGACCCTGCTCGTGGCTCTGTCAGCAACCGCAATTGGGTGTGCGATCGGAATTCCGATCGGCGTGTGGCTGTCAGAAGCGCGGTTTCGCGGTCGGTCCCTTGTGATGCTTGGCGTCAACGTCGGCATGGGCATTCCTCCGGTACTCGCCGGACTCTTTGTGCTGATTCTGTTGTGGAGCGAAGGGCCACTTGGATGGCTCGATCTTGTCTTCACCCCTGCAGCGATGGTCGGGGTTCAGGCCATCCTTGCCCTCCCGATTGCGATTGGTGTATCGGCGGCTGCAGTCGCAAACCTCGGGTGGTCGGCAAAGGAGCAGGTGCGCGCTCTGGACGTCACCGGACCAAGCCGGATCTCCCTATTGGCGCGTGAGGCGAGACCTGGCGTGCTTGCAGCAATCGCTGCCGCGTTCGGACGGGTCGTATCAGAGGTCGGTGCGGTTCTGATCGTCGGTGGCAACATCGCTGGGGAGACCAGAGTGCTTACAACGGCGATCGTCCAGGAGAGTCGACAAGCAAGATTTGGAGCGGCCGTAGCGCTTGGCGTTGTCCTGCTGCTCATCTCGATCATCGTGAACGGTGGTATCACTTGGCTCCAGGGATGGGGGAGTGCGCATGACTGATCCTCTTGTGTTCTCTGCGACCTTCCCTCCAGACGGAACTGTCCTGAACGATCTCACGATCGCGGTTGAGGCTTCTTCGTCGACCGCGATCTTTGGCCCAAATGGAGCGGGAAAGACTTCGCTGCTGCGAACGATTGCGGGTGTTATCCCTGGCATCGAACGAGATAGCTCGGTGGCATACCTTCCGCAGCAGCCCCACCTGTTCAGGGGAACGGTGCAACGCAATCTCAATCTTGGTTCGGGGAGTGCCGCATCGGCAGCAAACCTTTGCGCTGCGATGGGTCTCGAGGACGTGCTCGGAAGCGATGTCAGGCATCTATCCGGTGGACAGGCCCAGCGAGTGGCACTTGCGCAGGCTTTGAGCGGTTCTCAACCGGTCGTGTTGCTCGATGAACCGCTGGCGCCGATCGACGTCGTGGATCGAACCGCGGTTGTCAGTGCGATACGCCGAGCAACCGAGGGCAGGGCTCTCATTACCGTGACTCATTCCGCCGATGATGTTGCCCTGCTCGCACGAGACCTGATCATCCTTGACGATGGACTGGTGCTTCAGCAGGGACCCGTGGCCCAGGTCCTCCGCGAGCCAGCCACGGCAAGGGTTGCTGCGATTGTCGGCGTCTCGAATGTGTACACAGGGAAGGTGTCGTCCCAGACCGAGGGCGTCGCACAGCTAGCCGTCGGAACCGGAGAGCTGACAGTGGCTTCCAGCGCATCCATCGGTACTGAACTCATCATCACGGTGCGTCCGGAGTCTGTCGGTGTCTTCGTCGCCCCTCCACACGATTCCACCTATCGCAACCTTCTTGAAGGCTCGATTTCTTCCATTCGCAAGAGGGACTCGCTCGTTGAGATCGGCATAGACGCTTCGCTGCCGATGGTGGCGCTGGTAACTCCAGGTTCGGTCGCCTCCCTCGATCTGAGGGAAGGGACCCGAGTCTGGTTTGCGATCAAGACTGCGGCGATTGAGGTTGAGGAAACGGGATGAGGCGCCTCGTTGCAGGCCTTGCGCTTGTGGTGGCCGGTGCGACGCTGGCGGGTTGCGGCTCAGATTCAGCGGAGTCGTTTTCCCTTGCGGCCGGCACCTCAGTGGTCGATTCCGGATTCATACGCGAACTCGTCTCCGAGTACCAGGTGGACCATCCGGATGTCGAGATTTCGGTGATCGGATTGTCGTCGGCCGAGGCGTTTGCCTACGCACGTGCGTACACAGTCGAGGCGATCATCACGCATGACCGGGTGGGTCTTCGCGAGTATCAGGACCACGACGCGAACGCGGTCAGCTCTGTCCCCTTTGAGAGCTCGTTTGTCCTGGTTGGACCCTCGACATCGAGTGTTCGTGCTCCCGGGACCGAATTCAGCAGCATCGTGGATGCGTTTGGGTTCATCGCCTTATCCGGGCAGGAGTTCGTAAGCCGCGACGATGGCTCCGGAACGAACGTGAGAGAGCTCGAGATTTGGTCCGAAGTGCCTGCCGATCCAACAGCGGAGGAGTGGTACACCCGGACGGGTGCTGGCATGGGATCAACGCTCCAGGTAGCTGACCAGCGCGATGCGTGGATCTTGGCAGAGCTTGGGACATTCCTGACAGCCGAACCGGTGCTCGGTATCAGCGTCCAATCACTGGGGTCAAACGAGATGCTCGACAATCCCTATGACCTCACCGTTGTGGGTCTGCACAAGGGGCCTGCGCTTGCATTTGCCCGTTGGCTCTCTTCTGAAGATGGCGCCGCAGCCATCGGTCGTGCCAATGATCGGTTGTTTGGCAAGCCGGTGTACGTCGTACCGTAAGCTCCCGTCTACCCCTGAGAAGTTGAGAATGACGAACGAATCCAACGGGCCGATCAAGGTTGTGATTGCCGAGACCATCGCACAAGAGGGTGTGGATGCGCTGACTTCAACGTGCGAGGTGGTGGATCTCGTCGGTGCAGAACGTGGCGACGTTGTGGCCGCCATGTCGGACGCATCGGCGATCATCGTCCGATCGGCGACCAAGGTCGATCGCGAGATGATTGATGCTGCTCCTCGACTGAGAGTGATCGGTCGAGCGGGTATCGGCACAGACAACATCGATGTTGAGGCCGCAACCGAGCGAGGGATCATGGTCGTCAACGCGCCCCACGCCAACACGATCAGCGCTGCGGAGCACACCATGGCCCTGATCCTCGCCCAGGCACGGAGGGTTGCTGAGGCGGACCGGAGCCTCAGGGGAGGCAAGTGGGAGCGAAGCAGCTTTCAAGGCGTGGAGCTCCACGGCAAGACCCTTGGCGTTCTGGGACTCGGCAAGATCGGCACGCTTGTTGCGCAACGAGCCTCCGCCTTCGGCATGCGAATCATTGCCTTCGATCCATACGTCAGTGAAGACCGCGCCCGCCGGCTTGGCATCGAGATGATGAGTCTGGAAGAGGTTCTCGCCATTTCCGACATCATCACCGTGCACCTGCCGCGCACTCCCAAGACCGAGAACCTGATCAATGCCGAAGCCATAGACGGCATGAAGCAAGGTTCCCGGGTCGTCAACGTCGCGAGAGGGGGCATCGTCAATGAACAGGACCTCGCCGATGCGGTCTCTTCGGGGAGGCTCGGAGGGGCAGCGGTTGACGTGTTCGATACTGAACCCACGACGGACAGCCCGCTCTTTGCCGTGCCGCAGATCACTGTGACACCGCACCTCGGTGCGAGCACAAAGGAAGCGCAAGGCAAGGCGGGTATCGCTGTTGCCGAGTCCGTGGCAGCCGCACTTCAAGGTGATCTGGTGCTCAGCGCAGTGAATCTGGACCTCGGGCCCGCCGTGTCGGCCAGAGTGCTCCCCTTCATTGATCTCGCCGAAAACCTCGGCAAGATATTCACGGCGATCTCAAGAGGCTTGCCTTCCGAGCTGATTGTGACCGTTCGAGGCGACCTAGCGGAGGAACCTACGAAGCCGCTTGCACTGTCGGCGCTCAAAGGAGCCCTTGCGTCGAGCAGTGAAGTCGCCGTGTCCTACGTGAACACACCGTTGATCGCTGAAGCACGAGGAGTGTCTGTTATCGAGGAGTCCCAGATCGAAATCGATGACTATCAGTCAACGGTTCGCATCAGCGGCACGGTCGACGGCGTACAGCGCACGGTGGCTGGCACGGTCATGGCGCGCAAGGGTCCGGTTCTGGTCGGGCTTGAGGGATACGCCATTGAGGTGCCGCTTACCCGCTACATGTTGCTCGTCAGGAATGCCGACGTCCCTGGCTGCATCGGGAGGGTGGGCACCTACCTCGGCGAGATCGGCAACAACATCGCCGACATGGTGGTGGGTCGCGGTCCGGATGATGAAGCAGCCATGATGGGGATCGCGTTGGATGGACCGCTCGGTTCGTCCGGGCTTGAAGGTTTGCTTGCACTCGAAGGCATCGAAGCAGCACGGTTCGTGGACCTCAGCTAGCGCAACCAGGGGCTGCCGGTGCACCTGCTACAAAATCCACCACGTGAGCCAACCGGCAGCGAGACCATAGAGCCCGGCGACGACGTCGTCCATAGTGATGCCGACGGCACCCGGCAGCTTCTCGGCCTGCGGAACGCCCGGCAACACTTTGAAGATGTCGGCGAGCCGTGCCACTGCGACTGCGACGAGCCATGGCCAGCCAGCAAGCCCGATCACTGCGATGAAGGTGCCAGCCATCTCATCGATCACAATCCATCCAGGATCGGCGTGGTCGTCGGCAAATGGTTTGGCTGACCAAAGAGAGAGACCGCAGAACAGCGCAAACACCGCCACGTGGAGCCATGGTGATTGGTTCCACCACAGCAGTCCCATGGCTGCAGCGAGAACCGCTCCAAATGTGCCAGCGCCATTGTCCGATCCCCACAATCGTCCCGGTATGAGGCCGACGAAGAATCCAGATGCCACAAATCGATGCATGAGTCGGCACCCTATCGAATCCGCGGGAGCAGCGAGGGTGGTGACAACGACCGATGTACCGTTCGGTCGCTCGACACGGGAGAATGCAGATGCGTCCAGATCAACTTGGTGACTTCAAGGTTCCGAGTGATAGTTTCCTCCACCCTGATGGGGTGCAGGTCGTCTTCACAGTCACTCAAATGAACCTTGAAGAAGATCGGTATGAGTCCTCGATCTGGCTCTTCGACGGAAGCTCGGCTCGTCGTCTGACATCCGGTGTCGGCGATCGATCACCCAGGTGGTCACCGGACGGCCAAACACTTGCGTTCCTCCGGAAGGGCGACGGTGAGCAGGACAAGCCACAACTCGCCCTCTTGCCCGTTGCTGGCGGCGAGGCAAGGACCGTTACCGACTGCGCCCTTGGGGTGTCATCGATTGAATGGTCCCCCGATGGCACTCGGATTCTGTGCGGTGTTGCCGAGTACATCGACGGTTTCGAGGATGAAGAGGAGCGTGCCAGGGCACCTCGCCGCATCACCCACGTTTCGTTCCGGTTCGACAATGTCGGCTGGACCTACAACGTGCGGACGCACCTCTCGGTGTTCGATGTGGCATCGGAAGAGATCACCCAACTCACGTCGGGTGATCTCAACGAGACGGGAGCGTCGTGGAGCCCTGACAGCAACACGGTCGTGTACCTCACCGAGCATCCCGACCAACGGTGGCTTTACCCCCGCAATACGGTGGCCACGGTCCCGGCTGCTGGCGGGCAGTCTGAGCCCGTCACGGAACCGGGGATGTTCGGTTGGGCAGGGTTTGATCCATCGGGAACTCTCTACGTCATCGGTGTAGAGACCGAAGTTCACTCGCTCAACGCAGCTCCGCTGCAGCGCGTGTCCGACGCAGGCCTCGTACGACTGACGGATCTCGACCGCAATCTTGCCCCTGGGCATCCACCCGGCAGATTGGCCAAGCCAAGATTCCTTGCCGACGGGTCGATGACGTGCGTCCTGGAGGATCGAGGGATGCAAAGAGTGATCCACATCTCGCCCGATGGTGCCGTAACCGACGTGGTTGGCGGTCCTCGCCTGATCACGGGTTGGGATCCGACCGGCGACGGGACGTCGGCTGCCTTTACCGCAACAGATCCGACACAGCCCGGCGAGCTGTTCTGGTGGGATGGTGCAACAGAAACACAACTGACCGATTTGAACGATGGTTTTGCCGAGCAGGCGGGACTCGTTGTTCCCGAGGAATTCACCTACGAGTCTGATGGAAACGAGATCCATGGCTGGGTACTCCTGCCCGAAGGTGATGAGGATGTTCCGCTTCTCTTCAACATCCACGGCGGTCCAGCCACCCAGTACGGGTGGGGCTTCTTCGACGAATTCCAGGTGTACGTTGGTGCCGGTTATGGCGTCGTTGGCGTGAACCCGCGAGGTTCTTCCGGCTACGGAGATGACCACACCAATGTTCCCGTCGGCAGGTGGGCCGAAGATGTCCCACCAGACCAAGCAGACCTCAAGCTCGCCCCGTATGCGGCAGCCGAACAGTTCCCGCGGTTGGATACCGATCGCATGGGAATCATGGGTGGGTCATACGGAGGTGTATCGACAGTCCTCATCACCTCCATGGATCAGAGCTACAAGTCGGCGGTCGCCGAACGAGGTGTCTACAACTGGCAGACAATGGCCGGAACCAGCGATATTCCTTGGTTCATCTCGCTCTACGGATTCGATGACATCCCCGAGGGCTACCAAGGCCTGTGGGATGCAAGCCCTCTTGCTCGAGCGCACAAGATCACAACACCGACGCTGGTAATCCACTCCGAGACCGACTACCGATGCCACGTCGAGCAAGGACAGCAGTTGTTCACGTTGCTGTACCGGCAAGGTGTCGACACCGAACTCCTTCTGTTTCCGGCTGGGGAGGGTCACGAACTGTCCCGTAGCGGTACGCCAAAACATCGAGCTGAGCGATTCGATTCAGTGCTGGCGTGGCACGGTGATCGTCTGTGATTGCGAGACACCGAAGCATCTCCATCGTGCCAAACTAGGGCTATGAACCCCACCGAACACATCTGGATGGACGGGAAGCTCGTTCCTTGGGACGACGCAACCGTTCACGTTCTGGTCCATGGCCTTCACTACGGCACAGGTGCCTTTGAAGGCATCCGCGCCTACGACACACCAAACGGTCCGGCCGTATTCCGGCTCACGGATCACATGGAACGTCTGCGTCGCTCTACCAAGGCGCTCGGTATCCCCTTTGAATACGAGGTGCCAGAGCTCGTCGAGGCAGCCAAGCTCACCATCAGCGAGAACGGCTTGCGGTCCGGCTACATCCGTCCGGTCACCTTCTACGGAACTGGCTCGATGGGTCTCAATCCAGCAGGCGCATCGGTGCACATGGTGATTGCAGCGTGGGAGTGGGGCGCCTACCTCGGCGAGGAGGGCGTGCAGAACGGCATCAGGGTTGCCGTCTCGTCCTGGCGCCGAATTGGCCAGAACGCCTTCATGCCAGACGCCAAAGGAACGGGCGGCTACATGAACTCGGTCCTTGCAAAGACCGCAGCAATCAATGCTGGCTACGACGAGGCACTGCTTCTGAATACTGACGGGCTGATCGCTGAGGGATCCGGCGAGAACCTGTTCATGGTTCGTAACGGTGTACTCCACACACCGCCGACTTCGGCAGGCGCACTCGACGGCCTCACCCGTGATTCCGTGTACACACTTCTTGTTGAGGACGGGTACACGATCAAGGAGTCACAGATCACCAGAACCGATCTGTACTACGCCGACGAGGTGTTCTTCACAGGTACTGCAGCCGAGGTGACGCCGGTGCGCGAGATTGACGACCGCGACGTCGGCGACGGCAAGCCTGGCCCTGTCACACGGCGAGCACAGGAGCTGTACATGGGCACGGTCAAGGGCGAGTTGGACACCCATCCGGAGTGGCTTGAGTACGTCTGAGCACGGATCATCGACGAGTTACCGCTACCTGAGCGGTGAACGCGTAGGTTTCGAAGCTGCGGTGTCGTCGCTCGCCGGAACGCACACCCCATATTGCTGGGGGTGCGGACCGGAAGCCAAAGAAGGGCTAGGCCTGCGGCCGGAACTCGATGGCACTGATGTCGTCGCAGATCTCATGTTCGCTCCGCGATTCGAGGGAGGACCTGGGACGGTCCATGGTGGAGCGATCGCAGCCTTCATGGACGACATCCTCGGCTACGTCCCGGTTGCTTTCGGCGCCCCTGGCGTCACCGCGACGCTGGAGACCAACTTTCGGCTGCCGGTTCCCCTTGGTGTTCACGTCACGGGACGAGCATGGCTCTCACGGGTCGAAGGGCGGAAGATGTGGGCCGAAGGAGTCATAGAAGCGGACGGAGATGTCCTCGTGGAATCATCCGCCATGTTCGTTGCGATTGATCCATCTCACTATCAGGATGTGATCGCTGGCCTCACGGACGAACAACGGCGACGCAACATCACCTACCGTTCCGGCGACTACTACCCCTGATCACAGGACGACGGCATGAAGATTGTTCGCATCGATGCGGAAGCTGATGACATCACCTACGGCACGGTTGAGCCCGATGGGATCCGGCTGTACCACGGTTCACCCTTCTTCCACTGGGAGCGATCGGAGACGGTGCTCCCCATCACGGAAGTCAAACTGCTGGCCCCGGTGATCCCGACCAAAGTCGTCGCAGTCGGGAAGAACTATGTAGACCACGCCGCAGAGATGGACTCCGAGGTTCCAGAATCCCCGATCATCTTCCTCAAACCGCCGACCACCGTTATCGGTCCGATGGCACCCATACGCCTCCCACGCGAGTCGACCGAGGTGCACCACGAAGCCGAGCTAGCGATCGTGATCGGCAAGGTCGCACGAAACGTTGCTCCGGAGGACGCGGCCCAACACATCCTCGGCTACACAGCGGCGAACGATGTCACCGCACGGGACCTGCAACGATCGGACGGTCAGTGGACGAGAGCGAAGGGCTTCGACACTTTCTGCCCTCTCGGTCCTGCGATCGACACCGAATTCGATCCGAATGAGGGTCAAGCGATCACCTGCTCGGTCAATGATCAGCTGCGACAGGACGGCAATACAGGGGATCTGGTGTTCGGTGTTGCAGATCTCGTCGCCTTCGTCTCGTCGGTGATGACGTTGCTGCCCGGCGATGTGATCCTGACCGGCACTCCCGCAGGCGTTGGCCCAATCGCTGCCGGGGATCGGGTCGAGGTTGAGATCGACGGAATCGGTGTGCTGTTCAACCCGGTGGTGGCAACATGACCGTTCGCGTCAGATTCGCCCCCTCGCCGACGGGTTATCTCCACGTCGGATCGGCTCGCACGGCTCTGTACAACTATCTCTTCGCGAAGAGCAACGGTGGTTCGTTCATTCTCCGTTCGGATGACACTGATCAGGCCCGCTCCTCGGAAGAGTTCCAATCTGACATTCTCGAGCATCTTGATTGGCTCGATCTGCCATGGGACGAAGGCTTTGCCAAGGGTGGCGATCACGGTTCGTATAGGCAGTCCGACAGATTCGACCGGTACGCGGAGGTCGCCCACCAGCTTGTCGAGGATGGCTGGGCTTACTACTCGTTTGCATCACCCGAAGATCTAGAAGACTTCAAGAAGGCTGCTCGTGAGGCAGGGACATCCCCGGCGTACGACGGGTCCCGCGAGCCGTCGCGCGAAGAAGTGTCACGCCTTCTTGCCTCTGGCACAAAGGCTGTCGTTCGATTCAAGGTGCCTCGGCCGGGAGAAACCGCGTTCAACGACCTTGTCCGTGGCGACATGCTGTTCGATCATGCTCAGGTCGATGACTTTGTCATCTTGCGGTCCGATGGGTCGCCGACCTACCACCTTGCCTCAACCGTCGACGACGTGGACTACGGCATCACACACGTGATCCGGGGCGAGGACCTCCTGTCCTCTACGCCGAAACACATCCTCCTCACGCAGGCGATGGGTGCAGATGCGGCAACGTATGCACACCTGTCGCTCCTGATGGGCCCCGATGGCAAGAAGCTGTCGAAGCGGCACGGCGACACTGCGATGAGCGCATATCGTGAAGCGGGCTATTTGCCCGAAGCGATGAACAACTACCTTGCGTTGCTCGGTTGGTCGGGCGGCGAGGAGGAGGACATCATTAGACGGTCGGACATGGTGTCCCGCTTCGACATTGATGATGTCTCCAAGAATCCGGCGATCTTTGACCCAAAGAAGCTCGAGTGGATGAACGGTGTCTATATCAGGGACATGTCAGACGACAGCTTCACCAACAGCGTCACTGCGCTGGTTGAAGCCGATCTTGGCCAACCGTTGACCACACAGCAGTCTGACCGTTTGGCGGCGATCATTCCGCATGTGAAGGAACGCACCAAGCTGCTCACGGATGTGCCCGATCAAACACGATTCTTGATGGGGGATCTTGAGGGATACGACGAGAGTTCCTGGTCGAAGGCCGTTGACAGTCCGGAAGGCGCTGCCGCGCTTGACGGCGCGATCGCAGCGCTCGAACAGGTCGACCCGTGGACCACTGACCTGATCGACGATGCGCTACGAGGAATGCTTGCCGAGCAGGGCCTTTCGGCCCGCAAAGGTTTGCAACCGATCCGCGTTGCGATTTCCGGGTCCACTGTGAGCCCTCCGCTGTTCGAATCACTTGAGGTGCTCGGTAGGGAACAGTCCCTCAGTCGTCTCATTGCTGCTCGGTCGCATCTTGGCTGAAGTACCTGCAGACGCGACAATCACCTTCCTTCCTTGCAGCGACCTCGGTGCGAGCCGGGAGTTCTACGAGGCGGTGCTCGGGTTGCAGCTTGTTGCAGATCAGGGAACGTGTTTGATCTTCAAGGCCTCTGCCGACGGCTTCGTTGGGGTATGCACTCGTGCAAACCCAGACCCCGGCGACGGAATCATTGTCACGCTTGTCGCAGACGATGTCGACAGATGGTGCAACGAGATCGTTCATCGGGGCGGTGTCCTTGCATCGGGTCCGGAGCACAGCGACTCCTATCCGATCTACCACGCGTTCATCGCTGATCCCGATGGAAACCTCGTCGAAATCCAGCGCTTCGATGACCCGGACTGGGCGACAGCCGCTATCTGACCTTCTCCGAGGCGTTGTTGCCAATAGAGAGGTCCAGCACGTATCCTTGCCGACGCCTTCGGGGATGGTGTAATTGGCAACACGCCTGGTTCTGGTCCAGACATTGAGGGTTCAAGTCCTTCTCCCCGAGCTGGCAGATATCTGCCGAAATGGCCCCGTCGTCTAGCGGCCTAGGACGCTGCCCTCTCAAGGCAGTAGCGCCGGTTCAAATCCGGTCGGGGCTACCACACAAAGACCCCCTGTCATCTGGCAGGGGGTCTTGTGCTTGGCTGAGTCGGGTGCAGCGTCACCGGTACGCTGTTCAGGTGATGGGTGTGGCTTGTTTTCGTCGGACAGTGGTGGGCTTTGTTGTGCTTGCCATTGGGCTCAGTGTGCTGATAGCCGCAGCCCCGTCTGCATCCGCTGGCGACCATCCCGATGCAACGGCAGTAGTCGATGGCTCCCAGGGGATCTGGTACCTCAGAGACGGTGCATCAGAGGCCACCACATCGTTCTACTACGGCAACCCTGGCGACGAGCCGTTCCTAGGCGACTGGGACTGTGATGGCGAAGACACCCCCGGTCTGTATCGACGATCCGATGGGTACGTGTACCTTCGCAACTCGAACACGCAGGGCATCGCCGATGTCGCCTTCTTCTTTGGAGATCCAGGCGATGTCCCACTTCCCGGTGACTTCAATGGTGATGGTTGCGACACCGTGTCGCTGTATCGCCCTTCGAACGGTCGTTTCTACGTCATCAACAAACTTGGTCAGGGAGATGAGGGTCTCGGGGCTGCAGAGGCCGACTACGCCTTCGGAAATCCAAGCGATACGCCATTTGCCGGTGACTTCGACGGTGATGGAATCGACACGTTCGGCCTCCATCGGCGTCTCACAGGCGAGGTCTTCCTGCGCAACGCACATGCGGGCGGGGCTGCGGACGTCTCCTTCGTTTACGGAGACCGAGGTGACAGGGTCGTCGCAGGAAAGTGGGTAGGTGACGCAGACACCGTCGGGCTGTATCGGCCCTCGACTGGCACGTTCTTCCTTCGATACACCAACGATCCCGGGCCCGCTGATACCCAGCACCAATATGGGGGCCGCGAGTTCACGCCGATTGCAGGCAGCTTCCGGTTGCCAGGTGGGACGGATGCGCCGCCAGTCAACGCCCCCTATATGGTCGCCGACTACACCACCTATCACGGGGCCGGTGAAGATCGCAATATCAATATCAACCTGATCGCAGACATGGTCGACGGAGCGGTGGTTCTTCCAGGAGAAGTCTTCTCACTGAACGACCACGTCGGGCAGCGAACCGTTGAAAAGGGTTTCGTTCCTGCTGGTGCAATCATCGGCGGGAAGATCTATTGCTGCGACCACCCGGCGAACATCGGTGGCGGCACATCCCAGTTTGCGACCACCCTCTACAACGCCATCTTCTTCGGCGGCTACGAGGACGTGTACCACCGACCCCACTCCCTGTACTTCAACCGCTACCCGGTGGTGAGGGAGGCGACTCTGGGTTTTCCCGGCCCTGACGTGTCGTTCCGCAACGACACAGCCTTCCCGGTCACGATCCGCACGGGACACACGTCAACCGCGATCACCGTTCAGCTGTGGGGGGACAACGAGGGACGTATCGTCGAAACCTCGACGGTTGGTGAGGTGACATCGGACGGCGGCGGTAAGGCCACGGTCTATCGGACGATCATCTCAGCGAACGGTTCCTATCGCGTGCAACAGTGGACCCACACATACAGGGTGCCGCTCGAGTGATCCATCATCTCGATCGATGAGATCGGTGCCGGTCAGGCAGTAGGGTGCCGTCGATGGAGAACGCATCATGAATGTCGGAGCCCTTCTGCTCGCAGGCCTCTTCATCGTCTATGCGCTGTTCAGCCGGAGCCTCAGTCGCAGCTCGGTGACCGGTCCGATGCTGTTTGCGGGTGCGGGTCTTCTCGTAGGGGTCGATCTTCTCGGGAGCGGGGTCAGCGTCGAGGCGTTTCGCGTTGAAGTCAACAGCCATGTGATCCAGCTTCTGCTGGAGGGAACGCTTGCGATCATCCTCTTTTCGGATGCGGTGATGATCGACTACAAGGCTGTCCGCAAGGAAGCCTCGCTCCCTGGCCGGCTGCTCGGCATCGGTCTCCCGCTCACCATCGCCCTGGGGACAGTTGTTGCCCTCCTGCTGTTCCCTGATCTGGGATTCTGGGGAGCGGCTGTTATTGCAATCATTCTTGCGCCGACCGACGCTGCCTTGGGGCAGGCCGTGGTGTCGAATGAGGATGTACCAGACATGGTGCGCCAGGGTCTCGGCGTCGAGAGTGGATTGAACGACGGCATCGCGGTGCCCTTTCTTGCGATTGCCGTTGCTGGGGCTGCCAATGAGATGCAGAGTGCCGGCGAGATCGCCACGGTGTTCATCGAAGAAATCGGGCTTGCGATCGTCATTGGCCTCGCCGTCGGCCTCGCGGGTGCGTTTCTCGTGAAGAAGGCCTCCGGATTCGGGTGGACCGGCAGGGAAGGTCGTCAGGTACTCATCGTCTTTCTTGCGATTCTGTCCTTTGCACTCGCTGACGGCGTCGGTGGCTCCGGGTTCATTGCTGCATTTGTTGGTGGGCTTGCGTTCGGTTCAAAGGTGCGCAGGGAGTATCCAGATATCTGCCACTTTTCGGAGGGCACAGCACACCTTCTCGCAATGCTCTCGTTCTTTGTGTTCGGGGCACTCATCCTGGGCCCTGTTGTTGAATTGATCGAGTGGCGAACCGTCGTCTATGCGATTCTCAGTCTCACGATCGTGAGAATGATCCCGGTTGCGCTGGCGCTCCTGCGCACCGGACTCAGGTGGCCGACCGTGGGGTTCATCGGCTGGTTCGGGCCGAGGGGTCTGGCATCTCTCGTGTTCATCGGAACGATTGTCCTTGATACTGCGCCTGGTGACTCGCGGGACATCGTTGCGGTTGGGGCGACCACTGTCGGGCTATCGATTCTTCTTCATGGCGTGACCGCATGGCCTGGGTCGAGACGCTATGCAGAATGGATCAGGCGTACTGACGAGGCCATGGATGAGGGTCGAATGACCGAGAACGATGACGTTGGGGAGATGCCACCGATGCCGCAGCGCGGTGACCTCAAGAACCCGATGGCCTGACCGGTTGCCCGGCGGCTGGATCAAATGACTGCTGAGCCCCACACAGGGACGAAGGCGCCGTTGATGACCTTTGAGTCCTCGCTTGCGACGAAGTTGATCACATCGGCGATTTCCTGTGGCTGCGGCCAATTCACGTAGTCCGCATAGGGAAGCGCTGCCCTCGTTGCATCCGTATTGATCACTGAAGGCAGCAAGGCGTTGCACGTCGTGTTGGTGTCCAACAGCTCGATTGCAACCGACTTGGCAAGCGCAAGGACGCCAGCCTTTGCGACGTTATATGCGGCTTGGCCGGCGGGGGAGTCGAGTGCATGCTTGGACCCCATGAGGACGATGCGACCCCAGTCCTTGGACATGTACGGGATGGAGGCGCGAGAGCTGTTCCATGCCGTGCGGAGGTTGAGATCGAGCATTCGGTCGAGTCGGATGTCGTCCGTCTCAGCGACGTCGCGACCTCCGGCCCAGCCTCCGACAAGAGATGCCATGACGTTGATGTCGCCCCATGCGTCCGACGCTTCGGCCATGAACCCATTGACGGCGTCAGCGTCGGTGCAATCGACACGTCGCAGGATCAAGCGGTCCTCATCGAGATCGAGTGCGGATTCGAGCGCCGTCGCCTCATCCGGGATCAGATAGGTGACGGCGACCTTGAACCCGCGGTCGATCAACTGTGGAACGAGACACCGACCGACCGAGCCGGTCCCTCCGGGAATTACCGCAACATTGGCTTCAGACATACCTCCACATTAGCTCGGACGTCCGATCTGGCAGGTGGTGGCTACGATCTAACTCACGAGAGGCGGTCGTGGTAATCTCTGCCTACTTAGATTTGTACGGAAGGGGCCTGTATGGCGTCCATCACACTTGAGGACATCGGAAAGATCTATCCAGACGGAACCCGCGCGGTCGGTTCGGTTTACCTCACTGTTCAGGATGGTGAGTTCCTGGTTCTTGTCGGCCCATCGGGTTGTGGCAAGTCGACGGTGCTCCGGATGATCGCCGGTCTTGAGGACATCACCGAAGGGAAGATGTCCATCGGTGAGAAGGTCGTCAACGACATTCCTCCGAAGGACAGGGACATCGCGATGGTGTTCCAGAACTATGCCCTCTACCCCCACATGTCCGTGTACGACAACATGGCGTTCGGGCTCAAGCTTCGCAAGATGTCGAAGGACGAGATCGACCGAAGGGTCAAAGAGGCTGCGGAAATCCTTGAGATCACTGAGTTCCTGGATCGCAAGCCGAAGGCCCTCTCTGGTGGTCAGCGGCAGCGTGTTGCCATGGGTCGTGCCATTGTGCGTGAGCCGAAGGCCTTCCTCATGGATGAGCCTCTCTCCAACCTCGATGCCAAGCTGAGGGTGCAGATGCGTACCGAGCTCGGGCGTCTACACCATCGGCTGTCAACTACAACCGTCTATGTCACGCATGACCAGGTCGAAGCCATGACCCTCGGGCACCGGGTGGCGGTGCTTCGACCGGTTTCCGCAAAGCGACCGTACAACCTTCAGCAGGTTGCACCTCCGACAGAATTGTTCAACAACCCGGCCAACTTGTTTGTTGCAGGGTTCATCGGCTCACCAGCCATGAACATGGTCTACGGAACGCTCACCGACAACGGCGACTCAGTCTCACTTGGCTTCGCTGGCAGGACGGTCACAGTGGCGCAGGCTGCGCTCGATGCGCACCCTGGGATCGATGCGTATTACGGGAAACAGGTCGTCGTCGGAATTCGCCCATCGGCGCTTGAGGATGCACGAGTAGTTGTCGAGGACCCGGATCACACGATCACCGTCACGACTGATGTGAATGAGTTGCTCGGATCCGAGTCCTATGTGCACTTCGTGCTTGATACGGCACCGGTGATCACACCGGATATTGAGGAACTGCTCGCTGACTCGGGAACCGACGCCGCATCTCTCGGCGATACGACGAAGTTCACCGCTCGAGTGAGCGCGGATGTGCCTGTGCCAGACGGGTCAACCGTTGATCTGGTCCTCGACACAACGAAGCTTCACTTCTTCGATGAGGACACATCGGACAAGATCGGCTATTCCGCCAACGACTAGCGCCGAGGTCTGTTCCTCATCGTGCGTCGATGTCGTGATCAGTCGTGTCGATAGTGATTCCAACCTGATCCAGCTCTGGCAGTAGCTCGCGTCCATCGACTGCTTCCTGCATTGCATACACGCCTGGTCGCAAGACAGCACCCGTGACGATGAGGTGTGCGAGGGCTGTCGCCGGGAAGGCGGTCGTCCTTGCCAACGCCGAAAAGGCGCCGTGTGCGCGGTCGTCGATCTCCATTGTGGTGCGAGATCCGTCCTGATCCCTCCATACGCGAACGAGCACAACGTCTGGTTGATCTCTCGGAAGCGATCGGTTCAATGCGCCGAGCAGCACGGTGCGTGGTGCGACCTCGGCTGAATCTGTGCGTCGGATGGTCTCGTCGAACAAGCCAAGTTCGTACATGCCGCGGAACACTGCGCCATGACCTGGATATCGAAGAGTCTTGTACTCGAGCGATTGCACCCGATCCTCATGGTGGATGCACATCGTGGATGTTCCACCAGCGGTTGAGAATGCCTCGAGTGGACCCCAGCCAGGCCATGAAACGTCCTCGAATCGCGAGAGAGGCTCGACGGTGGCATGTCGACCGCGCTCGATCACCTCGCAGGGTTCTGCGTACTCATTGATGAGTCCAGCAGCGTTGAAGGCCAGCTGGTAGGCCAGTTCGCCGCTCGGCGCCTGGGGGAGGGCGCCGACCCGCATCTGGACTGAATCGATCGGTCCGTCGGCAGCTTTCGAGATCAGATGCTCGGCCATCACGTTGGCTAGCCCGGGGGCGAGGCCGCAGTCGGGAACGATCATGACACCGTTTTCGACAGCATCACTGTGCATTCGTCGTTGCGCAGCTACGACAGTCGGGTTTCCCCCGAAGTCCAGGTAGTGGCATCCAGCGCTGAGTGCGGCTGAAGCGACGGCGTAGCCGTAGCGATAGGGGATTGCGGATACCACCACATCGTGGAGTGACATCAGATCGGTGAGATCTGCTCCATCGTTGACATCGATGACGACCGGTGTCGCACCGTAGGCGTTTGCAATCGCTTCGACTGACCCTGGGGAAGCATCGCCGACAGTGACGTCATGCCCGCGGCGGCGAAGGTCCCAGGTAGCAGCTGAGCCGACGATGCCGGCTCCGAGAACCAATACTGACATTTGTCCTCCCTATGGTGTGAGACGCTTGAAGACCTCAGCTGGTCCGACTCCAAACGGAGCTCCAGCCTGAACGTGCCACTCATGGATCCGGGCTCTGAATGCAGCAAGTTCTTGCGCGCCATCGGATGCGTCGCCCATTGTGGTGTGTACCTGCGAGGAGTGGTGGAGCAGCGCTTCAAGTTTTCGTTGTGCGTAGGCATCGGTCACTTCCTCGGCGTGGTCGGGAGCGTCGGCGGACCAGAGGAGGAGTGCAATCGGCCGATGGGCAGCCAAGTCCGAGTCGAGCATTGCCAGCGGTTCTCTGGCGGACACCACAGCATCGACGGCACTTATCCCCGTCGCACGATGATCCGGGTGCATTTGGTATCGCTGCCATGGGTCGTGCGTGAGCACATAGTCGGGTTTCGTCGTGCGAATGATCTTCGCGAACTGCAGACGGAGCTTCATGGATGCCTCCAGCTCACCATCTACGTGCCCGAGGTGCACGAATGAAGTCGCACCCATCACTTCGCCCGACGCCGCTTGCTCAGCCTTCCGTCTTTCGATCAGGTCGGCGGCTCGTTCGCTTGGATCCCAACTGCCCTTGGAGCCGTCGGTCGTGATGCACATTGTGACGTCAGCTCCCTCATCTGCCCAGCGCGACAAGGTCGCTCCAGCGCCGAACTCAGCGTCGTCTGGATGCGCACCGATGGTGAGGACCCTCTCTGGGGTGGGGAGTGGCGTTGCTACCAGCGAGAATTCGTCGTAGAGGTTGGATGACATCTAGCGCCCACCGTAGATGGTCTTCGTCCACAGAGAATCGAAGTCCAGGGCGGACAGATGCGTTGGAGTGTCGAGCTCCACCGATAATTCGCGCGACGGCAGCACCACAGCAGACGGCGCTGAGGCGAGGTGCCGATGAAAAGACCCCTCGCCGAAGGAGAAGGGAAACAAGCCGTTGCTACTTATGACGTTGGTGCCACCGTCCACACTCGGAACAAGGACGGTGCTGCCGCTGGACATCTTGAGGACCTGAACCAGTGCGTCAGGGGTCACGTACGGCAGATCAGCGTGGGCGAGGACCCATCGGCCGGGGCAGTGGTCGACCCCGGTCGCTGCCGCCGAGGTCAACCCGGTGCCGTCGTCTTCTACGACCCTCACGTTGTGCGAGTCTGCCCAGCCCTTCACCCTGGCGCTGCGAGATACAACGACGGGTTCCAGGTCAGCTCCAAGACCGCTCTCGAGCATTCTCTCGGCGAGCCGAACGGTCAGACTCGACCGCTCCTCGAGTGACAAGACCGAGGCCAGGCGCGTCATCCCTGAAAAGTCCCTGATCGGCAGGACGAGCGAGATCGGAGCCATCAGGGCTCTTCTGCGGAGAACTCCGCAAGCTGGATCAGCACCCCGTTTGCGGATCGTGGGTGAATGAAGACCTCCTTCCACCCAGGATCTGATTCGTCGTACCCGACGAGCGTGAATCCTTTTTCGGTGGCCGCTGCTGCGGCGGCTTCCAGATCGTTCACCTTGAATGTGAGATGGTGGAGCCCTTCTCCGTGCGTCGCAAGAAACCGATTGATGAAATGGTCAGGATCCGTCGAGTCTGTGCGGATCATCTCGAGGCGGCCAGTGCCTGGCAGTTCGTACTGCACCCAGTGAAAGTCGGCTGATGCTGCGTACCCCCCGTCAAAGCGTTGTGCGCCAAGCAGTGCAACGAGGGCGTCGACGGATTCGAAGTCCTCGACCGCCATCGAAACGTGGTCGTAGCGATCGATTACATCAGCGAGCTCGGCTGGTGGGGCAGCCGTCATGCCGGGACGCTGATCTTTCGCTCGTACCACTGGAGCAGCAGGCTGAGCGTCACGGTGAGCGTCAGGTAGATGGCGGCGAGAATCATGAAGCCAGCGAAGAACTGGAAGCTCCTGCCTGTCCACAGCTTGGTCATCTGGGTGAGCTCCCGAACGGCAAGGATGGATACAAGCGACGAGTCCTTCAGCAGTGCGATGAGGTCGTTTCCAAGCGCGGGGAGGACGTTCTTGATTGCCTGTGGCCACACGATGAGCCTGAAGACTTGGCGCTTGTTGAGGCCCACTGCCATGCCAGCTTCGCGCTGGCCGTACTGAACAGATTCGATGCCAGCGCGAAAGACCTCAGCTATGAATGCTGCGTATATCAAACCGACGGCCACCGTCGTCTTGAAGGTGTTGGAGCCTAGAAACGACTGTGGGTCGACTCCGATCAGGTCAAGAAACCAAGGGACAATCACGAGTCCAAACATGAAGATGGTCACGAGAACCGGTATGCCGCGAATGGTTTCGATGTAGAAGATTGCGATGTTGCGTGCGACACCGTTGTTCGACATGCGACCGAGGGCAACGAGCAAGCCGACGAGCATTGCGATGACAAAGCCACCAATCGTCACTGCAATCGTGAGCGTGAGGCCGTCCTTGATGAAGAGGAAGCCCTCTTCCCAGGTCTCGTCGGTCAGGATCTTGAACGCGGGGTAGGCGATCAACGCGAGGATGCCAAGGAACCACCAGGGAAAGGATCCCCACTCGAACTTGGCCTTTGACCCTGGGGGAGATGGATCGACCCCGACGTCTGGGTTGAGTGTGGTCATGCTTTCCTCGCTGTCGCTGTCGGCAAATGTAGCCGCACCCGAGACGCGAGAAGAGGCCGAGCCATGGCTCGACCTCTTCCCTTGTTGCTTCTTGTTGTTTGCTGATCAGCCTTCGAATTCGATGAACCACGTCGTGATGAGATCATCGAGCGTTCCGTCTTCCAGCATGTCGGCGATTGCCGTGTTCACTGGATCGATCAGGTTGGAATCCATCGGATAGATGAACCCAAGTGGATCGGACTGCAGGTCATCTGCAAGCAAACGGGTTTGGTCAGCGTTGACACCTTGGTAGCCCTGTCCGGCCACGTCATCGATGATGACGGCGTCGACGTCACCGGCAAGGAGCGCCTGCACCGCAACACCGAACTGGTCGTATGCATCGATGCGTCCTTCGTCGATCAGCGTTGCACCCAATTCGTAGTTCGTCGTGCCGACCTGTGTTCCGAGGCGGTAATCGCCTTCCTGGAACTGCTCAAGGTTGCCGAAGCGAGCTTCATCGGTTCGGACCATGAGCTTCTGGATCGTTGTCATGTACGGATCGGAGAACGCAACAATTTCCTTGCGGTCTTCTGTGATCGAGATGCCGTCTGCGGCCGTGTCATAGACACCTTGCCCGGTCTCCTCGATCACCGCAGGCCATCCTGCCTCTACGAACTCGGCTGAGCAGCCGATGCGATCGCAGATCTCGGCCCAGATGTCGTAGTCGAACCCAACACCTTCGCCTGCATCATTGATGTAGTTGAACGGCGGATATGCGTTCTCAACCGCAACCCGAACTGTCTGTCCTTCAAGATCCGCGCTGCTGTCGCTACTACATGCTGCCGCTACGAGCAGCACGGCGAGCGCCAGAACGACGATCTTCCATGCATTCTTCATGATTTTCCTCCGTAGGGGGGACACGCTGTGCGTGCAGCAATACGGTACCGCATCGCGGCCGCACTGTGCCAAGCAGATGGTGGTGTGCCACCCACTTTCGGGTAGTGCCTAAGGTTGGACGATGGAACGCAAGACGAAGATCATCGCCACGCTCGGCCCGGCCACGGACACAGAGGATTCCATCCGTGAGCTTATTTCCGAGGGGATGAATGTTGCGAGGCTGAACTTCAGCCACGGAACACATGAGGACCACAGGAAGCGACATGGCATGGTGCGAGCCGTCGCCGAGGATCTCGGTGCTCCGGTTGCAATCATGCAGGACATCCAGGGGCCAAAGATCCGCGTCGGCAAGTTCCCCGGAGGCGAGACCACGATCGAGACAGATAGCGAGGTCACGCTTCTCCCTGGAGTTGGCGTAGGCGATTCCGAGACGATCCACATCGCCTACCTCGACGACGTCGCAATGTCCGTCGGTGGCACGATCCTGATCTCCGATGGCCTGATTGAGCTCGAGGCGGTTCGCGTTGGCGAAGATGCAATCACGGCCAGGGTGGTCGAGGGTGGGGTCCTCAAGGACCACAAAGGGGCAGCATTTCCCGGCGCAAGAACCACGGTGCCCGTTGTCACTCCGAAGGACGTTGAAGACATCGAGTTCGGATGGTCGCTGGGATTCGATCTCCTTGCGGCATCGTTCGTCAACTCGGGTAGGGACATCAGAAGCGTCAGGGAGGTTGCAGGGGACATCCCGATTATTGCCAAGATCGAGACGGCTGTTGGGTACGCCAATCTCGATGACGTACTGGACGAAGCTGCCGGTGCGATGGTCGCACGCGGGGACCTGGGTGTCGAGTTGTCGCTCGAGAGTGTTCCACGGGCGCAGAGCGACATCCTTCACAGAGCAAATACGGCCGGGAAGATCTCGATCACTGCCACCGAAATGCTTGAGTCGATGATTCAGGTCGCTCGACCGACGCGAGCCGAGGTAACCGATGTGTATCGATCCGTGATCGATGGCACGGATGCAGTGATGCTGTCGGCTGAAACAGCGATCGGGGCGTATCCCGCCCGCACTGTTCAGGTGATGGCGACGATCTGTCAGGAGGCCGAGCGATCGCCGGATTGGCGTCGAGCGCATGGAATCTCGAGCCTCGATATTGGTGCGGCGTTTGCCTCTGCGACTGCTGAAGCGTCCGTGGACACGGCAGATCGCCTGGATCTCCAAACCATCGTTGCGTTCACGGAGTCAGGAACGACTGCCAGCCTGTTGTCCAAGTACAGACCACGAGCCGACATCTTTGCGTTCACACCCCACGAAGCTACGTATCGAAGGATGGCCGCATACGGCGGAGTCCAACCGATGCTGCTCGAACGGGTCAAGTCCACGGATGACATGATCGATGTCGCCGAACGAAGGCTTGCAGAGCTGGGTCTCGTCGAGCATGGAGACGGCGTCGTGATGGTTGCCGGTGTTCCGCCGAACAAGTCGGCATCCACCAATCTGATGAAACTGCACGTAGTTGGATCGGGCGACGTCCTTCACCCCGACAGCAATGTCGGCTAACTGCTCGCGGCGACGCGACACCTAAGATTCGGAACCAAGGCACACAGGAGCATCGGTGGGACAGCGAATTGAGATCGACGGAACAGTGGTTGTTGATGATTCCATCATCGTGTCGACCAATCGGAGTCTCACCGGCACAGATGGTGAGGGCTACGACAGTCCGGAGCAGGCTTCAGACGGCGAGACATTCGCTGCCGACCTTGCCGTCGACTTGTTCGAAGCAGACCCGGAGCTCTCGCGTGTCTTCGTGAGCTCAAACGTTGTTGTGGTGAAGCGTGCTGCGGGTTGGCCGCAAGATGCCGTCGACGCATCGAGCTCCGTCATCGAAGAGTTCTTCCTCTTCTATCCAGAGGCCTAGCCCTCTTCTTCGCCGCCGCCTGAGTAGCTGCCTATCGTCAGTGTCACGGTGGATCCAGAGTTGGCCCACTCGCCCACGGCAGGATCCTGGCCGATAACTCGACCGTCCAGATCGGCGTCTTCGACCGGTTCATCTACACGGGCAGCGAGCAATCCAAGCTCCTGCAGTGCCAACAGAGCGTCTTCCCAGGTTTGACCGGCCAGGGTCGGTACCTGCACGGGGCATGACACCGGCTCGCCCGAAACCTCACACGGATGAACGGTGTAGAGCTCGCTCAGCGGCTGATATCGCCAGACCAGTTGGAGATCGATCTCCTCCTGCCCGTCTGGGTACGTGACAACACGGTCTACTCGAACCAGGAATCCATCGATGCCGCTCCGCTCCTGACGTCGCTGGCCAGGTGCAAGCTCGTCTTCTTCATCAGCGACAAGCTCCTCCTCGAACTCGACGATGTCCTCTCGCTCATGAGTTACGTCGGTGCATGTCTTGCCGCCGTTGTTCCCGAACATGAGCACCGTGATCGAGGTATCGGTGTAGGCGGTCTTGATAATTACGGGAGCTTCGGTGTCATTCCCGAACCTGACATCAGGGCCCGGTACGCCAAGGGTCGCTTCTCGACCCTCCGGATAACGGGTGAAGTGCAGTGAATGTGGGCGATGCTCGACATCTTCAAGACATGCAAAGAAGACGGCATTGAACAACGTGGTCCCGAACTGGCTCACACCACCGCCGATATTCGCCGGGTGATCGCAGCAGTAAGGGACTCCGTTGATGATCGCCGGTGCAGCGACGTAACCCTTTGCCTCGGTGCGTTCCCCAATGTGATCGTTGATTGACCATTCGGCGCCAGGCTGAACGATTGCTCCATCCACGTCTCTGGCCATTTGCTGGATGTTGGTGACCCGCTCCTGGCGAGCTGGGTGGTTCGTTGTGAAGCTCGCAAGCAACCCGAGGTCGGTGTACGACTCTGCGGTTTCGGTTGTAAACGACGGCTGGGCACCGACGATGAGCGGAAATGGCCCTACGCCACTGCCGAGGGCCGCTTGCTTCATCTCCACTAGAAGTGCTGGTGTATCAAGCAGCGTTCCTGCACGCCCCGGAATCACACTGATGCGACTGGTTGCGAGATCAATATCGAACTGTGCGTCGACGGGCTGGATCTCGAACTCTGAACGCCGCGGCTCAAGAATCTCGACCACTGCAGCCTCGTCGAACGTGACGATGAGCGCATCGGCTGCCTCATTGAGATCTGCGCGAACTGCTCGCGTCAGCTGATCAACGAAGAAGGTTGCACGAAAGCCGACATCATTTGATGTGAGCGTGATCTCGGAGTCGATCATTGAACGCATTTCTTCGGCTGCGGCGTCGATGTCCGCATCGGTGAGGATCGGTTCGGAGGTGACGACCGCGAGACTCGCCGTTGTCTTGTCAAGGATGGACATCTGCTCGATGATCGTCTTGCGCGCTGTCACCTTCTCGATCTTTTCTCCGGCGAGCGGATACTGCCTCGAGATCTCCTCATTTGCGATCCACACGGCACCCTCGAAGGCTGCGTTCGGAATTGCTGCAGACTCCCAATCATCCAGGTGGTCATCGATGGCTTCGTCAGAGAAGTTGACCTGGAGCGGGACCTCCTCGCCGGTGCTGAAGGACTCCACCCACGAACGAAAGTTCTCGACGAAATTGCCGGTTCGTCTCGTTGACATCGCGTCGGCAACTGCCCGTTGCGTGTTTGCGGTCAATCCGACACTCGTCGGTGACATCTTGAAGGTCTGGCCGTTGACGACGAAGACGCCTGTGCTTTGTCTGAGAGCTTGCTCGTGCGCCTGAACAGCAAGCAGAGCGTCGTCCTCGGTCATTCCGCCGACTGGTACGCCCGCGACAGAAACATTGCGAGCGACCTCCTCCGACGACGTCGTGCTGTCGGCTAAATAGATCCCGATCGGGAGAAGGAGTATCGCCAGCGGAACGATGAGAAATAGTGCTCTGCGTGGCGTTGTCATGGGCCTGAATCGGTGGGCGGCTTCGTTGCGAGTGTAGGTTCAGGTCCCGTTAAGTGGTGTCGGGAGAAGACGCTCGAAACCCTTGCAGCGCAACAGTTTCCACGGAGTATGAGGACTATTCGTCCTCGCCGCCGCCGCCGTCGCCGCCACCACCACCGGTGTAGTTGCCGACAGTGATCGTGACCGTCTCACCGGGATCGAGCCATCCCGTAGGATCGGCGCTGATGACGATGCCATTGAGGGACTCGTCATCTGTGTCGACCGTCACGACCGCTACGCCGAACCCAGCTTCAGCAAGTGCCGCAGATGCCGCGCCCTGTGCCATGCCGGTAACTCCTGGTACCTGGGCGGGGCATTGCCCGTTGCCGCCGACCCGTTCATCGCATGGATGAACGACGATGACGTTCTTCTCGCCGCGGTACCGCCAGTAGAACGCTTCACGGTCCAACTCGTTGCCTTCGGCGTCGTAGAAGATCCGAGTGTTCGTAACCGACCAACCCTTTGAGCCCTTCGACTTCACATACTCTTGGCCGGGCTTGATGATGTTCTCGTCGTCTGCTTGGTATTCGGTGACGGGTGATGCGACACCGGTCCGCTCCGAGCGCTGCGTTCCGCAGTAGTGGCCGTTCTGGTTGCCAAAGAACGTGACGGTCACCGAGCGCCTTGTGTATGAGGTGCGGATGATCACTGGCGCATCGGAATCATTCTCGAATGCAACATCAGGGCTTGGGTATCCCAGTGTTGCCTCGCGGCCCTCTGGATACTTGGTGAAGTAGATGCTGTGCGGCTGATGGACAACGTCCTTGTAGCACCCGAAGTAGATGGCGTTGAAGATCGTCGTGCCGAACTGGCTCACGCCTCCGCCAACGTTGACGGGATCTTCCTCGCAGGAGAGTTCGCCACTTACGATTGCGCAGTCGTACTTGAAGCCCTTCTCGAGGGTGCGACGACCTATCAGTTCATTGACCGAGAACGTTTCGCCAGGCATCACGACCGTGCCGTCGACGAGGTCCGCCATCAGCTTGATGTTGTGCGCTCGGTTTGTTCCAGGCATGTATGTCGTGAACTCGGAAACCTCGTACAGATCGCCGAACGACTCCGCCATCTCGGTGGTGAAGGCTGCCGGCGCATTAAGAACAATGGGAAGTTCGCCACTGCCCTGCGTTCTCGCTGCCTCTTCGATCGCAGCCGCTACCGCGTCGACATCAATCGTTGTGCCGCTCTTGGCCGGGATGAGCCGAATGGCGTCGTCATCGGGGAGATCACTGCTCTGCTCGCTGTCCTTGATCTCGTAGTTCTCATCCCATGACTCGTGGTCATCAACGACGACTGTCTCCCAGTAGGCGTCTTGCGGTGCGAGCTCGAGTTGGGTGCGTACGCCCTCGATCAGTGGGACAAAGATGTCTCGATCAAAGAAGAACTCGATCGTTGGTGGGTTCCCCAGTGTGACTGCGGCATCGAGTGACCGTGAGATGTCGAGCGAGTCGATACGCAACGTGAAGTCGTATTCGTCCTGTGTCAGCACGACCGTTGTGCGCAGGATCCGCTCGGCCTCAGCGACGGCTTCGTCGATGTCTGATTTGGTGAGAACCGGTGAGGTGACTGCGGTCGGGAGCACGACTGCTTCATCGCTCCCGGTCGATAGGGCAGCAAGAAGCAGGTCTTCGGCAACATCTCGGTCGATTGCCTCGCCATCGGATGGGTATTCGTACCTGACCTCTCGATTGACGATTGCGATGGTGCCTTCGAACGCAGGATTTGGAATCGCCGCTTGCTCCCATTCCCGAAGCTGCGCCTCGAGTAGATCGGGATCGAGTGCTGCTGTGACCGGTACATCAACGCCCTCGGAGAAGGCTCGAAGCCAGTCAGTGATGCCGCCCTTTCGCTGTTCAAGGGCCATGTCGACTGCGGCCTCGGTGCCGAAGGTGAGCCCGACGGCGACCGGGTCAAGATCGAAGGATTGTCCGTTGACTTCCACCGATGCTGGTGTTGCTTGGAGCTCGGCTGCGTACTTCTCAGCAGCGGCCTGTGCCTCGTCCTCCGTGTAGCGAGAGACATCGACACCTTCAATGGTGACATTGCGGGCGACCTTGTCGGATGCTGCCGCACTGTCCATGAAGTAGATGGACAGTGGGAACATCAACAACAACACCGGTACCGCGGTGAAGAGAATCGTTCGACTCCGAGAAATGACCATGACTCCAAGAGTGGGTTGCTTGCGGTTTCGCGAGTATATGAATGGGTCTCAAATAGCGTTGTGATTCGTGCCTACGCACTATCTCGATACGCTGCCTGTTGTGGTGATGCTCGAGCAACTTCCTCCCGGACAGCCGATTGGCGTTTCAGCGACGCTGTTCATCGCCTATCAGAACTGCCCACAGCAAGCCCTTGCACGGCTTCGGGGCATCTATGGGCCCCCATCGCGTGCGTCGTTCAGGGGCCTGCTCGCCCATCGGATCTTTGCGAGGCACATCAACTCAGGGCCGATCGCAAGCGACGACGTTGCGCAAGCGTGCAGGGAGGAAACGGGTGAGAATCTCAACGGGGTGCTTTCGGACCTCGGGCTGGTACCGAGCGAGTTCCGATCTGTGGTAGCTGAGGTTGCTGATCTGTACGAGCGGTTTCAGACGTTGCCGCTCGACGGTGCAGCGGAAGCTGAGAAGGAGTTCGATGTCGAAGTTGGCGCCGACGTGCGTGTTCGGGGTCGAATCGACGCCGTGTTTGCTGACGACGCGGGTACGCGGATTGTCGATTGGAAGACCGGCAAGGATCTTGGTGATGATGTCACTGATCAGCTTCTCTTCTACGCATGGGCGTGGAAGGTGGCCACTGGCGAGCCTCCTTCGGCAACGGAGGCAATGTCAGTAACGACCGGGGAGCGCCTGGTCGAAGACTTCGATGCGGATGATCTTGGCGAAATCGAGTCCAGCGTGGCGGAGATGGTGTCCGTGTTGCGGGAGGCGATGTCCGCCGACACCGATGTTTCTCGTACCGGGGGTCCGCACTGTCGCTGGTGCCCGCTGCTCGAAGATTGCAGCGAAGGGAAGGCCGCCGTCGAGCTTCTCGGGTGACGTGTGCCATGTCCCCGGACCACGCCATACTTGATCGCTATGGCTCGCACCATCCTTGCTCTTCACGCACATCCAGACGACGAGTCCTCCAAGGGCGCAGCGACTGTGGCACGCTACGTGTCAGAGGGTGCATCCGCAGTACTTGTCACCGCCACGGGGGGAGAAGCAGGGGACATCCTCAACCCTGCGATGGACAAGCCGGGAATTCTCGAGAACCTGAAAGCAGTCCGAGAGGACGAGCTCGCTGCTGCCGCGAAGACGATTGGCTATGACGAAGTCATCCTGCTCGGCTACCGAGACTCGGGAATGCCGGACTCTGAAGACAACTCGCGACCCGAGGCATTCTGCAACCAGGACGAAGATGAAGTGCTCTCGCAGCTTGTTTCGATTGTTCGCAAGCACAGGCCAGATGTCGTGCTTGGCTACGACAGTCACGAGTTCTATCCGCATCCCGATCATCTCTACGTCCACAGGCTTTCGATGGAAGTGTTTGTCGCCGCAGCAGACGCAGAGCGCTTTCCTGATCAGGGCCCCCCGTTCGAGATTCAGAAGATGTACGCGCCTGTCTTTACAGCCGAGCGCATAACTGCATTGCACGAGGCCATGCTCAGCCGGACAGGAAGCTCTCCCTACGCCAGATGGATGGATGCCCTCCAGGACCGCACCCTTCCGGATCGCAAGCTCACCCGCATCCGAGTCGATGGATGGATCGATCAGGGCCGAGATGCGCTTCGGGCCCATCAGACGCAGGTGGACCCAGACGGCTTCTGGTTCGAGGTTCCAACGGCGGTGATTGAAGAGGTGTATCCGTGGGAAGACTTCGAGTTGCTCGCCTCCCGGGTTCCGTGGGATCCGGACGAGGATGACCTGTTCGCCGGTATCGACTGACGGCAGGACCGTCGTGTCTGCTGGAATGAGACCGTGACAACGATCGCTGAACTTCGAGCACAGTTGCTATCGGTGCCGGTGGCGCTTCTTGGTGCTGATGAGCGTCGGGTGAAGGAAGAGGCCCTCACGTCGCTCGACGCACTTGCGCAGTTCGACATTGTCCCTGCGGCTGTTGCGTTCGTCGGGAGCTCTGGCTCGGGGAAGTCGACCATCTTCAATGGCTGTGTCGGCGCCGATGTGTCTCCGGTATCGGTGAAGCGGCCAACGACAACGCGAGCGATCATGGCTGGATCTTCGGGACCTGTTTCGCTCGCCGTCGAATCCGAGTACGTGCTTGTCCCATCAGCTCGGCCAGGTGTCGTGTTTATCGACACACCTTCCTGGGAGCACGATCCCGAAACGATTGCGTCGGTGATGGCCGCCGTAGAACTCGTCGTCGTGGTGTTGACTCCTTCGAGATACGCCGATGCAGCGGTCTCAGAGCTTGTGGATTCGCTTCCTGAGCGTCGCCCGTCAGCCGTCGTCGTCAACAGGGTGGACGCCGAACCGGAAGACGTTGCTGCGCTGATGGACTCGGTTCGTGAGCTGTACGGGGCGGACGTTGTGGAGCTGTCGGAGGGTGGAAGTGTCGCAGATGCATCTGAGATTCTGTTGAGAGATCTTGCAATCGACACCATCGGATACCAGCGAGGAGCGGTACTTCGTGCCTCCGGGAGTTCTGGAGCTCGATTTCTCGCCAGCGCAGTGACCTCGCTCTCGACAGAGATTGGATCGTTGGCGGAGGTCATCGATGGTGCAACGGCTTCTGTCTCGGGAGACGAGACACTTCCTGTTCTGGAGACGTGGCATGAAACCAGGGGTGCGATCGTCAACGAGACGAGGCGCCGGGTCGCTGCGCTCGACGCCACTCTGGCCCTTGAGGACGGTGGCGACATTGCCCCTCGGGTGCGGCTCGATCTCGATCCCTGGGAGGGGGAGAGTCTTGGAGACGATCTCGATTCCTGGCACGACAGGCTCACGGCCTCCGGCGTCGCAAACGCTCGGATGCGCTGGAGAAAGAAGTCAGGGACCGAGCTGATCGCACACAACCTGTGGAAGGCTGGCGTCCACCCCGGCCTCAGCCTGCCGAACAGGGTCCAACGAACGCTTGGCCCTCGACTTGCACCAACGGTCGCCGAGGCCCACGAAGAGCTGGTCAGCCTTGTCGACGCTGCGACTGAGGCAAGACGGCAGCAATGGGCCTCGTATGTGGCGATGCTCGGTAGCTATACACCGGGCAACCTGCTTGCAGCGGCTGACGGGTTCAGCCCAAGAGGTGCAGCCCGTGGCTGATCTACGCGAGGTCATGGATCTAGTCGACATCACCATGGTGAGGTCAGAGGACGTCGTATCGGAGAGCACGTTCCGCGATATGGAATCCATCGCCCGTCGGTCCAGGATGCGAGATGGCTTCATTGGCGAAGTGCTTGTAGTGGCTTTCGCTGGTGGCACTGGTTCTGGGAAGTCATCAATCCTCAACGCCCTGGCTAGCAAGGACCTGGTGACCACAGGGATCGTTCGGCCGACCACTCAAATCGCCGCTGCCGTGTACCCAAACAATCTCGGCGCCGACATCTCGCCGCTGCTCGATTCGCTTGGCGTAGAAACCCGCATTGCCCACGACACATTCGATGCAATCGTCGTCGTAGACCTTCCAGACTTCGATAGCACAGCCGAAGCACACCGACACGTGGTCGAGGAGGTCGTGCCAAAGGTCGATGCGGTGGTGTGGGTGCTCGACCCCGAGAAGTATGCCGATCCAATTCTCCACGATGACTTCCTCTCGCCGCTTGTGCCATATGAGAGCCAGTTCATCTTTGCGATGAACCAGGTAGATCGCCTCGGCGACGACGCCGACGATGCGGTCGATACGCTGAATGCTCTCCTAACGGCGGACGGGTTCGACAGTCCGTCGATCGTGGCCATATCGGCCGCGCCACGCGAAGGGGATCCAGACGTCGCATCGCTGAACGATGCGATCGAGCAGCGTCTTGATGTGAAGAAGGCCGCTATTGCAAAGATTGCTTTGGACCTCAGAAGCCTTGCATCCCTGGGATGGGATGCGTGTCATAAGGTGGACCGGACGGATATGGGCACCACGTCACTCGATGCGCTCGCGCTTGCCGCGGCCTCGTTCGTATCGTTGGGTGTCGCCGCATACGAAGTGCACCACTCGGCGATGAGCCGCTGAAGGGGAGTTCAGATGGAGCGTCTGGAAGAGTTCTGGGACACCGTCACGTCGAATTGGGGCTACGAGCTTCTTGCGAGCCTGGCCGTGGTGGTTGGTGCCCTGATCCTGCTGTGGGTTGTCCGCAAAGCCGTTGTTCGGTGGACGAGTCGAGTCGAGCGCAACTACCACACGTCAGATGCGCAAGAGCAAAGGGAGCAGGGTCAGCGGCTCGTGACGATCACCAGCGTCACTCGGGTCGTGATCTCGATCACCGTGTGGGTTGTCGTGATCCTCACGATCATGGCGATCTGGGGCATTCCAATGGCACCGTTGATCGCAGTTGGGGCAACGGTTGGTATTGCTGTCGGTTTCGGTGCGCAGGACTTCGTCAGGGATGTGATCGCAGGCTTCTTGATCCTTGTCGAGGATCAGTATGCAATCGGCGATGTCGTGTCGATCGCAGGCGTTTCGGGCTCGGTCGAAGAAGTCACGCTCCGCACAACGGTGCTGCGAGATCTCGAAGGGAACAGGCACCACGTACCAAACGGCGAAATTCGCGTGGCCTCAAACCTGACCGCGGGCTTCTCCCGGCTGGTGGTCGATGTCTCGGTCTCCTACGACACCGATTTGGACAGAGCTATCGATGTGATCGCAGATGAAGCGTTGGCACTCTCCCAGGATCCCGACTGGCAGGCGATGCTCCTCGAGGAACCCGTTCTGCTTGGCGTGAACAAGCTGGGCGAATCTGGCATCGACATCAGGGTCTTGCTGACGACCACCACCGAGGATCGATGGGCCGTGAAGCGAGAGTTTCTCAAGCGTATGAAACAAAGGCTCGACACCGAGCAGATCGAAATTCCGTACCAGTACCTGAGTGTCGTGATGAAGGACGAGGGCGCCTAGCCGTCATCACCATCCGGCGGTCGAAGGACGAGGAGTCCCTGCTCGTCCGGCGTGAGGTCAATTGCAGCTGCATGACCAAGCATCTCGCCGTCGGCCTGGAAGGGCGACGTTGGTTCTGCGTCTACTGACAGCTTCTCGTAGTTGGTCCACAACTGGACGCCTGTTGCTTCCCTGTGCCGAATGCCAGCGGCTGCACGCGTAAAGATCTCCGCTGCCCTCCCGATGCCGAGGTTGTTGGCAGCCAACGTCGCGATTCCCTCAGGAGGTTCAGATGTGAGCCGCAAGGGAAGCATGCCGAAGTAGGTGTATGGATCGTGGACCTGCGTGAGTGCCACGAGTGCATCGAACCGGTCCCCGTCACATGTCATCCTGAGGTTCGGCTGTTCCGAACGCCAGCTCGAAAGCAGCCTGCTGATGGCGGTTGATGCGTAGTGGACACTGCCAAAACGTGACTTTGCAAACGGTCTGGTTTCAGCAGACTCGACGACGTCTGCATCGAAACCGATGCCCACGGAGAACACTGCATGGCGCGTCATCGACCCACTCAGAGTTTCTGCATCGATGCGTACGGTTCGTGTTGGGAGTGGTCTCCACTCGACCGACCCCTCAGCCGCCTTGTCTGCAGACTGCGGGATGCCGAGGATGCGGCTCAGGACGTTTGTCGTTCCGACAGGAATGATCCCAAGCGCTGTTGAGCTGCCGACCAGTCCGTTTGCGACGTGATGTGCAACGCCGTCTCCACCCATCGCAAACACGACGTCCACGTGATCGTCGGCTGCCGCACCGCTCACCACCCTGGTCTGATCGGCTGACACCGGCCATTCGGTTGAGAGGTCGTAGGCCTTCGACAGCGTTGTCTTGATCTGACGAAAGACGCCTCCGGTGAACTGGGACGCCGATGGGTTGGCGATGAGGACCGCTCGAGGCATGCTGCAATGCTACGGCGGCACGTTGTCGAGCTATTCGACGATGAGGTCTAACCGGCGAGAAGCTTCTCGACCTGGACGCGGAGATCAAGCGGACGGAATGGCTTCGTCATGAAACTGTCGGCGCCACCCTTGGCGGCCTTGTCTGCCATCTCGGGTTGTGCATGCGCCGTGAGGACGAGAACCTTTATCGAGGCCGTCTCCTGATCGTCCCTGAGTTGTCGCAACACTTCCCAGCCATCGAGTCCAGGAAGACCGATATCGAGTACCACCGCATCCGGTTTCGATTCACGAATTGCATCGAGACCGGTGACACCGTCGGCTGCTGAACTCACCTCAACACCGAGAACGCGTAGACAGACCTCGATGAGGCGTCGCACGGACGCAGAATCTTCGATGACGAGCACATGTTGTTCCACACTGTGTGTATCGGCGCTTCGCTTTCGCGACTTCAGCGTTTCTTCAACTGCCGTGATGGGCAGAGCAGAGGGCGTATGCGTACGCTGAAGACACGCATCAAACCACCAACGTCACCTTCCCCCCGGAGGAACCAGTGCTCCCGCCATATCGCACCGAACCGTATTCAGACTTCACCGATGAGACCGTGGCATCACGGTACCGACAGGCTCTCCGAGCCGTTGAGGCGTCTCTTGGAGAGAGATCGCCGCTCATCATCGGTGATGCCAGAGTTGACACGAAGGCGTCGATTGAGTCTGTGAACCCGTCGAATCCATCGGAGATCGTCGGAACCGCGGCGTCTGCCGATGCAGGCCATGTCGACGCCGCGCTCGATGCGGCGTGGGCTGCGTACCCGGACTGGTCGAGGCGTACGGCCGAGGAACGAGCCGGACTCGTCCATCGCGTGGGCGATCTCATCGCCGAGAGGAGTTTCGAGTTTGCCGCTTGGCAGACCTTCGAGGCAGGAAAGAACTGGGCAGAAGCAGAAGCAGATGTCGCTGAAGCCATTGACTTCTGTCGGTACTACGCCCATCAGGCGCTCGAGCTTGCGCAGCCTGTCGCGGTGCACACGTACCCGGGAGAAACCAACGAGTCGTGGCTGCAGCCGATGGGCGCCGGCGTGGTCATCCCGCCGTGGAACTTCCCGCTTGCGATTCTGGTTGGCATGACGATTGGACCAGTTGCTGCTGGCAACACGGTTGTCCTGAAACCCGCATCAAACACACCGATGGTCGGTTGGGGTTTCATCAAGGTCCTCCAAGAGGCTGGTCTTCCGGCTGGAGTGGTCAACTACCTCCCAGGGTCAGGTGGAGAAATTGGCGATGCGCTCGTCGACGACGGCAGGACCAGGTTCGTGAACTTCACAGGCTCAAAAGAGGTGGGTCTTCGGATTGCTGAGCGGGCCGCAAAGGTGCACGACGGCCAGAAGTGGCTCAAGAGGGCCTACATGGAGATGGGCGGCAAGGACGCGTTGATCGTCGACGACACCGTTGATCTTGATGCAGCAGCGGCAGATGCCGTGCGTTCGGCGTTCGGCTTTCAGGGTCAGAAGTGCTCTGCGTGCTCTCGGCTGATCGTGTTCTCATCCGTCCACGATCAGCTTCTCGATCTTGTGGTTGAGAAGGCAAGCCAGCTCAGTGTGGGGCCGGCGAACGAGAACCACCCGATGGGACCAGTCATCTCCGCTGCCCAACGTACGTCCGTCATGTCGGAGATTGAGTCAGGAAAGACAGAAGCTGCGCTTGTGATGGGTGGGCAAGCGATAGACCGGGATGGCGGTTACTACATCGAGCCAACGATTTTCGATAGCGTCGCCCCCGCTGCCCGCTTGGCGCAGCATGAAATCTTTGGTCCGGTCCTGTCCGTCATCACCGTTGACGACTTCGACGAGGCGATTGAGGTCGCCAACGGAACCGAGTTCGGTCTCACCGGTGGTCTGTACTCGAACGATGCGCATCGTCTCGAGAGAGCAAAGCGTGAGTTCCATGCCGGCAACCTGTATCTCAACCGAAAGATCACCGGTGCGTTGGTAGGGATTCAGCCGTTTGGCGGGTTCAACATGTCAGGCTCAAATGCGAAGGCAGGAGGACCTGACTATCTCAGGTTGTTCATGGAGATGAAGAGTGTGACCACGCGAATCTCCGAGGAGTCCTAACTCTGACCGCCGCTGTAGGTGAACCAGACCACGGCATTGCCGAGGGTGTCAGACACGATTGCCGTGTCCCCTCCGTTTGACCAGACGGGTGTATCGGAGCACCAGTAGATCGCGTCTGGAGCGGCGCCATCACAACCTGTGACGACGGTGACCGACTCGCCTGGTGCCAAGACTGTCCCATTTGGGAAGGTCAGCCGGTTGGAGCTGCTTTCGTCGCGAAGGACCCATCCTTGGATGGACACCCGTCCGTACCCTTCGTTCACGATCGTTACGAACTCGCTCTCGAGCGAAGCATCATCGGGTCCGTCGGGATTGAAGGCGAGCTCGCTCACTCGGATGACAGGGCGGTCCGCCTTGATTCCTTCCGCGTCGCCGCAGGCAAATGTCCCCCACATGCCGCGGCCTGATTGGAATGCCCTTGCTTCTGCGGCTTTGAGGGACGGTGCGAACTCATTTCCGTTCTGAACCGCGACCGCATGTCCGCCTGTGGTGAGATCCAGATTGACGAATGAAACAACCTCAGCGGTTTCGATGTACACGAACCGCAAGGCCCTGCCAAAGCTGTCGAGATCCTCCGCTCCGGCAACCATCTGCACTTCCTGACCAAGCACCATGCTCGCAAGTACGGCGGTCGCCTCATCGCCCCAACACTCCGTTGTCTCTGGAGCATTGATGCCAAGCAGTCGCACGTCTATCGACTCGCCAAGCACAGTCACCCTGATTGTGTCGCCGTCCGTGATCTCGGTCACGGTTCCGGTGACACGCTCTTCGACGGGGGGCAACGTCGGGGTCGTCGTTGTTGCTCCGCCTGATCCGGCAATAGTGGAGCTTGTCGTTGTGGTCTCGACGAATTCAGGAGCTTGTGGCCGCGAGTCGCACGCAACAGCGACCAACGCGACGACGATTCCCAGCAGTGCTGACCCTTTCCGCATCCCGGAACGGTAGGCAGGTATCCACGAAACTCACGGCAACGTCGAATGTGTCGGGACCTGAGCGGCTATGGGATTCCTAGTATTGCCGCGGCTGGGCGCCGGGACGGGCGCAATGAACCACGGAGGACCCATGGCAGGCATGTTCGATCTGACCGGGAAGACAGCCATCGTCACTGGCGGCAATAATGGCATTGGGCGCGGAATGGCCGAGGCGTTGGCCGACGCAGGTGCGTCGGTTGCCATCTGGGGCCGGAACGAGGAGCGAAACCTCGAAACCCTTGAATCGATCCGAAGTAGGGGCGTTGAGGGGCTTGCTCTGCCAGTCGATGTCGGGGACGAGCAGTCAGTAGTTGAGGCATTTGCAGAGACCGTCGATGCCTTTGGGCATGTTGACTCGGTCTTTGCGAACGCCGGCGTCGGCTCGGTGGGAACACCGTTCAGTGACATCACCACAGAGGAGTGGCGGTACATCTTTGGTGTCAACATGGAAGGTGCGTTTTGGACCTTCCGCGAGGCAGTTCGACACATGAAGCCCAGAGGCACCGGATCCTTGGTTGTGACTTCCTCGGTGTCTGCGGATGCTGGATTCCCGACCGGCGAGCACTACGCCGCAACAAAGGCTGGCGTGAGGGCCCTCATCCAAGGGCTTGCTGTTGAGTACGGGAAGTACGGCATCAGGGCGAATGCAATTGCTCCGGGCTGGGTCGTCACCGGCATGACCGATTCCTTCATCGACGGCGATCGATTTGCACAGAACGTCAAGCCGCGGATACCCGTGGGACGTTGGGGAACACCCGACGACTTTGGGGGCATCGCTGTGTACCTGGCTTCGGACGCTTCCGTATGGCACACCGGCGACACGATCACCATCGATGGTGGGTATCTCAACAAGTAGCGGCACATCTTTACGAGCACACATGCACAACAGGCGGGCGGAACCACATGATCACCTTTGATGAGCGCGTCGCGATCGTTACCGGCGCAGGACATGGCCTTGGCAGGTCACACGCACTCGCCTTGGCCGAGCGTGGGGCACGAGTCGTCGTCAACGACCTTGGAGGGGCTCGCGACGGCACAGGATCTTCGTTGTCGGCCGCAGAGGCGGTAGTAGCCGAGATCGAGGCTGCAGGCGGTGAGGCCATTGCTGATGGTGCAGACGTTACCGACGAAGCGGCTGTTGGCCGTATGGTGTCCAAGGCCGTCGACCGGTGGGGTCGGATCGACATCCTGGTGAACAATGCTGGCATATTGAGGGACAAGTCGTTTGCCAATATGAGCCAGGGAGACTTCGACACCGTCGTCGGCGTACACCTCACCGGCACCGCAATCTGCACCCATTCCGTATGGGGCGTGATGCGGGATCAGGGCTTCGGTCGGATCGTCGTAACAACATCGTCATCAGGTCTCTACGGCAACTTTGGCCAGTCGAACTACGGTGCGGCCAAGCTCGGCGTGGTGGGGCTCATGAACACGCTTCGCCTTGAAGGTGCGAAATACGACATTCGAGTCAATGCACTGGCTCCCGTTGCGCACACCCGGATGACGGACGAGCTGTTTCCCGAGCAGGCGAAGGCATTGATGCAACCCGAAGAAGTGACGCCTGCCGTGCTGTTTCTTGTGAGCGATGACGCACCCAATGGTGTGATCGTGGCAGCCGGGGCAGGCGGGTTCGCAGCCGCCAAGATTTTTGAAACCGAGGGCATATGGCTTCCCCCAGAGGAAAGAACGCCCGAGCGGATCGCTGAGCGGTTCGACGAGATCCTTTCCGAGGATGGACAGCAGGAATTCTCCTCGGGCTCCGAACAGAGCATGAAGTTTCTTGGCAAGGCAACAGCATCTGGCGACGGAGGATGAGGAGCACAACATGAGAGAAGCAGTCATCGTGTCCGGCGCACGAACACCCATCGGAAAGGCATATCGGGGCGCCTTCAACAATCTCGAAGCACCATCGCTTGGTGCCGTCCCGATCGCTGCGGCGGTCGAACGTGCGGGCGTCGGCGGCGACGAAGTCGACGATGTCATCATGGGGTGCGCGATGCCGCAGGGAACGCAGTTCCCAAACATCGGTCGACTTTCCTCGCTTGCTGCCGGACTCCCGACTTCGGTGAGCGGGATGACAATCGATCGACAGTGTTCTTCAGGGATGATGGCGATAGCGACCGCTGCCAAGCAGGTGATGTACGACGGGATGGACGTCGTCGTTGCCGGCGGAGTCGAGTCGATCTCACTCGCGCAGAACGAGCACACCAACACATGGCGGATGGTCGATCCTGCGCTTGTCGAGCATCAACCTGCCGCGTACATGCCGATGCTTCAGACCGCCGAGGTGGTCGCCGAGCGGTTTGGCATCTCACGAGAAGCCCAGGACGAGTACGGCTACCAGAGCCAAATACGGACGGCTGCTGCTCAGGAGGCGGGTGCGTTCGATGCCGAGATCGTGCCAGTGACGGCTTCGAAGGCCGTTACAGACCGTGAGACAGGCGAGACGTCGTTCGAGACCGTGACTCTTACCGCAGACGAAGGCAACAGGCCAGGAACCACGCTTGAAGGTCTTTCGCAGTTACCGGCAGTAACGGGTGGGTCGATCTCTGCTGGCAACGCCAGTCAACTGTCAGACGGCGCAGCTGCCACGGTCGTGATGGCTTCAGATGAGGCAGAGGCACGCGGCGTCGAACCGCTCGGCTACTACCGAGGCATGGCCGTTGCGGGCGTGGACCCAGACGTCATGGGCATCGGTCCGGTGTTTGCTGTGCCGAAGCTGCTCGCTCACGCCGGTCTCGACATGGATGACATCGGTCTGTGGGAACTGAATGAGGCGTTCGCCGTGCAGGTGATCTACAGCCGCGACACGCTTGGCATACCCAATGAGATCCTCAACGTGAACGGTGGATCGATCTCGATCGGACACCCCTACGGCATGACAGGAGCACGCATGGTGCTGCATTCCCTTATCGAGGGGAAGCGGCGTGGAGCGAGGTATGTCATCAACACGATGTGTGTCGGCGGCGGGATGGGTGCGGCCGGTTTGTTCGAGGTCGCGTGATGAAAGCTCTGGTATGCAGTGCAATCGGGGATTTCGATGCAATCGCTCCGGGTGATCTGCCATCCCCCTCGGCGGGAACAGGCCAACTCGTCCTCGACGTGCACGCCGGCGCAGTCAATTTCGCTGACCTGCTCGTGCTCCAAGACCTCTATCAGTTCAAGTCCACTCCGCCATTCGCGCCCGGGATGGAAGGCGTGGGAACCGTGGCCTCGATCGGTGAGGGTGTGGAAGGCTTTGAAGTCGGGGATCGGGTTGCTGCAGTTGGATACTCCGGTGCATTCGCTGAGCAGTGGGCAATCGAGGCCACAAACGCCGTTCCGATTCCAGCCGATGTGAGTTTCATCGAAGCGGCAACGATGACGATTGCCTACGGAACCTCGTACCACGCACTCAAACAGCGAGCGAATCTTCAGCCGGGCGAGTCTGTGCTTGTGCTCGGGGCAGCAGGCGGCGTGGGTGTCGCTGCGATCCAGATCGCAAAGGCCATGGGAGCCACGGTGATCGCCGCAGCATCCAGCGATGAAAAGACTGAACTCTGCAGCCGAGTCGGGGCAGACCATGTGATCAACTACACGACGGATGATCTACGGTCCGCCATCAAGACCACCACCGACAACCGCGGCGTCGATGTCGTCTACGACCCGGTTGGTGGGTCCCTCTCGGAGGCCGCCTTTCGATCGCTGAGATGGCGCGGGCGTCACCTGGTGATCGGATTTGCCGCTGGAGACATTCCGTCGCTGCCGATGAATCTTCCGCTGCTCAAGGGCGCAAGCCTTGTGGGTGTGTTCTGGGGGGCATTCACTGCACAGGAACCGGAGGTCAACCGACAGAATGCTGCTGAGCTATTCGAGCTGTTGGCCGACGGTTGGATTGCCCCTGTCGTTGACGAAACGCATTCACTTGAGAATGCGAGAGAGGCACTGCGGACGGTCGCCGACCGAAGGGCGCTCGGCCGTGTCGTCGTGACTGTTCGTTAGCGGTCAGGTTCCCGGCACCATCTTTGATTGCAGGCCCTGCATCCCGCCGATCCATCGGTCGTAGTCCGTTGCCTTGTGGCGGAAGTAGTCGCCGACTTCTGGATGCGGGAGCACAAGGAATCGTTCCTCGTGCATAGCCTCAACCACCGCATCCGCGACGTCGTCAGGCCGAATCGCGAGGTCCGTTACCCAATCGCGCATCGTGTCCGAGCTGGCCCCGAAGACGTCGAGCATTGGCGTGTCAACAAACTGCGGACACAAGCACGAGACGGCCAATCCTCTCCGCCCGTATGTCACGGCCAGCCATTCTGAGAATGCGACAGCGGCATGCTTCGTCACGGCGTACGGTGCGGCGCCGATGTTGGTGAGGAGTCCTGCCGCTGAAGCGGTTGTAATGATGTATCCGCCGCCACGGGCGATCATCCCAGGGACGAGCTCTCGCGCTGCAAATACGTGTGCCATCACGTTGACGTCCCAGGCGGTTGTCCACTCCGAATCGGGAGCATCGAAAGAACCATCGATGGCGACTCCTGCGTTGAGGCAGGCGACGTCGATCGGTGCGATCGTTGCCTCAATTCTCTTGAACACCTCGTGTGTCGCGTCGGGGTCAGCAACGTCAAGCACTGCCGATGTCCCGCCGATGTCGGCTGCAACGGCTTGTGCCCGATCAGCGTCTCTGTCGATGACGACGATGTGTGACGCCCCATCTTCGGCGAATCGTCGAGCGATCGCTTCACCGATTCCGCTTGCCCCGCCCGTAACTACTGCTGTCTTTCCGTTGATGAGCATCCGCCCTCCTTGCCAGTCATGTTGCCATCACTCTGAGATGTAAACTGCCGTTCACTTTTCGAGACCGACCGGAGCAGCATGCAAACCGTGCCCCGAGATGAGATGCACGAATGGACAGGAAAGCAGACGGGTATCTCCGACTGGTTCACGATTGACCAGGAACGTATCGATGCGTTTGCGGATGTCACCGAGGATCATCAGTGGATCCATGTGGACCAATCGGCGGCTGCAGATGGCCCTTTTGGGACGACGGTCGCTCACGGATTCCTGACGCTATCGCTTCTCAGCAACCTCGCATCCGATGCGATGGTCGTGCCAGCGGGTGCCGTCATGTATCTGAACTACGGATCGGACAAAGTCCGGTTCCTCAGCCCGGTCCCATCCGGTGCGCGAATACGAGCCGTTGGCGTGCTCAAAGCTGTGACCGAGAAGTCGCCAGAGCGCACGCTTGTCACCACCACGGTCACGGTTGAGATTGAAGGCCACGAGACCCCGGCCCTTGTTGCAGACCTGCTCACGTTGGCAATCGTTGAGTAACCGAATCCGAACCGACCAAGTACAACTGACGAAAGGAATGTCGTGACAACCCAGCACCCTGACACCGTTCGCGTGGCGACGGCAATTGATCGGCTGCTTGCAGAACACCCGCCCGATTCGACCGATGCCAAGGAGTTCTGGGGAGCACAGTTTGATGCGGGATTGGCGTTCGTCGACTTTGCAGAGGGAAACGGCGGACTCGGAGTCTCTCCGCGGTATCGCGAAACCGTTGCGCGGCGGCTAGGAGAGGCCGGCGCACCCATGTGGAACCGCACAGCCAACATCATCGGAATCGGCATGGGCTCCGGAGTGCTTGCTGCCCACGGAACCGAAGAGCAGAAGGCGCGATGGCTTCGCCCAATGTTCACGATGGAGGAGATTTGGTGCCAGTTGTTCTCCGAACCCGGTGCAGGATCCGACGTCGCAGGGCTCTCTACGAGAGCCGTCCGTGATGGCGACGAATGGATCATCAATGGCCAGAAGGTGTGGACCACGCTTGCACATCTCTCGAAGTGGGGAATGCTCGTCACCCGCACAGACCCTGACCAGCCCAAGCATCGGGGTCTGACCTACTTCATTGTTGACATGGAAGCCGAGGGAGTCGATATCCGGCCGTTGTATCAGATCACGGGTGAGGCCGAATTCAACGAAGTCTTCTTTGACGACGCACGGATCCCCGATGGCCTCCGGATCGATGATGTCGGAGCTGGCTGGCGGGTGGCCATGACGACGCTGATGAACGAGCGGGTCGCAATCGGTGGAAGCACGGTTCCGCGGAATCATGGAGCCATTGGCGTAGCTATGAAGACATGGAACGATCAAGGATCTGGCGATCCAGGAACACGACGCGAACTCGTACGGCTCTGGGGTGAGGTTGAGGCGATGAGGCTCACTGCTCTGCGTGCAACCGAGAACATGAAGGCTGGGACACCGGGTCCGGAAGGGTCGACGGGCAAACTTGCCTGGGCGGATCTCAACAAGGAGATCACCGCCTTTTCTGTCGGTCTCATGGGCATGGATGGTGCGACCCTCCCTGAGGGCTACTCGCTCGAACCGACGACCTACGGCACCAGGGAGGTTGAACGGGAGATGAGTCCACAACGAGCGTTTCTCCGTGCACGGGCGAACTCGATTGAAGGGGGCACGTCAGAGATCATGCGGAACATTCTTGGCGAGAGAGTCCTCGGACTGCCGGGCGAACCGCGGGTTGACAAGGACCTGCCTTGGAAGGAGGTGCCCCGTGGCTGAACCGCTCACCTTCTTGCGCTCGGATGAGCAACAAATGCTCGGCACGGCATTGCGTGACATGCTCGAGGCGACTGTCGACATGGACCGCACAAGAGAACTGTCGCTCACTGGCGATGCGTTCGACAGGCCCGTGTGGGCAGGTCTGAGGGACATGGGTCTCGTAGGTCTGACGGTCGACGATTCGTTCGGTGGAGCGGGATCGTCAATCTCCGATCTTGCCGTCGCTTTTGAGGAGCTCGGCAGAGTTGTCGCTGCAGTGCCGTTGCTATCGACCGTGATGGCCATGACCCTCATTGAGCAGCTCGGTTCGGAAGCGCAGAAGTCTGCGTTGCTTCCCGCGCTTGTGAGTGGCGAACGCATCGGCACCGTAGGGATCTACGAGGCTGCCCACGGCTCTTCCGGGGCCGGGATGCAGACCGTTGCCGAGCAGACTCCGACGGGATGGCGCCTCGTCGGACAGAAGCGGTGGGTGACCGATCTTCCCAATGCCGATGTCGTGCTTGTTGTCGCATCGGTCGACGATGGGTTGGGTGTGTTCGTCGTCGACACCGATGATGATGGATGCGATCGCACCCTGCTGTCGGCACTCGACCCAACTCGACCGCTGGGCGTGTGCACGCTCGCAGTCGATCTTGAAGAGGATGCGCGGCTCGGTGACGAGGCGGACGAGGCGGTGGCATCGGTCGTCGATCTTGCGGTGACTCTGATGGCTGCCGAGCAGGTGGGTGGTGCGCAACGGTGTCTCGAGTCAGCTGTCGATTACGCATCTACCCGATTCCAGTTCGGTCGAGCGATTGGATCGTTTCAAGCGGTCAAGCACAAGTGTGCAGACATGCTGGTTGCGGTCGAACATGCTCGGTCGGTGGCATCGCACGCATCGGCGACCTTTGCGACAGATGAGTCCAACGTGGCGGTCCCGCTCGCAAAGAGTGTGTGCACGGACGCCTATCTCCTCGCAGCGTCGGAGAACATTCAGATTCATGGTGGTATCGGATTCACCTGGGAACACGACGCTCACCTGTACTTCAAGAGGGCGAAGGCCGATGCGTTGCTGTTTGGCGGTGTCGATCACTACAGAGATCGCCTTGGAGCTGCGATCGGTGTCTGACCAAGCGCTCTCTGAACAACGATCGACCACAGAAAAGGGCTTGGCCCGCCGCGAGGCAATACTCGAGGCAGCGACAACCTTGTTCTATCAGCACGGATATCACGCCACCGGGATCGATGACATCGGTAGGCGGGCCGGAATCACGGGACCCGGCATCTATCGTCACTTTGACGGCAAGGATGCGATTTTGGTCACGATCTTCGACCGTTTGTGGCGTCGCCTGGAATCAACGATCGCCGAATCCCAAGCGCTGGAACCGCGGGCGGGGCTCGATCTCCTCATCTCGAACCACGTCAACCTGGTTGTTGATCGTCGTGCCGAGGTGGTTCTGCTTCTGAATGACCTGCGGAGTCTTCCAGCTGACTATCTGGCCCTCGCTCAAGAAAACGACGCTGTTTACCAACGCGCATGGGCAGGTCACATCGGAGCGATCCATACCGCTTTGACATCGGATGAAGCATCCGTCGGGGCCCGCTCCGCCATCTGGCTCATCACCGCATATGACCAGGGGGCTGGACCGCAGGATCTTGACCCGGTTCGTGCAAAGGGCCTGCTCACCACGATGGCGAACGCTGCGGTTGACAGTCTGGCGTGACTGGGTGAAACAAGACCCCTAGGGTCGAATCATGCAGTTTGGAACATTTATCCCGCAGGGCTGGCGCATTGACCTCGCCGGCATACCCGTTTCTTCCCAGTGGCAGACCATGGTCGATGCCGCGCAGCGAGCAGAGAGCGCTGGCTACGACTCCATCTGGGTGTACGACCACTTCCATACGGTCCCAGAGCCCACCCAGGAGCCGACCTTTGAGGCCTGGACGCTCATGGCGTCGCTCGCCACGGTGACCAATAGGGTGCGACTCGGCCAGATGTGCACATGCAATGGCTATCGACCCCCTTCGTATCTCGCAAAGGTGGCAGCGTCCATCGATGTGATCTCAGGCGGAAGAGTCGAAATGGGCATTGGGGGAGGCTGGTACGAGCACGAGTACAACGCATACGGCTATCCGTTTCCCAAGCCGTCGGTGCGTCTCGGTGAGCTCGATGAGGCCGTGCAGATCATGAAACTGATGTGGGAAGAGGACGAGGCGTCGTTCGAGGGGAAGCACTACAGCCTCGATGGAGCAATCTGCCAGCCAAAGCCACCACAGGGATCGATTCCGATGTGGATTGCTGGTGGGGGAGAGCAGCTGACGCTCAGAACCGCAGCCAAGTACGCCGACTACACGAATTTCGGTGGAACACTCGATTCGTTCATCCACAAGTCGGAAGTGCTTGCGCAGCACTGTGAGACGGTTGGAACTGATTTCTCAGGTATCACCAGATCCGTGAACTTCAACATGATCCTTGGATCATCTCAAGCCGACATTGATGCGCAGAAGGCGGTCCTCCTCGACCGATTCGCATCGGTCCCAGGCATCGACCCGCAGGACACCCTCAACCGTTGGTACGGGGGATCTGAGGCCGCTGTTGGCACACCCGACAAGATCGTCGAGCAGCTCGCGGCGTACCAATCCGCAGGAATGGGCTATGCGATCATCTACTTCCCAGACGCTGCCTACACAGGTGATTCCGTCGAACGGTTTGCCGCAGAGGTCATGCCTGCGCTGGCTGGCTGATCAGCCCTGCCCGTCGTAGAACTGCTCCTCTTCGGTCGAGCCCTCCAAGGCGAGGGTTGATGATGCTCCGGCGGACACCGCTTGGCTCACGAGATCGAAGTAGCCGGCTCCCACCTCTCGCTGGTGGCGGGTCGCGGTGTAGCCTTCAGACTCCATCGCGAACTCGTGCTCCTGGAGCTCGACATATGCCTCCATGCCTCGTTCGGAGTAGCCCTTCGAGAGGTCGAACATCGTGGCATTGAGTGCGTGGAACCCAGCGAGCGTGATGAACTGGAACCGGTACCCCATTGCACCGAGTTCCTTCTGGAACGTAGCGATCGTCGCATCGTCGAGATGGCGCTTCCAATTGAACGACGGCGAGCAGTTGTACGCAAGCATCTTGTCCGGAAATTCGGTATGGATCGCCTCTGCGAACTGCGCTGCTTCGGCGAGGTCCGGGGTGGACGTTTCGCACCAAATCAGATCCGCATACGGTGCGTACGCAAGGCCGCGAGCTATCGCCGCTTCCATCGAGTTGTCGACGACGTAGAACCCTTCTGCAGTTCGTTCTCCGGTGGTGAATGCGCGGTCGCGTTCATCCACATCCGTGGTCAACAAGGATGCGCCGAGGGAGTCCGTGCGGGCGACAATCAGTGTCGGCACGCCCATCACATCGGCTGCGAGTCGTGCGGATCGGAGTGTGCGCACATGCTGGCTTGTCGGCACCAGCACCTTGCCTCCCATGTGGCCACACTTCTTCTCGGATGACAGTTGATCCTCGAGGTGGACTGCAGCTGCGCCCGCAGAGATGAACGACTTTGTGAGTTCGAAGACATTGAGCGGCCCGCCAAAGCCAGACTCCGCATCAGCCACGATCGGAACAAACCAGTCGGGACCGTCGGTGCCTTCAGACCACTCGATCTCATCGGCGCGCCGTAGTGCGTTATTGATGCGTCTCACGAGGGATGGAGCAGAGTTGGCCGGATACAGTGACTGATCCGGATAGACGGATTCGGCATGATTGCCGTCTGCGGCAACCTGCCACCCTGACAGGTAGATCGCCTGCAGACCAGCCTTGACCATCTGGACGGCCTGACCACCCGAAAGCGCACCGAGAGCGTTGACGTAGTCCTCCCTTGCCAGGAGCGACCACAGCTTGTCGGCCATTGCTGAGGCAAGCGTGTGTTGCTCGACGAGGGAGCCCTGGAGCTTGACAACCTCCTCGGCCGTGTGGTCCCGCACAACGCCCTTCCACCGAGGGTTGGTATCCCAGTCGTTCTGCAACGCTTGAACTCTGCTGTCGAGGTTGGTGTGCGTCGTCATTCGTTTGTCTCCGATCGGTAACTGTGTTCGAGTACTGCGTACGCCGGGAGCGTGAGGAACTCTGGAAAGTCGTTGGCGAGAGCAACTTGTTCGAAGATGTCTCGCGCTTCATCGAACCTGCCTATCTCGTAGGCCTCGTGGCCGACGGACGTCCGTAGGTGATCTGTCTCCTCGTCAGCGATTTTCCGGACAAGGGCGGGAGTGACCTGCAATCCCTCGACAGTCGACGATCCGGAGCGGACCCATTGCCAGATCTGGGACCGTGATATCTCGGCGGTGGCCGCGTCCTCCATGAGGTTGTACAGCGCGGCAGCTCCTCTGCCGCTGAGCCATGATGCGATGTACTGGATGGCGACGTCGATGTTCTGCCTGAGGCCCTCTTCAGTGATCGTCCCTTCTGCAATGCTGAATCGAGTGAGATCGGCTGCGGTAACCGAGACATCGTCCCTTTGTCGCTCGATCTGGTTCGGTGCGGACCCGAGCACATCGTCGAAGATCTCCGTTGCGAGAGGGACAAGATCTGGATGTGCGACCCATGTGCCATCGCAGCCGTCCGCCGCTTCGCGAGATTTGTCCTGACGAACCCTTTCGAAGGCGACTGCGTTGATGGACTCGTCGGTTCGTGAAGGAATAAAGGCAGCCATTCCTCCCATGGCGTGTGCGCCTCGCCGATGGCAGGTCTTGACGAGCAGTTCGGTGTACGCCCGCATGAACGGCACCGTCATTCCAATCTGACTTCGGTCAGGGAGCACAAATCCATCTCGATTCCTGTACTTCTTGATCACCGAGAAGATGTAGTCCCATCGACCCGCATTCAGACCGGCCGAATGGTCCCGCAACTCGTACAAGATCTCGTCCATTTCGAATGCTGCTGGGATGGTTTCGATGAGGACGGTGGCCTTGATCGACCCGGTGGGAAGCCCAAGATGATCCTGCGACACGATGAAGACATCGTTCCAAAGCCTTGCTTCCAGATGGCTCTCCAGCTTGGGCAGGTAGAAGTACGGGCCCGAGCCACGTTCGAGCAGTTCTGTCGCGTTCGTGTAGAAGTACACGCCGAAATCGAAGAGGGATGCAGACACCGGCTCACCATCGACAAGCATGTGTGCCTCATCCAGATGCCAACCACGCGGACGAACCATGAGAGTCGCAGGTACTTCATCGAGCTCGTAGCGCTTGCCGGTATCGGCCGTGAAGTCGATCGAACGTCTGACTGCGTCAGAGAGGTTCTGCTGCCCGTTGGTCATGTTGTTCCACGTCGGTGAGTTCGAATCCTCGAAGTCCGCCATGAAGACTCGAGCTCCCGAGTTCAGGGCGTTGATGACCATCTTCCGGTCGGTCGGTCCCGTGATTTCACATCGACGGTCCGAGAGATCAGCGGGAGCCGGCTTCACGGTCCAGTGCCCATACCGCACTTCAGCAGTTGCGCTGAGGAATCGGTATTCGTTGCCATCATCGATCGTTCTTTGGCGGTCGAGCCGTTGCCCCAACAATCCGCGGCGACGCCCATCGAACCGTCGGTGGAGCATTGCAACGAACGCAAGCGCATCCGGACTCACCGCGGTCCCCGCGGAAGATGGAACCGGTTCCGTGAGTACGTAGTCCATCTGAGCCTCCTGGCGGCGTGGTTGGGGTGCGAGTGCCTGTGTGATGACACAAAAGAAGAAACTTCTCCAAAATGCAACTTCGAGAAGAGATAAGAAGTGCTACTCTTTCCAATTCTGGTTGAGAAGGACGGTATTTCGATGATCGATCCACTGATGTTCGGACACCGAGTTCGCCATTACCGCAAAAGAGCGGGGATGACGCTCGATGATCTCGGCAGCCGTGTCGGCAAGCCTGCGCCCTACCTGTCGCTGCTCGAGAATGGCAAAAAGGAGCCGAAACTGGGGCTGATGAATGATCTGGCCGTGGCCCTCGGCATCGACCTCACGGACCTTGTTGACCCGGAGCCTCCATCGCACCGAGCGGAGCTTGAGGTTGCGATTGAGAGATCCCAAAGGGATCAGGCGTATCGGGATCTGTCCCTGCCGTATCTCAAACCGTCGGCCAAGGTGCCTGATGTGGCGCTCGAGCACATCGTTGCGCTGTATGAAGAGCTGCGGGGCCGAGATGCCGCAGCCGCATTCACCCGAGACGAGGCTCGAGCCGCAAACGCCCAGCTGCGTGCGGAGATGACGGACCGCGGGAACTACTTCGAATCGATCGAACGCATCGCCGGCGACGCTGTTGCGTCGGTCGGCTTCTCTGGCCAAGGTGCCATGTCAAAGGGCGACTTGAACGCATTGGCCGAGCATTTCGGGTTCACCGTGATTCGGACGCCGGACGTTCCGGCCTCAGTCAGGTCCGTTACCGACACCAGAAACGGTCGTATCTATGTGCATGGACGGGACAGTTTCGACTCAAAGCAGTCGAGGTCGGTGATACTCCAGACCCTCGGCCACTTTGCCCTCGAGCACCCCGAACCCAGGGACTTCGCAGAATTTCTGAGGCAGCGGGTTGAAGCAAACTATTTCGCAGGTGCGATTTTGGTCCCGGAGACAGTGGCGGTGCCGTTTCTCCGGGAGGCGAAGACGGCGCGCAACCTCTCTGTTGAAGACCTGAAGGACCGGTTCTTCGTTTCCTACGAGATGGCAGGTCATCGCTTCACGAACCTTGCCACTGAGCACTTGGATCTGGAAACGCACTTCGTCCGATCCGACGATCAGGGAATCATCTGGAAGGCCTACGAGAACAACGGTGTGCCCTTTCCGAGGAACTCAGCTGGCGCCATCGAAGGACAACGGCTGTGTCGTGAGTGGGGGACCCGGCAGGCATTCTCATCTGAAGCCAGGTACACAATCCACTACCAATACACCGACACTTCGGCCGGCACCTTCTGGTGCGCCACGTTTGTCGAGACTGCGAACGAAACAGCATCGGCAATAACCGTCGGAGCCCGGTTCGAAGATGCACGGTGGTTCCGAGGCTGGAACACGGAGCGACGGTCGGTGTCTGGATGCCCAGATGGAGATTGCTGCCGGTGGGTGACAGACGAAATGGCCGAACACTGGAACGGATTTGCTCGGCCGTCGGTACGACCGAACTCGCATGTCCTTGCGGCGATGCCGGTGGAGACGATTCCCGGGGTTGACATGGTCGAGATCTACGAGTTCCTCACCAGGCAGGAGAGCGACGCCTACGACGGCTAACCGTCTCTGGTTGGTTCGAGCGCAAGCACTCTTCCCTCGATCGTGGTGATGAGCAGCTCGCCCTTGTGGTCAGCCGCGATTGACGTAATCATCCCAACCTGTCCGATGAACGGCTCCCAGTTGACCTCGGGACCGAGGGTCCCGTTGAGAAGCGGTGCGGATCGAATCCAGCCGATGCAAAAGTCCCCATAGAGGTAGTGCCCGAAGAGCTCCGGAATCTGCGAGCCTCGGTAGACAGGTCCGCCGATCAGCGCACACGAACGTGTGCGGGGTATCACGAATTCGGGAGTGGTGAGTCCTTCGGTGTCACAGGGATCGGTCTGGAAGCAATCAAAGCCTTCCATAATCGGCCAGCCATAGTTGAGGCCCGGGGCATCGACGTCCGTCACGTTGATCTCGTCAGCAGTGTGCTCGCCGACATCGGCAACCACGAGCTGGACGCCATCGATTGTGAAGCGCCAGGGGTTGCGAAGACCGATTGCCCATATCTCGGGCCGGTTCTCGTCGCTGGTTGCGTAGGGGTTTGTCGATGGGATCGCATAGGGAGAGCCTCTGTCGACATCGATACGCACCAGGGTGCCGCGGAGGGTGGTTGGGTCCTGGCCGTTCTTCCGTTTGTCTCCACCTCCGCCACCATCGCCTAGGGAGAGCCAAAGCATGCCCCTCGGTCCGAACAAGATGCCGCCGCCCTGGTGGTACTTGTGTGGTTGCGTGACCAACAACACCGTCTGCTCGGACGACGCATCAAACACGTCCCCGGTCCAATCGAAGGACGAGACAACCACATCGCGGTCCTTGTTGGTGTAGACGGCGAATCCCCGAGAGTCCTCTGGAAACCGTGGATGCACAGCGAAGCCAAGGAAGCCCTGCTCATTGACGTCCCAGCCGACGGAACCTGTGATGTCAAGAACGGCTGTCGGGGGTTGGTCGGCCGCGATGAGCCTCCCCGTGCGTTCGACGACGAAGGTACGGCCGATGCCAACAGCCGGAGCGACAGCGACGGGTTCGCTCAATCCGGTCACTACCTCGACGATCTCGAGACCGATCAATCGACGTGCTGGCTGATCCGGCACGGACGTGGATGTCGTCGATGCTGGAGGGGGCTCGACCACTGGAATCGATTCGTCGGCGCTACACGCCGCGCATGCGAGAGCCGCCATGAGAATGAAAAGGAGGAGCCGCATCGACGGAGGGTATAGCGCAAGGCTTGTTGAGAGGCATCGGTACGCTGCCGCCATGCAACGCACGCCGAGACTTTCGTTTGCGATCGCGGTTGTAGCAGTGCTCGCCCTGGGTGCCTGCTCACCGGGGGGAGACGAATCGACCGCAGCAACCTCTTCTTCCACTTCATCGGCGGCGACAACCTCCGCCGCGACCGGCGGATCGACCACGACCCAGCCAGGCACGCCATCAACCGATACGTCGACGACGACGCTGCCCATAGAGAATCTGCACGTGATGCTCACCGAGGTTGGGGCTGGGTTTGTACACCCTGTCCTACTCGTCGCCGACCCGGATGGTGTGGACGACTACGTTGTTGAACAGCGAGGGACGATTACGACGCTGACCGGGCGCCGACTTGCTCTCGACATTGCCGACGACGTCAGATTCGAGGGCGAGCAGGGACTCTTGGGTCTTGCGTTTCACCCCGACTTTGCATCCAACCGGCTCGCGTACGTGAACTATTCGGATGAAGACTCGGCCACGATCGTCGAAGAGTTCACGGTCGCTCCAGATGGCGATTTTGATGTCGCATCGCGACGAACGATCTTGCGGGTCGCACAGCCAGCGGGAAACCACAACGGAGGGATGATCGCCTTCGGTCCCGCTGGACATCTGTGGATCGGTATGGGTGACGGTGGTGGATCGAACGACCAGTTTGGTACCGCCCAGGACACAGCATCGCTTCTGGGGTCAATGCTTCGGATCTCTGTTGGGAGCGACACAGAAGGTGCGTATGACATCCCTGCTGACAACCCATTTGCCGGCGGAGCCGGAGGCGCTCCGGAGGTATGGGCGGTCGGTCTTCGCAATCCATGGCGTTTCAGTTTTGATGGTGCGGATGTCTGGATTGCAGATGTCGGGCAGGCGCGCATTGAGGAGGTCGACCTCGCAGATGCAACAGTCCCCGGACTGAACTATGGATGGTCTGTGATGGAGGGGTCGGAGTGCTTCCGCGAGGACAACTGCAATACGGAGCCTTTCGTTCTGCCGATAACCGAGTTCACCCACGACGACGGGTGTTCGATCACAGGTGGCTACGTGTACCGGGGCAGTGCAATGCCTGAACTTGCCGGCCACTACTTCTATTCGGATTTCTGCGGCGGATTCCTCCGGTCCATTCGCCCCGGTGACGGTGATCGGGATTGGACACCCGATGTCGGTCGCATCCCGTCACCCACGGGCTTCGGTGTCGGGAGCGATGGAGAGATGTACGTCGTGTCCCAAAGCGGCAGCATCGTCCGACTGGACCGCGCACCATGATCGTCGTCGTTGGGTCTGCGAACCGCGATCTGACAACACAGGTTGAGCGACACCCCTTGCCTGGGGAAACAGTTGTCGCCCGACGGATGCGCGAATCCCACGGGGGAAAGGGAGCCAATCAAGCGGTTGCCGCTGCTCGGCTCGGCCAGTCGGTCTTGTTTGTTGGGGCCGTGGGCGACGACTCTGGAGCAGACGATCTTGTCGGCGAGCTCGTCGCCGAGGGTGTTGATACCTCGGTGGTATCCCGCATCGAAGGTCCGTCAGGTACGGCCTTCATCACCCTCGCCGACAATGCCGAGAACTCGATCGTCGTCGTGCCGGGCGCAAACGGAATGCTCGAGATAAGCCCTGCCCAAAGTGCGATGATCGCCACAGCGGATGTCGTCCTTGCGCAATGTGAGGTTCCTGTAGATGCGCTGGAAACGGCTCGCAATGCGGCGTCAGGGATCTTTGTTCTCAACGCTGCTCCAGCTATCCGTTTGCCGCCGTCACTCATCGCATCGGTTGATGTGCTCGTGGTGAACCAGCACGAGCTTGTATCGCTCGCCGGGGGCACGGATCCGCAGTCCGCCCGCTCCCTCGGATGCGCGACCGTGGTGGTGACCCTCGGAGCTGATGGTGCCCAGATCGTGACAACCAGCGACATCGGCTACGTGCCCGCTCCCGACGTTGCAGTACGCGACACGACCGGCGCAGGCGATGCGTTTTGCGGTGCGTTTGCGAGCGCCCTCTCTGATGGTCGGGATGTGTTTGAAGCATCGGCATGGGGTGTCGCAGCAGGAAGCCACGCAACAACGATCGTCGGTGCGCGGTCTGGACCGAACCGGGCACGGCTTGAATCGTTGCTCAGGAGGAACACATGACGAGACCCATCATCATCGATACGGACCCCGGCCAGGACGACGCGCTTGCCATTCTTCTGGCTCTTGCGTCGCCCGAGCTCGATGTTCTCGCCATCACGACGGTGGCGGGAAATGTGCCTCAACCCACTGTGACCGATAACTCGAGAGCCCTGCTGGAGCTTGCGGGCCGGACCGATATACCTGTGTACAAAGGATGCGAGCGGCCGCTGATCCGCAAGCTATACACCGCTGAGTACGTTCACGGTGATTCGGGCGTCGATGGCGCAGATCTGCCAACTCCGACTGTTGCCGCTGAGCCGGGGCACGCCGTCGATCTCCTCATCGAGGCTTGTCTCGACGCTGACGAACCGATCACGCTTTGTCCGATCGGGCCATTGACGAACATCGGAATGGCGATCGCGAAGGAGCCGTCGATCACCTCGTTGATCCGGGAGATCGTTTGGATGGGCGGCGCATTCGACGAACCAGGCAACACGACTGACCTCGCCGAATTCAATGCCTATGTAGACCCACACGCTGCGGCAATCGTGTTCAATGCACCTGTTCCGCTGACCGTGTTCCCACTCGATGTCACGCACAAGGCGTTGATGACACCGAACTATGTCAATGCGCTGGAGACGGTGGGAACTCCTGTCGCCAAGGCATCGGCCGGCATGATCCGGTTCTACGAACAGTACGACATCGAGAAGTACCGAATAGTCGGCGCCCCGATGCACGACCCGTGTGTCATCGCATATCTGGTGGATCCAACGCTCTTCTCGGGCGAGCAGGGGCCGATTGATATCGACATCGTGAACGAAGCAACGATCGGAAACACATTCTTCTCGGATCGCGATCTGCCAGGGCCACGAACAGTGATGACCACGGTGGATAGCGATCGATTCTTCTCCATGTTGGTCGAACGAGTGGCGACCCTGTGAGCAACGGACCGCTCGCGGGCACCACGGTTGTTGAGTTCGCGGGGATTGGGCCTGGTCCCTTCGCGTGCAGCCTGCTCGCAGACCTTGGTGCCCTCGTGGTGCGGGTGGAGAAGCCAGGAGCCGCAGATGTCGCGGTCCCCGGCGCAACCAGGCTTGGTGTTCGCCGCCGGCTGGTGATTGAGGCAGATCTCAAGACGGACGCGGGCATTGTCGCGGTGCGAAGCCTTCTCGCTCATTGCGATGCGGTTGTTGAGGGCTTTCGGCCGGGTGTGATGGAGCGCCTCGGATTTGGACCGGAGGACGTGCACGCACAGAACAAGACTTTGGTCTACGTTCGGATATCGGGCTGGGGGCAGGACGGCCCCTATGCGTCGATGGCTGGACATGACATCAACTACATCGGGCTGAGCGGTGTGCTTGCGGCGATCGGTACCGATGAGCCAACGCCTCCACTGAACCTGATCGGCGACTACGCCGGTGGGGCGCTCTTTGCGGTCGTCGGCGCACTGGCGGGCATCCTCAGCGCGCGAGAGAGCGGCGAGGGAAGTGTTGTCGACGCAGCGATGGTGGATGGCTCATTCGCCCTGCTCGGTCCGATCGCTGATCTCATGGCGAAGGGTCTGTGGACGACCGAGCGAAACTCGAACCTTCTTGACGGTGGTGCGCCCTTCTATCGCACCTATCGGACGCAGGACGACGAGTACGTTGCAGTTGGAGCGCTCGAACCAGCCTTCTACTCCGAGCTGTTGGACGGACTGGACCTGGACGTTGAGGCCATTCCGGACCGCACAGACAAGTCGGCGTGGCCGGAACTCCAGACGCTGTTTGCGGAGCGGTTTGCTGCAAGAACTCGAAGCGAATGGGCGGAGGTCTTCGATGGCACGGATGCATGCGTGACACCCGTGTTGTCCATGGACGAGGTTGGGGCGCATCCGCACAATGACATGCGAGGCCTCGTGACATCGTGGGAGGACCAGGCAGTTGCCGAGATTGCTCCGCGGATGGGGTCCGTCCGCCCGCTTTACCGTGCGGACGCCGACGTTTCCGATACTCTTGTCGCACTCGGCATGCAACATGGGGTTGCAAACAGCCTCGCAGCCGCAGAGAAGAGCTATTGGGTGTAAAAGGTCAACGTCGACACCTTCTGTAGGAGGGACGATGAGAGCGGTTGTAGTGGGTGCAGGAGCGAGCGCCCGCGAACTTATCCGACGTCTCGGTGACAGCTGGGAGGTCACGGTTATCGATCCGGACCCGGACCGATTGCGTCTCGCCGAGAAGGTTCGCAACGTCGACAGCGTCGTCGGCGATGGTTCGAGCGCTCTCGTATTGCGCAACGCCGGGATAGAAACAGCCGTCACGGTCGTTGCGGCCACCGGTTCCGACGACGTCAACCTCGAAGTCACGAGACTTGCGCACGAAGCAGGAGTGGAACAGGTCGTGGCGGTGGTCCGACTTCCCGATCGGTTGGACGAGTATCGGGATCTCGGAGCCGAGTGCGTGACACCGGCGTCGCTTTCGGGTCGCGATCTTGAGATCGCCATGGAGCCGAGGAAGCTGACGTCAACCACGTTCGCTGAGGGCAAGGCCGAGGCCATCGAATTCGAAATCACGCCGGATTCACCCGTGCAGGGGATGGCGTTGAAGGAGATTCACTCAGAGAAGTGGGTTGTTGCAGCAATCCTCAGAGATGATCGACTGGTTGTCCCACACGGCGCCACCCGATTGCTCACTGGCGACCGTGTGACGGTCGTGGGGTCCGCTACCGACTTCGCCCAGGTCGTTCGGACGTTTGCAGGCGGCGTGTCAAGATTCCCTCTCAACTTTGGACGCCGCGTCATCGCTCCGCTCCGAAACCGCCAGGACCTCGAGACTGCCGTTCTTGAAGCAGCGAACTTTGTACGAAACTCCAACGCGGTCGAGCTCATCCTCGTCCATCGGGATCCCGCAAAGATCAAGAATGCGGGCGATGCTCAGGATCTCGAAGCCCTGATCGCCGAGACCTCCGCCGAGGCGCTCGGAATCGAGGTGGAGCACAGGTCCGTCGACACCGACCCGTATGCCGCGTTGAGCGAGGTCGCTCTCAACGAGAGTGTCGGCGTCATATGTGTCCCGTTGGCAACAAGATCTGCAACCCGGCCTTTTGCAGGTGTACCGAGGGCGCTGAACCGGTTGGGACGCACCGGGCTCCCGGTGCTGCTGGCCAGGGGAGATGCGCGCTTCTCCTCGATTGTCGCGCCAAGTCGGCGGACTATCTCTGGTGACGGGGCGGAGCGCGCCGCGATCGACATTGCAAAACGGTCTGGCAGCAAGGTGATCGGCGTGGCGGTTGCCAACCCAACCTTCATGGGTTCAGACGACTTGATGGAGAAGAAGCACGCAACGGCATGGCTGCGGCAAGAGGCATCGGTCCAGGAGGTCGAAGTCGAACGTCATGTGGTACGAGGCAACCCGGTAAAGGTTCTCGGCGAGATCACAGAGTCGGATCGTCTGCTTGTCGTCTCGATGCCTGAGCTTCCGATCAGCAGGCTGAACCCAGGGATTGCCGTGTGGGCCGCAGCAAGAGGCGACGGCTCCGTCCTCTTCGTTCCGGTGGGCGACTGACGTGGAGTTTGTCGTCGCCGTCGCGACGGAGGAGATTCTGCCGAGCGGTCTGACGTTCATTGTGATCGGCTTCGCTGCGTTCCTTCTCCCACTTGTTGCGCGGGTTGTGCGGGTGCCTGCGGTTGTGCTTGAGATCCTCTTTGGGCTCCTGATCGGTCCGCATGTGATCGGTCTGATCGGGTCAGAGACCGTTGGCGAAGGGTTCGTTCTCGTTCTGGCGGAGATCGGACTCTTTCTGCTGATGTTCCTTGCGGGGTTTGAGATCGACTTCGGGTCGCTTGAACGGGAGGGGAGAGGCCCGATTCTGTTCGGTCTCGGTTTCTTCGCCGTCGTCGTCGGATTGTCGTGGTTTGGTCTTGGATTCGTCGAACTCGGAGGGACCAACGAGCGGATCTATATGACGCTGCTCATCTCCGCCGCTTCAGTCGGGATCATCATCCCGGCACTCCGGTCGACCGGCCGCGGTGCGACCAAGCAAGGTCAGATGACGATCGTGATTGGTATCCTTGCTGAGTTCCTGGCTGCGACCGGCATCATCGTGTTCTCCGTTTGGTACCAGCACGGATGGAGCATGCAGCTGCTGGCTGTGCCTCTCTTTGCGATCATCTTGCTGGTCTCTCTCTGGCTCATGCGATCTCTTGCGTGGTGGTTCCCTGAGAGGGCGGAGAGGCTCTTTTCCGGCCACGATCCGGACGAGATCGGAATCCGTTTCAGCTTGGCACTTCTCTTCGTGTTCGTTGGACTGTCCCTCGTACTCGGTATGGATCCCATTCTCGGGGCGTTCATGGCAGGAGCGATCTTCGCCTTCGTCTTCAGGGACAGCGGCGATCTTGAGGAGCGTCTGTCGGGATTCGCATACGGATTCCTCATTCCGATCTTCTTCATATCGGTGGGAATCCGGTTCCCGCTCGATGCGCTAGCCGATCCAGCGGTTCTGATCGCGGCGTTGTCGATCATCGCTGTTGCGATTGCAGCCAAACTGATTCCATCCCCCCTCCTTATGCTCCGAGGTTTGTCGTTCAAGGACAGCGCGGGGGCGGGTGTACTCCTCGCCGGTCAACTCTCGGTCATCATTGCATTGGCTGAGGTTGGCGTTGCCCTCGGGATTGTCGGTGAGGGCGTGTCGGCCGGAGCGGTCCTACTCGTTGGCGTGACCGCACTGCTGTCGCCCGTGATCTTCAAGATTCTCTCGCCACCGATTGAGCCAACGACCGCCGACAGTCGCACGGTTTCGGCAAGCCGGCCATGAACGACAATCGTCTCGACACGATCAGCAGACAGGTTGCAGACGGCGAGTACGCAGTGGATTCGATCTCCGTCGCCGATGCGATTCTGCGGCGATGGACAATGATCGATGTTGTCGAACTATTCGAGGAGGCTCAGTCCGGGGCGCCTGCGGATACGGTTGCGTCGGATGACGGGTCGGATTCGAGTCGCTGAGCGAACCGCCCGATAACGATGACGGCGATCATCGCAATCAACGCACACAGAAGTGCAAGCGGCACTTGTGAATCAGGCGTACCGAGCTCGGTCGACTCGACTCCGAGTGGCCACGGCCACAGGACACGCACCGAACCAGCCATCAGACCGATCAGGACGGCAAGGACGAGGTCGTGGTGCGACCGGAGAGCCCGGTAGAGCAGCTGGGAAAACAGTGCAAGACCGATGATTGCTCCAAGCCCAAAGACCGCAAGGGATGCGAAGTCGCGGTCGGTTACGGCCGACAGCACAGGTCCGTACATGCCCATGACAACGAGTAGGAAAGAGCCAGAGATGCCCGGCAGGATCATCGCGCAGATCGCAATGGCTCCCGCAAAGAAGAATGCGATCAGAGCTGGTTCGGCAGCCTGGGAAACGCTCTCCTCGGTTGTTCCACCACGAAGGCCGAGCAACACAAAGACGATTGCTCCGACCCCGAGTGCAATCCACGCATGTCTGCTGGTGGGTGAACCGATCAGTTTCCAAGCGATGACGACTGAACCGGCGACCAATCCAAGGAAGATTGATGCCATGATCACCGGCTGGTCCTCGAGTAGCTGTTCGATCACATGGGCCAGAGAGAACAATGCGATCAGCACTCCGAGGCCCAGCGGAATGATGAACGACCAGTCCACCGCACCAAACCAGCGCTTGAACCCTTCGATGTCGCCCTTGACGAGTGCGCCGAGCGCAGACGACCCTGCACGCACGGATGTGATCAGTCGCTCGTAAATGCCGAAGACCAGGGCGATGGTGCCCCCTGAAACGCCTGGCACGATATCTGCAGCACCCATGGCAAAGCCGCGCACGGTCGTGAAGAGAGCCCTCAAAAGCATCGTGCGAGTGTAGGTTCGCACCAGTCATGCGAGCGGTTCTTCAAAGAGTGTCCAGCGCTGAGGTGACTGTTGATGGCGCCGTCGTTGGCAGCATCGACGGCGGCATTGCGATGCTCGTGGCGGTGTGGGAGGACGACACCGCCGAAGACGCCATTGCGCTTGCAGACAAGACCGCGAACCTGCGGATCTTTGCGGACGATGACAATCAGATGAACCGGTCGCTGCTGGATATCGGCGGTTCTGTGCTCCTGGTCTCCCAGTTCACGCTCGCAGCCGATGTGCGGAAGGGTCGACGACCGAGTTTCACGCGAGCTGCGGCGCCCGATGAGGCGCAGCGGCTCATCCTGCGGATTGCCGACCAACTCTCCGCCGCAGGCGTCGAGGTCGAACACGGTGTGTTCGGGGCGATGATGGAGGTGTCGCTTGTCAACGACGGCCCCGTGACAATCGTCGTTGAGGTCGTCGGTGGCTCGGTGCAGTAGCCGTTAGCGGTCGGCGACTGCTGCCTTCCCTGCGGGGCAATGGTGTAGAAAGTCACACCAACGGCATGCAGGCGTTGGTGCGGCTGGGAAGGGCCCGAGTTCCGCCTGTTCAAGCAGATCAGTGATCTGCTCGTGCGCTGCGTCGAGCCACTGCTCATCCGCTGCCTCGGTCTCAACCGCAACGGGAGACACGCCGAAGTAGGCGAAAGTTACGTACACGTTGTCGGGCACGTTCGTCGATATCGCTCCCTCCGTGGCTGCAACGGCGTAGGCCTGCAGCTGCACCGTCTTGGAGGTTGACGGCGATGGCGCACCTGACTTGTAGTCGACGATCTCCCAGCGGTCCGGCGTGCCATACACGGCGTCAACCTTGCCGCGCAGCGTTCTGCCGTCGAGGGTGATCTCGAAGGGTGTCTCGACGAGCATGGGGTGTTCCTTGGAGAAGCGTGATGCGGTGAAAACGTTCCATGGGTCGACCGACGGCTCGACCGCTCCTTCAGACGAAGGGCTGTCGTAGGTCACGTCCTGGGCATCGTCGAGGGCAAGCACTCCGAGGTTGTGGAGCTCGGCCCTTCGGTGAAACTCGGTGCCCTTACGGGCAGACAATCGCGGCTTGCGAGGCAGCCTGTCGTGGTGGATCCATTTGAACTTCAACGGACATTGCTTGAGCGCGACCAGATTCGTGACTGAAGTAGCGAACGGCCGCTCGGTGTCTGCGGCAGCGGGGTCGCTGAGACCTTCGAACTCGATGTTCAGCTGTTCACTCTTCTTGTCCACTGCAGCTGCCACCTCTGGGAACGCCTCTTCTGCCCATTCTGGACGGTCAACAGTGTTGCGGAGCGCGTCGCTCCAACTGACATCGAAGAGTGGATCCGGCGGAAGTGGAGTTGGGACGTACTCGGGTGGCTCAGGCCGCGGTCCTGGCTCGTCGAGCACGCGATCGAGTTCGGTGGCGGGAGACTCGAGTGCAAGGGTGAGGAGCTCGCTGGGTGTGCGAGGTTTGACGTTGTCTGCATGCCACACGTGACCGGTGAATACGAGCCGGTGTCGAGCTCGCGTCACGGCGACGTAGGCGAGTCTCCATTCCTGGTGGTCATGTCGGATCTTCAGCTGCCGCTTTCGCTCCTTGACGTCTGATGTCTGATCCACCGATGACATCGTCGATCCGGTGAGCTGCATCGAGTACGGGAGTGCGACGTGTGAGTCGATCGGGTCGTAGTAGCGAATGACTGAACTCGGAAAGATCTTGCTCGACAATGCGGGGATGTAGACCTCGTCCCACTCGAGTCCTTTTGCGCCGTGGGCCGTGAGGATGCGCACAGCGTCCTCGGCGGGCAGCTCTGCTGCATCGAGCTCTTCTGCACGACCAGACTCGTCGAGGGCGTCGAGATATCTCAGATACCCAGCGAGTGACGGTGCCCCATCGAGGGGTCGCCAGCGCTCAGTCAGATCGCTGAACCGGTTGATATTGATCCGGGTCGTCGTTGCCCGTGCCTCTGGGAGTACGGCAACCTCGGCCCAGTAGTCGAGGGCAGTGAGCAGAGCCTCCAAAGTGGCAGCAACCGTCATCGCTTGGCATTGCACAAAGAGCTCTCGGTACACGGATGCAAAGGAGCTGGCGGATTCGTGGGCCTTTTCGTCGAAGTCCGCTCCCTCAAGCCGCGTTCCAACGTCATCAGCCAGCACCGCATCGATCAGCGTTGATGTCTTTGCCGGTCTGGATCGGATGAGTGCAGCAACCTCCGACATGCCAAGCCGATATCTCCCTCCGGTGAGGATTCGGAGGAGTGACGCCTCATCCGACGGATCGGCAAGAACACTCAGCCAAGCGACGAGATCGGTGATTTCAGGGACGTTGAGCAGTTCTCCCATCGAGCCGACCGAGTAGGGGATGCCGGCAGCCCTGAACGCATCGGCTATTGGCCGCATCCCGTCCCGCTTTCGACACAGGACGGCGATCTCGGCGTACGGGACTCCGTTCGAATGGCGAACAAGGATATCTCGGGCGATCCAATCGGCTTCGTCGGACTCGCTGTTCAACCACGCTGCAACGATGGTTCCATCCGCAGCCGACGGGCTTGCAACGAGTGGTGCAGCTCCACCGGCGTCAGGCAGTTCAGTCTTGACAAGGTTTGCCATTTCGATGATCGAGCGGTCGCTGCGACGGTTGATGGACAAAGGCAAAGTGGCGGTTTCGCCCCCCTCTGCTTGGGGGAAATCGTTCGGGAATTCTTCAAAGTTCTCAATCGATGCGCCTCGCCACTCGTAGATCGTCTGATCGGTGTCCCCGACCGCTGTGACCGAAGTCCCATCTCCGAACAGCTCGCGCAGGAGACGCCTTTGTACCGGATCCGTGTCTTGGTACTCATCGAGGAGAACCATGTCGTAGCGGCTTCGGACTTCGGCGACAACCTCTGGGTGGTTCTCGACGATCTCGACCGCAAGGCGAAGGAGGTCTCCGTATTCGATGAGGCCAAGCGCAACCTTTGCTGCCTCGAACTCTTCAACCGCATCGACGAGAGCCAACCGCTTCTGCCACGTCGCATCGGGATCCGACGGTGCGTCGGCTCGAACTCTCTTCGCCGTCACAAGGTTGTCCCGCATGTTCGATGCGAGCATGAGGAGTTCATCGCGGCGTTGGGGGAGGGCTGTGAGGTCGAGCAGATCTCCGTCGTATTCCCTGAGTACACGGATCGCAAGCTCGGAGCGATGGGCCTCGTCCATGAGTTGTGCGCCGGCGGGGTGCCCGATGTGTGCGCCGAATTCGTCGAGCAATCCCGCAGCGAAGCCGTGATAGGTCGCTACTTCGACCTCGCGTCCGTCTGCTCTTTCCGGGATGGTCATCCGGAGCCGGTACCGCAGTTCATCGGCAGCTTTGTTTGTGAACGTGATGCCAAGCGCTCGCGCCGGGTCTGCTCCGTTGGCGACTGCCCTTGCGAGGCGCTCGACAATGGTCGTTGTCTTCCCCGTGCCCGCACCTGCCGCGATGCGGACGGGGACCGGATCGTGACCGATGATCGCGTTCTGTTCGGGGGATGGAGTGAATCCGTTCATGGCAGAAATGCCTCCGCCCCCTGCGGCATCGCCGGACAGGTGGCGGCGACCGAGCATGTGCGGCAGTGCTTTCCTGGCGTTGGCGGAAACTCCTCTGCGGTGATTGCGTCTGCAATCTCCACCATTCGGTCCTTCACCGAGTCGATTTCGCCCATGTCGAATGATCGGGTGCTGATGCCTCGCTTCAGGACGTCCTTCGGATACCAGAACTCTGCAGCATCGACCGAGCCAAGACCGGCGAACCTAGGGTCGGCCGCGACAGCCATCGCGTAGAAGCCGAGTTGCAGAGACGATGCGGCTTCGGCGATCGTTGCTGACTTTCCAGACTTGTAGTCGACAACGGTGACGGAGTCACCCGCGCGTTCGATCCGATCGGCGCGACCTCTCCACGGGGTGCCATCCACTTCGAGCTCAAGTGCCACTTCAAGATCTACCGGCACACCGGTGGATGGCCAGTTTTCGTACAGGTTTGTAATCAAGGTCGCGGCTCGACGCTTCCATGCCATGCCGACGCTGTCGGAGCCGAACCCTGCCTCTGGAAAGAGAATGTCGAGTTGCCTGAGAGCTTCCTCGCTTGTTGAACGGGGTCGTCCTTCGCTCATGGCATTTCGTTCCGCCGCTTCAAGCACATCGTGGAGCAACGTGCCGATCCGCATATAGGGGGACTCTTCGGTGGCTGAGAGCAGGAACCGCTCAGCGACGTAGCGTCGTGGACAGTCGTCGAAGCTCTTTGCCTGGCTGGGGGAGAGCTTGAGCCTGTCGGTTATCACTCCGTGGTCTGCGCCCTCGCGTCGCGTCCCATACCTATCGAGAGGTCCGGTGCCTGTCGGGTCCGTTGCGAGAAACGAGAGAGCTGCCAGCCGGTCCACCGTGGTGGCCTGCGGGTCTGCGAGAACTCGTCGCAGGCTCGAAACCATTGCCTTCGGGGTCAAGGGTGTCGCACTCGTTGATGCCGGAGTCGTAGGCCGGACGAGGCGCATGAATCGGCTCGGCGCTGATCCGGCTCCTTCATCTGTTGCCGTTGTCGCCGTCCACACGACACGGTTGGCTGAGCGTGTCATTGCCGTATAGGCAAGGCGTCGTTCCTCGTCGAGACGGAACGTGACGTAATCGGCGGTCGCTGTTGGCAAGTTGGGGTTGAGGTGACGGACACCGAGCAGCGAGTCCCTGGTACGTAGATCAGGAAGCGCACCCTCAACAGCGTCAGCGATGAACACGACATCAAATTCGGTCCCCTTGCTGCGGTGAAGTGTCGAGATGGTGACGCCGATTGCATCGTCGACCGAGAAGAGAGGTTCTGCCTCGAAGTCGAATTGTGCGGACAGGGCAGCGTGGTCGGCCAGAGTCGTGTGTTCGTCTCGCCCCGCAATGCGTTCCAGGACTTGTGCATACGCCGCCCACGCCCTTCGGTCTCGCTCAAACTCGTCATCAGATGCGACGATCTCGAGCTGAGGGAGCGTTGACCAGATGGTCCACAGTCCAGCCGACGCTGGTTGGTTGTTGCACCAGGCCGGTGTGCCGATCAGATCGGCGAGTGGCTGATGCTGTTCTCCCACGGCGAGGAGCCATTCCGCGAGATCGGCGCCAGAACCGTCCGGCATTGTTGACACTTGTCCTTGGTTGAGTCTGAAGAAGGGGCCGAGCAGCACACGCCGCAGCGATGCTGCTGCCTCATCTCCTTCGATCGTTGCGGTGGCGACGATGTCATGCAGAAGCCTGATGACACGTTCATCGGTGAGCCGGTCCTCTGACTCCGTGTGAGGAATGTTGCGTCTATCAAGCGACCGAATCACGTCATCGACGAAGGGCCCGTGGCCCCTGGTGAAGACGGCAATGCGCTCAAGAGGAACGCCGTCGCTCAGGTGAAGCCTCTCAATCTCAGCGGCTATCCACTCGGCCTCTTGGCCGCTTGTTCCGAACTCGTGACACTGGACGCTCCCGCCTGTTCGCGTCGAGAGCACCTTGCCCGCTCCACCTGGCAGCTCTCTTGCGGTGAGCTCTACAGCTGCCTCAAGTACCTCGGTTGGTACGCGGAACGACGTCGTGAGAACGAGCCGTTCAGCTTCTTGTCCGAGTTCTGACTGCACCATCGATGGAAAGTCGAACACGTTGTTGATGTCCGCACCGCGAAACGAGTAAATGGACTGGTACGGATCGGCAGCGACGATGAGATGAGTTGAGGACCGAGCAAGCGCCGTGAGCAGCTGCGCCTGAACCGGCGAAGTGTCCTGGTATTCGTCGGCAACGATGTAGTCGAACGATGCGACCTCGGGGCTCGTGTTGACCAGCCGCAGTGCCTCGGCCATCACAAGCCCGTAGTCGATGCGTCCCGTGGTCCGTAGCTCACTGTTGTAGCGGTCCAGAAACTCGGGGAGTCCCTTCCATTGATCTCGGCCGATTGCTGCAACCGACTCCGACGACCCGAGCTGCTCGTGGTTGCGGAGAATGAAGTCGGTGACGTTGGCAGCCATTGCGGTGCTCGTGAGCACGCCTCGGAAGGCACCATGCCATTCCTGAGGATCCTCCAGTTCAAGCAGCCGAGCGACGAGCTGCTCTTGTTCTGCGCCCGGAAGCAGAGCTGGGGGTCTCACCCAGCCAAGCTCTGCGTGGTGTGCCTCGACCAACCGCATGGCAAGGGAGTGATAGGTGACAACGGTGATGCGGTGGGCCGCATTGCCGATCAGTTTCGTCAGCCGTGTCTTCAGATCGGCTACGCCGGTCCGTGAGAAGGTCAAGAGCAATATGGATTCAGGTTCGACGCCGTCCTCTATCGCAGACTCGATGCGAGCGCAGAGGAAGCTTGTCTTTCCCGACCCGGGTCCGCCCACGACGATCTGGGGATGTTTCGAGGAGGAGACGTGATCGGTCCACTGGTCGGGACCAATTCGGACTTCGTTGGTTGCGCCGAGAGAGGCGTCGAGAGAGAGCTGTGCCACGGATCAGCCAGCTGATCCGACGGATGCATCACCCTGCCACGCAGGACAGAGTTCTGCCTTGAAGTCGCACCAATCGCACAGAGGGGACGTGCGGGCCGGCCAGACATCTGTGTCGATGGCCTTGTCGATCGCACCCCACAGTGCACGGAGCTGCTTGTGCATCGCATCGAGCTGTTGGTCGTTGATGTCCATCGTGTACTCGGTTGGTCCGTTGAGATAGAGCAATCGAATCCTGTGTGGGGTGATGCCTCGCGTGATCCGAATGAGGAGGGCGTAGATCTTGAGGGCAAAGAACGCCTTGTTCGCATACCGCTCGGGCGGTGCCTTGCCCGTCTTGTAGTCGGTGATGACGAGCACTTCTCTGTCGTTGCCATCCGGCCCCGGCTCAGTGACGGTCTCCATACGGTCGAGGATGCCGCGGATCTTCATGTCGCCGACCTCGACCGTCAGATCCATCTCGAGCTCCATCGGCTCGAACGCCGTCGGGTCCTCCATCGAGAAATAGGACGCAAGCAGTTGGAGCGAACCGACACCCCACTCGCGTTCTTCTGCCTGCGTTGCAAACAGATCTGGGTACTCGGTCTGCTTCAGCTCGCTCCAAGCTTCGCGGAACAGATCGAAGAGATGATCGGGTGTCCGGTCGTCTGCGGGGAGCTCGAACAGTCGCTCAAGCGCGAGATGTGCGGTGGTCCCCCTGGCCTGATGAACCGTTGGTTCGGTTTCGATCTTGTCGATCGACTTGAATTTGTAGAGCTGTGGGCACGTCTTGAAATCTGATGCCCTGCTTGGTGAAAGCGATGTCAACGCAGGCGGCTGGAGCGGGACTTCGGAAGCAGTTTCGGTCATGATTGTGACTGTACCGCACGCCCGTGACACGCCCGCGATACGCAATCCCCATCGCCGAGAGGGGCTTCGCGAAAACTCGAAACAAGACGCGAAAAGCAACAAGCGTTGTGGGTTGCATCAGCCCCGGGTGCGGTTTACCTTCTCAGTTGTTCGAAGGGCGAAAGCCTGGAGAGACGGCAGATCCGATCCCTCGGGAAAGGATCACCGGGTAAAACCGGGTCGTGTGGACGGAGGCAACTCCGGACACCGCCACCAAACGCTTCGGCGGGAGGTGAGGTCTTGAGGAGGAGCCCAGCCTTCGATAGACCACCGGGACGCAGCCGAAAGGCAGCGACCCACCCGAAGGGACTTCGGTCCCGAAGGGAGCGTACGCAGGACTTCGGTCAGGCGGGCGCAGATCTGGAAGCGGAACCGGCCTCGGTCGGGATCGGGACCAGGTCAGCCGGACGGAGCCGGGAAACTGGCGAGGTCCGGATCGGAGTGAGCTTCGGTTCACTTCATGGAAACCCCGAGAGGGCGAGACTTCGGTTGAGCTTCCTCGGGGTTTCTGCATTCAGCAGTTCGGTACACGCTCGATCAGCTGTACCAGCGCATCATCGTCGGTTGACCAAAGGTTTCCAGCCAGATGCTCATCGTGTGATCCGTCGATGGTGTAGGTGGCGAGATCGATGCGTTCGTCGTCTTCGATCGTCAATCGAGACCCGTATGCGTCCTCGAGATCGATCCTGGTCGAATCGAGACCGATTCCCTCCTCGGTCCGAAGACCGAGTCTGCGAAAGTCCTCAGCGTTTCCTGTGACGGGATCGAAACCGTACGACCATGTGTGGAACACCGACTGGACCCCATCGTCGACAAACAGGAGGACGAGGTTGCCCCATGAGACGAGTCGCGTCTCGCCACCCGGGCACTGAGGAACCTGGACCCTTGTGTCCTCGTCCGCCGAGTCGGCATCCCATCCACCAAGCTGGGAAGAGAGTCCAGATATGACCTCGTCCGCGGCCATGCCGATGCGGAACTCACCGATGCCATTCTCTGCCAAGACAAGCGAAGGATGGGGATTCGATTGGGATTCGTCCGAACCACTGCAGGACGCCAGAACCAGGGCAGCCACGGTTAGTCCGACGACAACTACGGAGCGCATATCTGCAGCGTACCGGTGACCGCGAAAACTGCCCGCAACTCGCGAAAACGAAGGAGCGTTTTGACTTGCGAAGCAGCACCACATGCCCCAATATTGGTTTACCGCAGAAGGGGAAACCCGGAAGCGGGCGTCGAAGGGAAACCGACGGCGGCTGGCGAAAGCCAGCAGGGTCCGGAAACGGATCCAAAACTCTGGACGGAGACACCCTCGGGTGGAAAGAGGCGAAAGCCAGCCGGACGGCTTAGGTCGGACGGAACGGAAGGAGAGGGAGTGAGCTTCGGCTCATGACCGGGCTCCGCTTGCGGAGCAGCGAGATCACTGATCGAAAGGTCAGATGGTTCGCAGAGAACCCCAAGGGGGCTCCGGCTTCCTTGGGGTTTCTCGCGTCCGGAGTACCACACCCCGCTAATGTGCTCCTATGGCTTGGCCCGAAGACGCACTCTCACACGACGAACAAATCATCACTTCCTTCCGACCACACTGGAAGCTGCTGTTCGTCCCGTTCCTCTGGTTCATCGGTTTCCTGATTGCGGGTTCTCTCGTGGCGGTGTACCTCGATTTCGCCCGGTGGGTGGTATTGGCGATCATCGTCGGGTTCTTTGTCTACTTCGTCGTGCGGCCGCTTGTCGCCTGGGCGACCACTCGCTATGTGCTGACAACCGAACGGCTGATCACCCGCAAAGGCCTGATCGCAAAATCCGGAATCGAGATTCCACTCGAGCGCATCACAAACGTGAACTTCAGCCAAAGCGTCTTCGAACGAATGCTCGGTGCGGGCGATCTTCTGGTGGAATCCGCAGGCACCACGGGGCAGTCGGAGTTCAAGGACATCCCACACCCGGACGAATTCCAGTCGCTCCTCTACAAGGTGAGGGAACAGAGATCGATTGAGCTCTCTGGCTCGGCGCCGGCCGGCAAGGACCATGCGGGATCGATCAGGGATCTTGCCAAGCTGAGGGACGAAGGTCTGATCTCAGCCGAAGAGTACGAGGCAAAGCGCCAGGAACTGCTCGACGACATGTAGCCCGGCGTCTAATCGACGTCGACCTCGAACGGCCGGCGGTCGAACGTTGCCACGACCTCTACGTGGAATGTCTGCGGAAACATGTCAACGGGTGTGGCCTCGATGAAGTCGTACCCGATCTCGCCCAGTGCCCGCGCATCTCGAGCGAGCGACGCAGGGTCGCACGACACATACACGATGCGTCTGGGCATCGAAGACGTCACCGCATCGATCCCGTTACCGCCGAGTCCCTTGCGGGGCGGATCAACGATTGCGACATCCCAGTAGGCATCGAGAGATTCAATGTCCTTGGTCACTGACCCGGTGACGTAGTGGTGTTCAACACCCGCTGCCGTGAGGTTCCGACGCGCGAAGTCAACAGCGGCCCTGCCCGTGTCCATCCCGAGCACCAGATCAGCGTCCTTGCCGACGGTTGCCCCAAACAAACCGACGCCGCAGTATCCGTCAAAGAGAGTCTCCCCGGGTTGGAGATCTGCCGCAGCCCCGGCGAGTGCGACAAGGCTGTCTGCTCCATCGGTGTTGTTCTGGAAGAAACCTGCGATCGGAATCGTGAACAAGGTGTCTGCGACGATCTCGTCGAGTACCGCATCGCCGATAACGCCACGAGCTTTCTTCCCGGTCATCTGTGCGACGGGGATGCCCCAGCTTTCGGCTTGGGATGGAATTGCGCCGTCGATAACCGCAAGCCTCCGGCCGGTCCTGATCCCTGTGCGCAAGGTGATCCGATCGACTCCCGTCAAGTCGCCGAGTGAAGCGAACACGGGCTGAAGCGTTGGGTGCAGGAGAGGGCAGTCGTCGAGGGGAACGACATCGTTCGATCGGGACCGCATCAAGCCGGCACGACCTTCGACAACATGAAAGTCCATCCTCGTGCGATATCCGAGCTCAGGTCCTGCAGCGACGGTCTGGTGGACTGTTGGCTCGCTGATCCGTCCGATGTGTGACAGCTGCGACGCAACGATGTCTCGCTTCCACTCCCTTTGTTCGGCGATGTTCGCAAATTGCCATTGACACCCACCACACACCAATGCGTGGGGACAAGGCGGTGTGCGACGTTCGGGTGATGGCTCAACGATTTCCACGACCGATGTGCGCGCCCACGACCCCCGATCTTCGGTGACGCGCGCCAACACGACCTCCCCAGGCATGGCGCCTGCGATGAAGTGGGCCTTGCCATCGTGGCGAGCAACTGCTTCGCCGCCGTGGGCCATGGATGATGGGTGGAGTTCCAGCACGGGGATAACCTACCGCTCCGCGGTCCCTGTGAGCCGCAGTCGTCGCGAGTGGAGTGATCGGTGCTGAGTTCAGTACTCGAGTTTCATCAGAGCTGGTTCTACGTGGCGGTCGTGGCATGCGGCGTCGTTGGGGTGTGGGGAGTCGTTCTCGCCATCATCAAGAGACCGCCAAGGCGCCCGTTTGCAGTAGCCCGTGCGATCGCCATCGTCGCGATGCTGGTGCAGGTGCTTGCCGGTGTCTATTTGTACTCGAACGGCATGCGACCTGGGAACTCCTTTCACGTGTTCTATGGCGTCGTCATCGTGATCACCTTGACGCTTGCCTATCTGTACCGGTCGACGATGGCAAAGAGACCCGGTCTGGCATACGGAATCCTGCTGCTCTTTGTCATGGGTCTTGGGCTGCGAGCCTGGGCAAACGTTGCGTAGCGATATCGACAGCCTGTGCGTCTAACCTCGTTCGAACCGATGTCGTAGGGACTGGAGCGGACATGCTCGATGGGAAGAGGCTGCTGATCACAGGCGTGCTCACAGACGACTCGATCGCGTGGCACACAGCACGCGTGGCGCAGGAACAGGGAGCCGAAGTAGTGCTCACCGGTTTCGGCAGAGGGCTGTCGCTGACACGTCGCTCATCAAAGCGGCTGCCAACCGAAGCGGATGTCTATGAGCTCGACATCAACGATGCGGATCACATGGATGCACTGGTGGCAGCCATTGACGCAAAGTGGGGTGGACTCGACGGTGCACTGCATGCAATCGCATTTGCACCAGGAGATGCGCTCGGCGGCGAGTTCCTGAACACACCGGCTGAGTCTGCCAGCACTGCCTTCCTGACATCAGCATTCTCCTACAAGACGCTGGCAGTGGGCCTTCGGCCACTGTTCGAAAAGGCGGGAGGCGGAGCGATGGTCGGTCTTGACTTCGACAACTCTCTCGCATGGCCCGCATACGACTGGATGGGTGTTTCGAAGTCCGCACTGCAATCGGTGAACCGATACCTTGCGAACTACCTCGGCGAGGAGAACGTCCGCGTCAACCTTGTCTCAGCTGGACCGCTTGCGACGGTTGCAGCGAAGTCGATTCCCGGGTTCGTTGCATTCGAGAATCTGTGGCAGATCCGCGCTCCGCTCGGATGGGACCCTCACGATGCCGAACCAGTCGCAAAAATGGCGTGTGTGTTGATGTCAGACATGGCGGTATCGACGTCGGGAGAGATCGTTCACGTGGACGGCGGATTCCATGCGGTCGCTGCAGGTCCGTCAGAGGGCCATCTTCTCGCTCGCGCAATCGAAATAGCCGAAGACGAAGCCGTAGACGAGGGCTGACGAGCCCGAAGCCCTAGACGATTGCCGGCTCACTGCCTATTCGGCGGCTGGGATTGCGACCGTAAAGGTTGCGCCGCCACCCACGGTCGGCTCAAACCAGACTCTTCCGTCCATCGCAACGACGAGTCCTTTCACGATGGAAAGCCCAAGCCCTGCCCCGCCCTTTGATCGCGTCGCGTGGGGCTGCAGCTGGGTGAATCGGTCAAACATTCGGTCGTGCTGCTCGTAGGGAATTCCTGGACCGTGGTCGATGACCGAAAGGTGTATTTCGCCCTTTGCCACCGCGGTGACCAGCTCCACTTCTGAGTCGCCGCCGTACTTGATGGCGTTGTCGACCAGGTTTGTGATCACTCGAGCGAGGTGGTCCGGGTCTGCAACAACCTTGCCGACGCCGGGGGTTGCTTCGTGGGCGACGGCGTCGCCGCCGGGAAGCGCTTCGAGCAGTTCTGCGATGAACGGTTCGAGCTCGAGTGTTTCTGGTCGCACGGGGAGCGAGTCGGCTTCGATACGAGACATGACGAGGAGGTCCTCGATGAGCGTTCGGAGCCGGTGTGATTGCTTTGCTGCCATTTCGACGAGCTGTACTGCACGTGGGTCTTCGGGCATGAGTTCGGGGCGCTGGAGCGTGCTCAGGGCTCCGATGATGCTCGTGAGCGGGGTGCGAAGTTCATGGGAGACCACCGACACGAAGTCGGTTTTGAGCTCGGCAAGCTCGGCCATCCGCTCGCTCGTCGAACGTGCGAGTTCGTATCGCGCCATCTGATTGAGTACCAGCGCTGCTGGTGCAGCGACGGACTCAAGCGTCTCGAGGTCTTCAGCGTCGAAGTCGTCCTCTTTGTCACCGACGAGGAGGACACCGATTGTTCGGTTCTCAACGCGCATGGCGACCGCTGCAATCCGACGAGCGTCGAGCTCGTCCGTCAAGCGGTCTCCTTCATGGGTTGCCATGTCATTGATCACGACAGGATCGCCACCCATGAAGACCCTCGGTCCAACGCTGTTCTCGTTGAGCGGCATCGTGAAGTCATCTGCATGCACGGTGTGGCCCGCAGCCCATATCGGCGACATCAGGTTGAGGTGTTCGGTCTCCGGGTCGTAGAGCAACACCAGACCGACGCGTGCGTGTACCGACTCGGCCACCCGCCCTACAAGTTCGGGCAGCACCTCGTCGAGTTTGGTGCCCGCACCGATCGTTCGGGACACGTCATACAGCTGGCTGATCTCGCGTTCTTGTCGGCTCAGGACTGCCTCGCGAGCCGCAAGCTCCGTATAGGCGTCTGCCGTCTGCTGAAGCTGTGTTCGGATACCAATGGACACGAGGAGAACGAACACGACGGCAGCGAGAAAGGCGAGGAAGTTGACAAACGACCGCTCGACGTCGGTGCCTGAGTACTGGAAGATGGCGATCCCGTATGCGGCAGTGGCGGTCACTCCGACGGTCAGAAGTGCGCCGTTTCGCATGAGGGTTGCGGCAGCAAAGAAGGTCATCAGAAGGAACCCGATACCCGATGGCGCTTGACCTCTGGACACCTCGAAGACAAGGACCGCGAAGAGGGCGATGACCGTCCACGCCAGGAGGATCCAGTCCCCGAATCCTGTGCGAAGCAATCGGCGCCAAGGAGCGAAAGTGATGATCGTCATCCCGATCGTGAATGCGCTGATCATCACGACGAGCGCCGTGACGGTGAAATTCTCTGAGGTGACTGCCCAGATCGACAGGACGATCAGCCCAAACCACGAGATGATCAGGCCGGTGACGATTACGCGAAGCCGATAATCGATGATTGGGTCGTTGCGGTCGTTCACGCTCATGTACCCCCTCTCGCGAATTCCGAGACCGTTTCGTCGCACACGGTAACCTCCCCGCATGGCCCGGGTACTTCTTCTCTTCGGCGGTCGCTCGTCTGAACACGAGGTTTCGTGTTCGTCTGCGGTGTCCGTATTCGACGCGCTCGAAGGCGGTGCGCACCGAGTGATACCGGTCGGCATCGACAGGGCGGGAGAGTGGTTCCTTGCCGATTCGACGACTCGACCGTTCCGGGCTGAAGGGCGGCCGGTCACATTTGCTCTCCCAGATGGCCAGTTGCGGATTGGTGGCGAGCTTCTTGAGTTCGACGTCGCATTTCCTGTGATGCACGGTCCACACGGGGAAGATGGGACGGTGCAGGGGTTGCTCGAAACGGCGAACGTCCCCTATGTCGGATGCGGTGTCCTCGGCAGCGCACTTGCGATGGACAAGGATCTGGCGAAGACCGTTGTGGCAGCACGCGGTATGGCGACTGCAGCGTGGCACACCGTGCACCGCGAACAGTGGGATGCCGACCCGGCGGCTGTCGTTGATGCGTCCGTGGCGTCGCTCTCGTTTCCCATGTTCGTAAAGCCCTCCGCACAAGGGTCATCGATTGGTGTCGGGAGAGTGGCCGACGAGACCGGTTTGAAAGACGCCATTGCCCAAGCGTTCAGATACGACGACAAGGTCATTGTTGAGAACGGGATCGATGGCAGGGAAATCGAGGTCGCCGTGCTTGATGGGCCACAGATGTCGCTGCCGGGTGAAGTGCGGGTCGCCGGTGGGTGGTACACCTACGACGCGAAGTACGCCGACGAGTCCTCGGCGTTCGATGCACCAGCTGATCTCGCGGATGATCTCGCAGCGGAGGTTCGGATCTTGGCCGGGCGAGTGTTCACGGCGCTGGGTCTCAATGGGCTTGCACGCATCGACTTCTTCTACGATCGATCGACAGGGTCGTTTGTCTTCAACGAGGCAAACACCATGCCTGGGTTCACATCGATCAGTGGGTTTCCGAAGATGTGGGCCGCTTCAGGATTGGCGTACCCGGAGTTGTGCAGCCATCTCGTGTCGGCGGCGATAGAGCAACATGCCTCCCGTAACCGGCTAGCGACGAGGTAGTCGACGTCCTTTGTGCGGAGCGCCTGTTACAGACGCACGACAGGACAGGTGAGCGTGCGGACGATGCCAGGCACCGGCTGGATCTTGGTGACGACCAGCATGCCGAGCGCATCGACGTCCGGTGCCTCAGCCGAAACGATGACGTCGTAGGGGCCGGTCACCGCCTCTGAAGATTGCACGCCTTCGACGTCTGCAATGGCGCGGGCGACCTCGGAGGCCTTACCGGAATCGGTTTGAATCAGAACGAATGCTTGGACCATGATGCAAGCGTACTACGGGCGGGTGCGGGTCAGTAGCCGTCGCTACCGAAGCGGAGGTTGGTGGCATGTGCGGTGTCACCTTCACCGGTGAGATCGAATCGCACGCGCTGACCTTGGCGGAGGAAGCGGAACATCGACCCGTCGAGGCTCCCCGGCATCAGAAGCACCTCGGATCGGTCGTCATCGCGCACGATGACACCGACGCCGGTTTTGTCGTCGTAAGCCTTTACGACGCCCTGCATCAGACCTTTTCGACCTTGCCAGCCTTGATGCACGAGGTGCACACCCTGGCTCTGCGGGAGTTGTTCCCGTGCTTGACACGGATCTTCTGGATGTTTGGACGCCAGGTCTTGGACGACCGCTTGTGCGAGAAGCTGACCTGTTTACCTGTCCACGGCTCCTTGCCGCAAACCTCACATCTGTATGCCATCGGGGGAATCCTCCTGAGGTGGTGCCATTGAGGCGATGCGGGAGGTTAGCAGTGAGTGCGCTTTGTCACACTGGTGTACCAACATCGTTGCCATGGACAACGTCCCTCCACCGCATCGTACGCTCGCACACCTTGAAACTTTGCCGACCGAGCTCCTCGCGGGCATCGGTCCGACGTGGGTGTGCTGGTTCGGTGGGGTGGGCGTTTGTTTGGTTGTGGACCTCTTTCACACGCCACCGCGTCGATATCTCGATCGCACACACCTCACGCC